>DATJFF010000092.1:0-19567 GCA_035495795.1 Vicinamibacterales bacterium
TGCCTCGTTCAACAACGAGTTCGGGCGGCCGAACCTCGGTGGCTACTTCCGCACCTACGAGCAGGAAGTTGGCGGCGCGGTGCGCGGTTACCACAAGCCGATCATGATCGCCGGCGGCGTCGGCGCCGTTCGTGACCAGCACGCGAACAAAGCCGACATTCCCTCGGGCGCGCTGCTCATCCAGCTTGGCGGCCCGGGCATGTTGATCGGCATGGGCGGCGGCTCGGCCTCGTCGATGGCCACCGGCGCCAACACGGCGGACCTCGACTTCGACTCGGTGCAGCGCGGCAACGCCGAGATCCAGCGGCGTGCCCAGGAAGTGATCGACCGCTGCTGGGGCCTCGGTGATCGGAATCCGATCCTCTCGATTCACGACGTTGGCGCGGGCGGTCTGTCCAACGCGCTTCCCGAGCTCGCGCATGGCGCCGGCCGCGGCGAGCGGATCGATCTGCGGGCCGCGCCGAACGAAGAGCCAGGCATGTCGCCGCGCGAGGTGTGGTCGAACGAGGCCCAGGAGCGCTACGTGCTCGCCGTCCCGCCCGATCAGCTCGACGCCTTCACGGCGATCTGCGAGCGCGAGCGCTGCCCGTTCGCCGTCGTCGGCGTGGCCACCGACGATCACCGGATCCAGGTGCGCGACGCGCTGTTCGGCAACCTGCCCGTCGACATGGACCTGCCAGCCGTCCTCGGCAAGCCGCCGCGCATGACCCGCGATGTGCAGCGTGTCAGCCGCCCGCTCGCGCCGGTCAATCTCGGCGGCATCACGATCGACGAGGCGGTGGGTCGCGTACTGCGGCATCCCGCCGTTGCCGACAAGACGTTCCTCGTCTCGATCGGCGATCGCACGGTCGGCGGTCTCTGCTCGCGCGACCAGATGGTCGGGCCGTGGCAGGTACCGGTGGCCGACTGCGCCGCAACGCTGATGTCGTTCGAGAGCTACGCCGGCGAGGCCTTCGCGATGGGCGAGCGGACGCCGATCGCGGTCATCGACGCTCCCGCGTCGGGCCGGATGGCCGTCGCCGAAGCGCTCACCAACCTGGCCGCCGCGCCAGTGGACGCGCTCAACCGCGTGAAGCTCTCCGCGAACTGGATGGCAGCGGCGGGCGCACCCGGCGAGGACGCGGCCCTCTTCGAGACGGTGAGGTCGGTCGCGCTCGAGCTGTGTCCCGCGCTCGGCGTGGCCATTCCCGTGGGCAAGGACTCGATGTCGATGCGGACGCGCTGGAACGAGAACGGCCGCTCCGGCGACGTGATCGGCCCGCTCTCGCTCATCGTGTCGGCCTTCGGCCCGTGCGCGGATGTGCGCGGCACGTGGACGCCGCAGGTTCGAACCGATCTTGGGCCGACAGCGCTGCTCCTTGTTGATCTCGCAGCCGGTAAGACGCGACTCGGCGGGTCGATCCTCGCGCAAGTCTTCGAGCAGGCGGGCAACGAGGCGCCCGACGTGGACGATCCGGCGCGGGTCGGCGCGCTTTACAAAGCGCTCGCCGAACTGCGCGATGCCGGGCTGGTGCTCGCGTATCACGATCGCTCTGATGGCGGACTCTTCGTCACCCTGGCGGAGATGGCGTTCGCCGGGCACACCGGTCTGGCGATCGACGCCTCGACTGCGTCGGCGGACGAAGCGGGAATTCTCGCCTGGCTCTTCGCAGAGGAGTTGGCCGTTGTCCTGCAAGTCCGCGAGCGCGATCGGACTCGAGCGCAGGCAATCCTCGCGAGCCACGGACTCGAAGGAATGGTGGTCGGCGCGCCCGCGGGCGACGATCACCTCACCATTCGCCGCGAGGGCGCTCCGGTGTTCCGGGCCAGCCGCGTCGACCTGCACCGGGCGTGGAGCGAAACTACGTGGCAGATGCAGCTCCTTCGCGACCACCCGATGCTCGCGCAGCAGGAATACGACCGCATCCTCGACGCGTCAGACCCGGGCATCTCGCCTGCGGTGACCTTCGATCCCGCCGAGGACATCGCCGCGCCGTTCATCGCCGGCGGCGCGCGGCCGAAGGTCGCCATCCTCCGCGAGCAGGGCGTCAACGGCCAGGTGGAGATGGCCGCGGCGTTCACGCGTGCCGGGTTCGACGCCTACGATGTCCACATGAGCGACCTGGCCGACGGCCGCATCTCGCTCGACGGCTTTGCCGGGTACGCGGCTTGCGGAGGCTTCTCCTACGGCGACGTGCTCGGCGGCGGTGGCGGCTGGGCCAAATCCGTGCTCTTCAACCCCCGGGTCCGTCACGAGTTCGAGCGCTTCTTCGCGCGCCCGGACAGCTTTGCCCTCGGCGTCTGCAACGGCTGCCAGATGATGGCCGAGCTGAAGTCGATGATTCCCGGAGCCGCGCACTGGCCGCGGTTCCTGAAGAACGCCTCCGAGCAGTTCGAGGCGCGCTTCGTGACCGCGGAGATTCTCGAAAGCCCGTCACTCTTCTTCCGCGGCATGGCCGGCAGCCGGATTCCGGTCGCGACCGCGCACGGCGAGGGCCAGGCGACCTTCGACGATCCCGCCGATCGCGCTCGCGTCATCGTCGCAGCCCGCTGCGTTGACAACTACGGGCGTCCTGCCGAGACGTATCCGCTCAATCCCAACGGCTCGCCCGACGCGCTCACCGCGCTCACCACCGCCGACGGACGGTTCACCATCCTGATGCCGCACCCCGAGCGCGTCTTCCGCACGGTGCAGATGTCGTGGCATCCCGACGGATGGGGTGAGGACAGCCCGTGGATGCGGATCTTCCGCAACGCGCGAGTGGCGATCGGGTAATCACAACGCGTCGCGGGCAGGCCGATGCTGCGATGATGGGGGTGAGGTCTGCTCCTCATGAACACGGCCCAGCTGAACGAGGTTCGCATCGGCACCAGCGGCTGGAACTATCCGTCCGGGGGCTACGGCCCCTGGACCGGTGTGTTCTATCCCCTCAAGCAGGGCCAGGCCATTCCCGGAAAGAAGCGCAAGTTCGACGAGCTCGAGTACTACGCCGAGCGATTCAACACCGTCGAAATCAACAACACGTTCTACCGGCCGCCGGCCGCAAAGACGTCTCACTCGTGGGCCACGCGTACGCCGGAGGGCTTCGAATTCAGCCTGAAGCTGTTCCAGCAGTTCACGCACAAGCGAGACGTGACGCAGACGGATGTCGATGACTTCAAGCGCGGGCTCGACCCGCTCGCCGAGAGCGGAAAGCTCGGGGCCCTGCTGTGCCAGTTTCCGGCCAGCTTCAAGCGGGATGACGAGTCGGTGGCCTATCTCACCTGGCTGCTGAAGACCTTCGTGGACTACCGCCTGGCCGTGGAGCTCCGGCATCGCTCCTGGTCGGACCGTTTCGGCCAGACGATCGCGCTGCTGAACGAGCATGACGCCGCTTTTGTCCACATCGACGAGCCGAAGTTCCGGACCTCCATCCGCCAGAACCAGCTGCCGAACATCACCACCTTCTACTACCTGCGCGCTCACGGCCGGAACGCGAAGAAGTGGTGGCATCACGAACACAAGGACGAGCGATACGATTACCTCTACTCGGCCGCCGAGATGGCCGAGTTCGGCGAGACGCTGAAGGCCGTCCGGCAGATCGTACCGAAAACATACGCCTATATGAACAATCACGCCGATGCCAAGTCGGTGGCCAACGCCATCGAGCTCAAACACTTTCTCGATGAACCGATCGAAGGGACCTACCCAGACGAGTTCATTGCGCGATATCCGGACGTGAAGGCGATCGTCAGAGCAGCAGCTGCCAAACACGCGCAGGTACCCGTTCGGAAAGGCTGAGGAGACTCGTGACGCACACAACAATCGCCACCGCGTTGTCCGTGTTCTTGCTGTCGATGGCTGCGAGCGCCAGCGCCGCGCCGTGCATCACGGCAACGACTGCCTGCACCGAGTGGGTGACCGCGGGGTCGGCCCCGGCGCGAACGCTGGTCTACCGCAGCTTTCCGCTCGATGCCAGGAATGCCGACATCACGCGAGCGGTGGTCATGGTCCACGGCGCCGGACGCGACGCCGACAACTACTTCCTTCACACGCTTGCCGCCGCCTTCCTTGGCGCCGCCCTCGACGATACGGTCGTCATCTCGCCCCGGTTCGCGTCGAACAACGGCGGGTGCGCTGATGCGCTCGCCGACGGCGAGGCCAACTGGGAGTGCGGCGGGCCGGCCCGCTGGACCGCCGGTGGCGAAGCGAAAGGGGCCAAGGTGACCTCGTTCGACGTGATGGACGCGATCCTCCGCCGGCTGGCGCGGCGCGATTCGTTTCCCAACCTGCGGACCATCATCGTCGCCGGGCACTCGGCCGGCGGGCAATTCGTGTCGCGCTACCAGATGTCAAACCAGGTTCACGAGACGCTCGCGATCCCGGTCAGTTACATCGTGGCCAATCCCTCGTCATACGCGTACCTGGATCCGATGAGACCGACGGCAACCGCCTTTGCGGAGCACGTGTCGGCGCTCGCGCCGGGCTACGTCCCGGCCCTGCCCGCGAAGCCGGCGCCGCCCTTTGCCGCTTTCGGCGACGACGATGGCTGCACTGCGTACGACAACTGGCCGTACGGCCTGCAGCATCGCGTCGGGTATGCCACCCGTCTCGCCGACGATCAGCTTCGCAAGCAGCTGGCCTCGCGGCCGGCCACCTACCTGCTCGGCGGCCTGGATATCCTGCCGCTGTTCGGCTTCGACGATTCCTGCGCGGCGATGGCCCAGGGACCGACGCGGATGGCCCGCGGGTTCGCCTATGCGCAGTACGTGAACCAGCGTTTCGGCGCGAAGCACGAGGTCAAGCAAGTGCCCGCGTGCGGACACAACGCGCGCTGCATGTTCACGGACGCCGCGGCGCTCGCGCTCCTCTTCCCGAAACGGTAGCGCGGTTACTCGCCTTCCCGGCCTGCGGTGCCGATCGAAACGTCGGCCAGCCCGGAACGGACCATGTACCCGTAGAGGAAGACGCCGGGCAGCGCAATCAGCGTCGTCAGCAGGTAGAAGTTGACGTAGCCCATCGCCTCGATGAGCGAGCCGGCAGTGGTGCCGGTCAGGAACCGGCCCGCGATGCTGGCCAGCGCGGAGAGCAGCGCGTACTGCGTTGCGGTGAAGCGCAGGTTGCACAACGCCGACAGGTAGGCGACCACCGCGACGCCGCCGATGCCGCTCGCGAAGTTCTCGAAGCCAATCGCACCAGCCATGCCGATGTTGCTGTGGCCGTAGGCGGCCAGCGCCGCGAAGCTGAAATTGGACACGGCCATCAGCACCAGGCTGACGAACACCGACCGCTTCATGCCCGTCGCCGCGTACATCACGCCGCCGACGAACACGCCGGCCAGCAGGGCGACGAAGCCGACGCCGACGTCGTAGAACGCAATCTCGTCGTTGCTGAACCCGAGGTCCTGGAAGAGGAGCCGCAGGGTGAGGTTGGCGAGCGTGTCGCCGATCTTGTGGATCAGCACGAACACGAGCACGACGATCGCCCCGCGGCGGCGCAGGAACTCGACGAGCGGGCTGAAATAGGCGATGACCGCCTCCACCACTCCGGTCGTCGGGGCCGGCGGGCGGCGCCGTTCCGGCTCCCCCATCACTACGCCGGTCAGCATTGCCGGCAGCGCAAAGAGTGCGCACACGGCGTAGGCCGCGGCCCACCCGAACCGCGCCGCGATGACCAGGGCGACCGCGCCTGAGCTCGCGGCGCCGATGCGCCAGCCATACTGCGACATCCCGGATCCGACGCCGAGCTGCCGCGGTTCGAGCAGCTCGATGCGGTAGGCGTCGATCACGATGTCGAAGGTCGCCCCGGCGACGCCGACCAGAATCGCGGCGGTCGCTACCGTCGGCAGCGCCGCCGTTGGATCGACGCTGCCCAGGAAGACCACCGCGGCCATCACCAGCGCGCCGACGAACCAGAGCCACGAGCGTCGCTGCCCGAATCGGCCAAGCACCGGCAGACGTACGTTGTCGACTAGCGGGGCCCACAGGAACTTGAAGTTGTAGGCGAGAAACGTCAGCGCGAATGCCGTGACGGCGCTCTTCCGGATTCCGTACTGCGCGAGTCGCGTTGTGAGGGTGGCGCCGATCATGGCGAAGGCGAACCCTGACGAAACGCCGAGGAAGGCAGCGGCCAGCGGGGCCGCTTCCACGTACGGGCGCACGCCCGCCGGCAGCCGGCTGCGCCATCCAGGCGGCGCTGCCGCGCCGGTTGAGATCATGGCCTCTACTCTACACGGCAGTGATGGCGCTCACCGACGGCCAGACTCTCTCCCGGCCGGCGAGGTCGCATATGCTGCGAGGAGCGTTCGGGCCGTGCTCCGCAGCTTGACGACGAGAGGAGTGGCAATCGTGCTGGAGTTGTTGAACGACCTGCCCGCCGGCGTGACCGGCATCCGTGCAACCGGCGCGGTGACCAGCGAGGACTACGATCGCGTGTTCAGGCCGGTGATGGAAGCCGCTCATCGCGAGGGCCGCCGGGTCCGCCTGCTCTACGAGCTGCCGGCGGCGTTCGAGCGGTTCACGGCGGGCGCGGGCCTCGAAGACATGCGGTTGGGCATGAAGTACCTGCGGCTCTTCGAGCGCTGCGCCGTGGTCACCGACATCGCGTGGTTACGTGAAGCCACCCGGTTCTTCTCCGCGATGATGCCCTGCCCGGTCAACGTCTTCCCCACCGCCGAGCGCGCGCAGGCGATCGACTGGCTTGCCGCTCCGGCCCGCGGGACCGTGCCGCACCGGCTCCTGACCGAGAGCGGTGTCCTGGTGGTCGAACCCGAAGAGCCGCTGGCCACCGAGGACTTCGACGCGATCGCGGCGACAGTGGACCCCTGGATCGAACGGGCCGGGCGCCTCCAGGGCATCGTGGTTCACACCAGGAGATTTCCGGGCTGGCAGAATGTCGGCGCGCTGCTCCGCCATCTCCGCTTCATACGCGACCACCACCGCAAGGTCGCGCGCATCGCGGTTGCGGCCGACGGGATCCTGGCCGACGCCGGTCCGGCGCTGGCCGACTATTTCGTCGAAGCCGAACTCCGGCACTTCGGGTTCGACCGGCTCGACGAGGCGATCCGCTGGGCCGCCTCGGCCCCGGAATCGCCGGCCTGATTGCGATAGTCTGGCGGCGCAGGAGACTGGACTATATGAATCGACGACGGTTCGCGCAGCAACTCGCAGCCTTTGCCGGGGCGATGACGGTCGGCCGGGCAGCGCGAAGCGAAGCAGCGGCGCGGCATGATGGGGCTGGGCCCGCGCTCCGGGTGGACGGCGAGCGGGTCAACCGGCACCTGCTCGAATTGTCGCAGTTCGGGAAGAATCCGTATGGCGGCGTGAGCCGCGTCGCCTACTCCGAGTTCGATAAGCAGGGCCGCGAGTGGGCGATGAAGGTGATGCGCGAGGCCAACCTCGCGGTCACCATCGATGCCGCCGGAAACATCTTCGGCCGCCGGCCAGGGAGCGTGGCTGCGCTCAAGCCACTGGTCTTCGGGTCGCACATCGACTCGGTACCCGACGGCGGCAACTACGACGGGGACGTCGGGTCGCTCAGCGCGATTGAGGTCGCGCGGATGCTGGCGGCGAACAACGTGGTGACGCGGCATCCGCTGGAGGTGGTCATCTTCCAGAACGAGGAAGGCGGCACGGTGGGCAGCCGCGCGCTCGTCGGCGAGCTGACCCCGGAAGACCTGCTCCTGAAGACCCACAGCGGCAAGACGATCGGCGATGGGATCACGTTCCTGGGCGGCGATCCATCGAAGCTCGCGCCGGTGAAACGTGCCGCCGGTGACGTGGCGGCCTACGTCGAACTGCACATCGAGCAGGGCGGCAATCTCGATCGCGAGAAGCTCGACATCGGCGTCGTGGAAGGCATCGTCGGTATCGGGCAATGGGAGGTGACGGCCGAAGGCGTCGCCAACCACGCTGGCACGACCGCGATGGGCGACCGGCACGACAGCCTGCTCGCGACGGCCCGTTACATCGACATGGTCAACCGCGTGATCACCAGCACGCCCGGCCGCCAGGTCGGCACCGTCGGTCGTGTGCAGGCGTTCCCGGGCGCGCCCAACGTCATCCCCGGCAAGGTGATCTTCACGCTCGAAATCCGTGACCTCGACGAAGCCAAGGTGGACGCACTTTCCACCCGGGTGCGGGCCGAAGGCGACGCGATCGGAAGAGATATCGGTTGCACCTTCACCTACTCGTCCCTCCACCACAGCCGCCCTGCCGTCTGCGACGATCGGGTCAAGGACGCGATCGAGGCGTCGGCGCGCGGTCTTGGCCTGTCCACGAAGCATCTGCCGAGCGGCGCCGGTCACGACGCCCAGCACATGGCGCGCCTCGGCCCGACGGGCATGATCTTCGTGCCGTCCGTCGGCGGCATCTCGCACGCGCCAAAGGAGTTCACGAAAGCGCAAGACGTCGTCAATGGCGCCAACGTGCTGCTGCAGACGATCCTTGCGCTCGACAACGCGGCGTGGACCTGAAGCGAGCCGCGTCGCCCGTGCAGGAGGGCCGATGTCAGATGTCGTACTGAGCCTGGGCGCGTACCGCCTGGAAGCCAGATTCGAGTTGGGCGCCGCGCCGCTGACGTGCGCAGCCTTCCGCGGCCTCCTGCCGTTCACGAGCCAGGTGATTCACGTTCGCTGGAGCGGCGAAGCGGTGTGGGCGCCGCTTGGTGACCTCTCGATCGGCGTCGCGCCTGAGAACGCCACGACCTATCCGCATCCCGGCGAAGTGCTGTGGTATCCGGGCGGCGTGAGCGAGACGGAGCTGCTGATCGCCTACGGGCGGACCCACTTCGCCAGCAAGGCTGGAACGCTGGCCGGCAACCACTTCCTGACGATCACCTCCGGCCTGGAACACCTGCCCGAGATCGGCCGGCTGGTGCTGTGGCAAGGAGCGCAGCCGCTGCGCATCGCGGCTGCCTGATCGCGGGACGAGACGGGGCGGGACCGGCCACCACCGAGGACAACGTTCAGTAAGGCGGGGGAATGGGATCCGCGGGGTCGGACCAGTAAACGCGCGACAAGTAATGCAGGGCTATCCCCACGCCCCACCGGTTCGGGGCCGTCCAGACCAGAAGTACGACCAGGACGACCTCCAGGGTCAAGCCGAGCACACGATGGGACCGCACGATTCCGAAATAGATCAAGACGATCAGCACGGCAATGGGCACACGATCGCCAATGATGGTGAAGGCCCATGTATCGCCGGGATTGCGCACAAACACCAGGCCGCAGACTGAGCAGCGTTCCAACTGAGACCAGCCGGAAAACAGCCGGCCTTTGCCGCAGTGCGGGCAGCGCTTGCGCAGCCCACGCCGAAGCGCCGTACCGATCAATGCCAGCCGCCCGCCTTTCGGGCACGAATGCGGACCGTGTACTGATTCTCCTCGTTCAGGTTGATCAGCGCGACGAACGTGCGGCCGTTGTATTTGCCAATCGTGCCCGACTGCGACAGCGCTGACACTTCGAATCCCTCGGGCAGCAGGATCGTGTTCCGCAGCCCCTTCAGCGTTCGCTCGAACACCAGCTCGCCGCGCTCGAGGGTGTAGGCGGGATCGACGAGTGTCCCGGTGAGGCGGAGGTGCACGCTCTGCTTCTCGTTCTCGATCGGAACGTCGAGGGCAATATTGGTGGCGTTGCCGCTCTTGGCGGGTGGCAGCGTCTTCGCGGTGTCGAGGTCGGTGACCTTCAGATCGCGAAGCGGCAGGTAGGACAGCGTGTCGAGCGACGCCCGCCCGCCTTTCCGGTAGTCGCTGTAGCTCTGGTCGACGGCGATCGTGTGTGTCTCGGGCGCACCCAGGTCGTAGAGCGTCTTCACGTCATCGAAAAACATGTCGTCGCCCGGCGTCGGCGGAAAGGCGATCGTCGTGCGGCGGGCGTGGATGGTCACAGGGTTGCTCTGGCCGCTCGGGTTGGCAAACGCCAGCTTCAGCCGGCCGTCGCTGGTCGTCGAGAGCTGCGCGGCAACGTTCGAGGACAGGAAGGCAAAGCCCTTCGGCAGGAGGACACCGAGGCGGTAACCGCTCAGGCTTCGCACCCAGACAATGTCCTCTCCGTGCATCGTGTAAGTGCGCGGATCCTTGTAGGTCTTGTAGATCAGCACACGTCCAACGCCGCCGGAGGGAACCGGGATCGGCAGCTTGGCGTGTATCGCGTGGGTCTCGGGATCCTTCGGATCTTGTTCGTAAGTAAACGGCAGGGGCTTGCCGGTGCGCGGATCGTAGACCTCGATACCCGAGCCTTCACTGCCGCCGCGCGTTGCGTTGACCAGCTCGGTGGCGCCGGCCCGCGTTTCCTCGGGCAGGAAGCGGATCCTGAACGACTCGCTCCCCGGCTCGAGAATCGCGTATTCCGTGTAGGCATCCTGCGTGAAGAGTCGGTTGAGCGGCGGCGTCGGCCGCAGCGAACCGTCGGGATTGGTGCCGCCCGGAAACGGATTGTCGGGCCGCTGCTCGGCCGTCGTCGCGACGAGGCCGAACGTGATTGCCGCCAGCGCTGCCGTCAGGGTGCGACGAAGCGGGATTTGCATGCGGCCGAGTGTACTCGATGGGATCCTTCGCTCGAGGGCAGAATGAACGAGTGGAGAGGCCGCAGCCTGGCGGGATCACCTGGACGATTGCCGGTGAGCGCATCGCGCTGCTGGCCTGGCCGCGCGCGATCCTGCTGCAGTTCGCGCACCCGCTCGTTGCCGCGGGCGTGGCCGCGCACAGCAACTTCCGTGGTTCTCCGATCGCGCCGCTGACACGCCTGCACGCCACCGTCGGCGCCATGCGGCGACTGACCTTCGGGACCGACCCGGAGGCGGACGCCGTGCTGCGCGCGATTCTCAGCGTTCACGATCGGGTCAACGGCGCGCTGCCGCGTGCCACCGGCGGATACAGCGCCGGCACCCGCTATTCGGCGCACGATCCGGGGCTGCTATTGTGGGTGCAGGCGACGCTCGTGGACTCGCACATCCGCGTCCTGGAGCACGTGCTGCCGCCGTTTTCCCTGGAGGATCGAGATCGATATTGCCGTGAGACGGCCTCTTTCGCGGTGGCCCTCGGCGCGAGGGAGAGCGACATCCCTCTCACCTGGCAGCACCTGCAGGACTACATGCGATCGGAAATCGCGTGCGGCCGCATCGTCGTCGGCGCCGAGGCACGGGCCCTGGCGCCAGCGGTCCTCCGCCCCGCGTTCGGCCGCCTGATATGGCCGTTCCAGTACGCGGGCGAGCTGGTCACGGTCGGATCGCTTCCGCCCGTCATTCGCGAGGGCTACGGGTTCCCGTGGGACACAAAGCGCGAGCGGCGCCGGCGGCGCGTGCTCGCGGCACTGCGCGGCCTCCGCCGGTTCACGCCCGATGTCATCGCCCGCTGGCCGGAGGCGCGTCGCCCGAGCCGGTGAAGCGGGCGGTGTCAGAATCGAAACACGAGCCCGCCCGACACCCGGGCGAAGTCCAGCTTCTGCGAGTTGCTTCGGTTCCCCAGGATGTTTTCTATGCCAAGAATATCCAACGCATCGAACGTGTAGAAGTAGCGCACGTCGCCACGGATTCCGACATGGCGTGAGAAATGGATCATCAACCCGCCTCCGAGGTCGGAACCGAAGTCGTTGGACGACTCGTCGACGCCGCCGATCTGCGAGAGATCGTTCGTCGTCCTGATGATCCCCAGCCCGAAGAGGCCGTAGGGTTGAATCGGCCCGAACCGTGGCGCGA
The DNA here is from genome assembly GCA_035495795.1 of Vicinamibacterales bacterium. Lineage (GTDB taxonomy): Bacteria > Acidobacteriota > Vicinamibacteria > Vicinamibacterales > UBA2999 > VFZN01. The sequence continues at coordinate 11,653 of DATJFF010000092.1, forward strand.
TCAGGAAGTTGCCCATGAAGGTAAGCACGCTGACGTCGTAGGTGTTCGCCTCGCCGAAGAAATGGCTGGTGTAGCCGGTGTCGAGCTCGAAGCCGACGATCGCGTTGGTCGCGCCGAGTGACGCGCCCCAGTCCAGGTTCTTGTCATTGCAATCGGTGATCTGCGGGCACCCGGCGTCGCCGCTGAAGTTGTAGCCGAGGAACGGGCTGATGTACGCCTGTGCTGCGGCCTGCCTGGGGAACGCGCACGCCAGCAATGTGGCGAAGAGGATAAGGAAGAGCCGACTGAACGGATGAGATGAACGTGGCATTTTGCACACCCTCATTCGCAACCTATCACCACTCACCGGCAGGGCCACTTTCACGCGTGTAATCTCGTGAGCAGCTCGGCTAGGCTTGTGAACGGAGGTGGCGATGGGTGGCCGCACCTGGGAAGAATGGATCCGGCAGTACTCGGAGAGCCATCAGCATCCGGTCAACCGGGCCTGCCACACGGTGGGCATTCCGCTGATCGTGATCTCGATCCCGCTTGCGGTTGCCGGCTTCTGGTTCTCTTCGCTCGCGATCGCGGCAGCCGTGCTGTTCGTGTCCGGCTGGATCTTCCAGTTCGTCGGTCACGCCGTCGAGCACAAGCCTCCGGAGTTCTTCAAGGACTGGCGGTTCCTGCTCGTCGGGCTCCGCTGGTGGATCGCCAAGATGGCGGGCCGCGCCTGAGCATGGCAGGCCGGCGGACCTGTAACAACGGTCCATTACCCTACAGCCTTCGCACCCGTCGCACCCGTCGCACCCTATCGCACCCGTCGCACTTGTCGCACCCGTCGCACGTTACGATGACGTGTGTCCCAACAGTCCTCCGGCTCGCACCGCTCCCGGCTTCAGCACATCGCGCACCGCGTCATGCTGGAGCGCGGGCTGCTCCCAGACTTCTCTTCGGCGGCCATTGCCGAGGTCAACGCCCTCCGTGCCGGTCAACAGCATCGAGACGACGGCGATCGCGATGGAATCCGCGATCTGACCGCGCTGCCGTGGTGCTCGATCGACAATGACGACTCGCGAGACCTCGATCAGCTGACAGTCGCGTCAGAACAGCAGGGCGACACGGCCACTGTGCTGGTTGCGATCGCCGACGTCGACGTGCTGGTCAAGCCGGCCACGGCACTGGACGAGCACGCGGGTCACAACACGACGTCTGTCTACACGGCCGCGCAGATCTTTCCGATGTTGCCGCCGCCAATCTCGACCGATCTGACGTCTCTCAACGACGACCAGGTTCGGCAGGCGGTGGTGGTTTCGCTGACGGTTGGACCGGACGGAGTGGTCACCGCGTCGTCGGTGCTGCGGGCACGCGTGCGCAACCAGGCCAAGCTCGCCTACAACGGCGTCGGCGCCTGGCTCGAGGGACATGCGCCGCCGCCACCGGCGATCGCCGCGGTACCCGGCCTCGACGAGAACCTCCGCGCCCAGGACGCGGTGGCACAGCGCCTTCGCGCCGAGCGCCACCGACTCGGCGCCCTCGACCTCGAAACGACGCAGACCCGTCCGGTATTCGATGGCGACGATATCCGCGATCTGCAGGCGGAAGGCCGCAACCGCGCCAAGGAGCTGATCGAGGACCTCATGATTGCCGCGAACGGCGTCACGGCACGGTTCCTCGCCGAGCACGGGTTTCCATCGATTCGCCGCGTGGTGCGTTCACCGAAGCGATGGGACCGGATCGAAGCGCTGGCGCGCGAGTCCGGTGATACGCTGCCGGCCGAGCCTGATCCGGCAGCGCTCGATGCTTTCCTGCGCCGCCGCCGGGCCGCGGATCCCGAGCGCTACCAGGACCTGTCCCTCACGGTGGTCAAACTGCTCGGTTCGGGTGAGTACGTGGCCGAGCCTCCCGGCGCCGCGGCGCCTGGCCACTTCGGCCTGGCGGTGAAGGACTACGCCCATTCAACCGCGCCAAACCGGCGTTACGGCGACCTGGTGACCCAGCGCCTGCTGAAAGCCGCGATCGACCGCGCCTCGGCGCCCTACCGGTTCGACGAGCTCGACGCGATCGCCACCCAGCTGACGAAGCAGGAAGACGCCGCGAACAAGGTCGAGCGGCAGGTCGCCAAGTCGGCGGCGGCAATGCTGCTGCAGGATCACATCGGCGAGCGCTTCGAGGCTATCGTCACCGGCGCCTCGAGCAAGGGCACGTGGGTGCGGCTCGCCCGGCGGCCGGTCGAGGGACGGCTGGCGTCCGGCCTCGCGGGCGTGGATGTCGGCGATCGGCTTCAGGTTCGGCTGGTATCGGTGGACGTCGACCGCGGCTTCATCGACTTCGCGCGTTGATCGATGACGGTCGGCGAAGCTGCGGATCTGATCGGCCCGGCACGACGACCGGGAACACGGCCCGAAACGTGGGCGGACCTTGGCTGCGGCGACGGCACGTTCACCCTCGCCCTGGCCACCTTGCTGCCGGCTGGCAGCGTGATTCACGCCGTCGATCGCGACGCCGCGGCCCTCGGTGCGATTCCCGGGCAGCATGACGGCGTGACGATCGCCACGCACGCCGCCGATTTCACGCGTCTTCCCTGGCCGTTCGGCGCGCCCGACGGCGTGATGCTGGCCAACGCGCTGCACTACGTCGCGGGACAGCCGGCGTTCATCCGGCGGGCCGCCGCGGCGATGACCGAGCCGCGCTTCATCGTTGTCGAGTACGACACGGACGCCGGCAATCCGTGGATTCCCTGGCCGCTGACTCGCCGGAGCCTCACGCGTCTGTTCAACGACGCCGGCTTCGATGCCGTGCGGCTGCTCGGCACCCGGCGATCGCTGTATCGGCGCGAGCCGATGTACGCGGTTGAAATCACTGCGTCGACCGAAACCCGTGGTTAGCGCTTCAGTGCGGCGCGCCAGGCATCGCCCGCTGCACGCCCTGCCGGGCCACCGCGGAGCTTGGGTTCAGCCAGAGGGCTTCGGCGAAGTAGTTGCGCGCCGCCGGCAAGTTCCCCTCCTCGAACGCCAGTACGCCGAGATTTTCGTAGGCAGTGCTGTCGTGCGCGTCGAAGCGCAGTGACTGGTCGAAGGCCCAGCGTGCGCGAAACACCTGCCCGAGCTTCGTGTAGGTCGCGCCGGCAAGGTCGTAGAGCGCCGCGTAGTCGGGATGAAAACCGATGCCGCGCTCCGCCAGCACCATCGCCTGCGGCAGGTTGCCGTGGAGCAGCTGCGCCGCGGCCGCGTAATACAAGGTGGCTGCGGCATCCTCGCCGGCGGTCGATTGCAGCGTGCGGACAGCCTGATCGAGCCGCACCGTATCGCCGGCATCCGCATACAGCGACGCGAGTTGTTCGTGCCCGGCCGGATCGGACGGCGCCAGGTCCGCCGCCCGTTGCGCGGTGGCCAGCGCATCGTCGCGCAGGCCCGCGCTCGCCTGCAGTTTCGAGAGCGCGACGAGCGTGCGCGGACGATCCGCGGCAGCTGCGCCGAGACGCTCTCGCAGTTTCGCGATCGCCTCGGCCGCCCGGCCGGTGACGAGCGCCGTGCGAACGAAACCATCCAGCGCCTCGCGGTCAGAGGGATCCTCGCCGACGGCGGTGAGGAAGTCGTCGTTGGCGCGGCCGAACACGTCGGCCTTGGCGAACATCGCGCCCCGATTGCGCCACTCGGCCGCGGCCGCGTGCGCACGAGCGCCGGCAACGGGACGCGGCGCCTCGGTGGCTTCGCCGGCAGCGATCAGAGCGGCGACATTGTCTCCCGCCCGCCGGTTATGGAGCTCTCGCGGCGCCGAAAACTCGAGCCGCATCGTGTCGTCGGTGAGGAGCGGCACGCCGTTCACGTACGACGCGAGCGCAGCCGGACCGGCGACGAAGAGCGAGAGGATCGAGAACGCATCGCGCACCTCGACCAACGCGAGATCGGAACGGACGCCGGGCCGATCGAGGTGCCCGGCCAGCCGCGACAGCCGATCGTCGAGCGGCCCGTCTGAACCGAGCATCAGGACGTCGTCGTTGCCGACGAGCCAGACCGTGCCGTCCGGGAAGACCGACTGGAACGTTGCCACAATCGAGCGCAGGTCGGGCTCGCTGATGTTGTAGGCGTTTGCCCAGTGGCACAGCACGCCGCCGGGGGCGAGCCGGGCCCGGGCTGCGGCGAAGAACTCACGCGTGAAGAGCGCCGCGACACCTGCAATCCACGGGTTCGATGGCTCGGACACGATGACGTCGTACTGCTCCCGGGACAACTGCAGGTGCGAGCGGCCGTCGCCGACGATCAGGTGAAGCCGCGGATCCTCGAGCGCGTCGCGGTTCTCGCCGGTGAAGAACGCCGAGGCATCGACCACCTCCGGCGAGATCTCGAGCACGTCAGCCCGCTCGATCGGGTGGGTGAGCGCCGCTCCGGCGGTGACGCCGCTGCCGAGTCCGACAATGGCGACTCGCCGCGGAGCGTCGTGGACGAGCAGCGGCAGGTGCGCGATGAGTTTCTGGGTCAGCATGTCGCCTCGGTTCGAGGCGTCCACTTTCCCGTCAACCGCGAGCGTCGTGGTACCGGTGAGACGCTTCACCGACACCGTCGCCGACGCGCCCTCGCGGTAATAAAGCAGGCTGCCGGCCTTGAGTTGCGTCGTGAGATCGAGATCGCCGGGCACGAACGGCGCGTACATGTAGGGCCCGCTCGCGAGCAGCTCGCGATCCCACGGAGCGCTGAACACCAGGAGGAGCACTGCAGCGGCCGACGCGGCCAGGCCGGCGGCACGGTGGGACCAGCGCCGCTCACCGCCAGCAACAACCGCGAGTGCAGCGACGACCAGCGCGCCGCTCGCCACCTGGAGCGTGCCCTGGAGTCCCAGCCGCGGGATGAGGACGAAGCCTGCCGCCAGCGAGCCGGTGACCGCGCCGATCGTGTTGACTGCATAGACGACGCCGAAGCGTCGCGTGGCATCGGCCCCGTCACCGGCCATTGCCAGCGCGAGCGGAAATGCGCTGCCGAGGCAGGCAGCGGTCGGAACGATCAGGGCGGCGGTGAGCAGCAGCCCCTGCCGCAGGAGTTCGTTGAACGGTTCCTCCGCTCCGGCCATCTGCTCGGCGACCAGCCGCGGAAATCTCTCACCGGCCAGCGAGTAGGTGTAGCTGACGGTCACCGCGCCGGCGGCCAGTACCGCGGCCAGCCAGGCGCCGTAGTGTTGCGTGCGTCCGACGAGCCACGATCCCGCGGCCGAGCCGAGCGCGACACCGCAGATCACCGCGGCCAGCGTTGCCGCAAACGCGTATGTCGTCGGGCCGAGGACGAGCGCAAGAATTCGCGTCCAGGCAATCTCGTGTGCGAGCGACGCGAAGCCCGACACGCCCAATACGAACGCCGCAAGCCACCGGTAGTCGGCGGTGCCCGTCGCGTTCGAGGGGGAGGGCACCTCGGTGGAGTCACGTTCGTCATTCGCCGCGCGGCGCCGCACGACCCACACTGCGGCAGCCGCCAGTAGCGACCCCGTCACGCCGACGAGCGTCGTGCCTGAAAGACCAATCGTGGGAATCAGCACGAAGCCAGCCAGCATCGCGCCGACCGCTGCGCCCGCCGTGTTCAGCGCGTAGAGGGCGCCGCTCAGCCGCGCGGCGCGGCCGCTCTCACTCGCAAACCAGCGGATGGCCATTGGAAACGTCGCGCCGAGCGCGGCCGCGGGAACCAGCACAAGGAGCAGGCACACGAGCAGGCGAATGGCAGGAAACGGCCCGCTGCCGTCGCTGCCGTATGCCCACGCCAACAGCGGCGTCAGCGCGCGGACCGCCAGCGGCAGCGCCAGCGCGGCCACGGCGACGAACAGTTCCAGTGCGACGTAAGCGCGGGCGGCGCGTTGGCGTGTCCAGCGGGCCGCGACGTCGCCGCCGGCGGCGGCGCCGATTGCCAGCCCGCTGAGGAACGCCGCGACGACTGCGGAAGCGGCCGCGGTGCTGTGGCCGATGTAGAGCGTGAGCAGCCGCGTCCAGGTGACTTCGTAAACGAGACCGGCCAACCCGGAACAGGTGTAGGCCAGGAGGAACAACCAGGGCACTGTGACCGAAGTCTAGCGCGGCCGCGCACGAGTGCGGGATGCGGCAGCCGCTCAATCCTCCAGTGGCGGGAACTCGTGGAGGCCGTCGGAACCGAGGGGCAGCGGCTTCACCCACAGCACCGCGCTCAGCGGAAGCGCCGCGTACAGGTGCGGGAACAGTGCGCCGCCGCGCGAAGGTTCCCAACGGAGCGCGTCGCCCAGTTGCTCCGCCGATACCGCAGCCAACAGCAGGCCGCGCTGTGACGCGAAATGGCGCGCTGCCGTTTCGGCGACCTGGCCGGCCGTCGAAAAATGGATGAATCCATCCGCGACGTCCACCGGCGCGCCGCGGAACGCTCCACGATCCTCGGCCTCGCGCCACGACGACTCGGACACGATTTTGTAAACGACGCTCATTACCGTGCGATTACACCACTGAACCGGCTCCCTCACGCCCCCGGGTCCATGGTTTCCCGATCTACCCAGTGTGTGAACCGGCCTTCCAATCGCGTTCGCGTAGTGGACACGAAACCACGGCTCGCGTGGCACGCCGGTTGCTAATGACCGAGGCAGCGCTCGGGCAATCAGGCTCGGAGCGCACGGAGGACGCGATGGCTCAGGAAATCGGACGCGTGACGGAGCGATGGGCCCGGGTGATGAGCGCTGCCCGCCAGCGGTGGGACAAATTGACCGACGCCGACGTGCAGAGCGTCCGCGGCAACGCCGAGCGGCTGGTGAGCGTGCTCCAGGCCCGTTACGGTTTCGCGCGCGCCGAGGCCCTCAGGGAGCTCGGGGCGTGGCGCCAGACGCTCTCCGAGGCCCGCTGACCCGTCACTACCCCGTTCATCGCGAGAGGAGCCGCCATGACGTTCGAAGCATTGCTGCTCGACGCGCATCTCGACGACGTGCAGGACGCGGCGGAAGCCGTCCGTCTCTGGCACGCGCAGCGGATTCTCGACGAAAGCGCGGAGATTGAGGCGAGCGCCCCGATCGAAGCCGACGATCTCGACGGCGTTCTCGCGGGCTTCGACGAACACGGCTCGGAGCGCGACCTTCACGACGCGTGAGCGCGGCCGGCGACGTCCGGGCCTGCTCAGTGAGTCATGGCGTAGAGCAGGACGTCGATGCCGACTGCGTACGCGTCCGGCGAGAACCGGTAGAAGTACTCGGGGTTCTCGCCTTCGCGCTCCCACGCGTCCGGGATGTCGCTGTTGTGGACCATCACCACCATCAGCCGGCCGTGCGAGTCGGCGATTCCCCGGGCGTCGGGTGGCGACCCGTCTTCGTTCCAACGTTCGATCGTGCCGCCGCCGGTACGCCGCCACGTCTGAATCGACGCCAGCTGAATGATGTGCGTCACCGGAAAGAACGTGTTCCAGATCGCGTGAGTGGGCGGCGTGAGATCGATGATCGGATACTCGCCGTGCGGCAGGGCCCGCCCGATCTCCTCGTCGAACTGTGCTTTTGCCCAGCTGCCGTGATAGTCGGACACGAACAGGAAACCGCCCTTCAGCAGGTAGTCGCGAAGCCGCTTCACTTCGACGTCGCTGAAGTGCGCCGTCCCGGCGTCCTCCATCAGCGCAAACGGGCATTGGAACAAGGCGTCGTCGGTCAGCCTGACGACGACCGCATCCGGCACCTCGCCTTCGCCCGCTTCGTCGACGAACTTGACGCGGACCTTGGTCAGCTCGGATAGGCGGACGCTGAAGTTGATGTCGGCGCCGGGATAGTCGGTGTCCCAGCCCTGCTTCTCACGGCGGTTGCTCGTGAAGAGGACGCGGCAGAAGTGGAACGAGCCCTCGAACGTGGCGGCGGTCGGAAACTTCGGCGGGGTGCGCCCGTAGTAGCCACCCCAGATCCGCTGGGCGTAGGCCGCCGTGGCACCGGCGCCGGCCACGGCTAGAAGGGCCGCCAGGACCCAGAC
>DATJFF010000093.1:0-16251 GCA_035495795.1 Vicinamibacterales bacterium
CAGCTCATGAACGGCCTCTTCTACGGTCTGGACGGCATGCGCGTCGGGGGCTTGCGACGGATCGAGATCGCGCCGCACCTCGGATACGGCGACCGCGGCGTCCCCGACGTGATTCCGCCCAAGGCGACGTTGACGATTGAAGTGACGGTGCTCGCGGCTGTTCCTTGATCCGGTTGCAGCCCGGGCGTAGCATCGAGGTCAGCTCTTTTCGGGAATCGCCTGTGCGCCATCCGTCTACCATCGCGGTCCTTCTCGCCCTCATCCCGGCCATCGCCGGCGCCGATGACGTGATCCTCAAGGGAGGCGGCCGGGTGTCGGGGCGGATCCTGTCCCGCACCGACAAGGCCATCGAAGTGGACGTCGGCGCAGGGACAATCACCGTGCCGATGACGAGCGTCGTGCGCATCGATCAGAAGCGATCGCCGCTCGACGACTATTACGAGCGCGCGGGAGCGCTCCGCGCCGACGACGCCGCGGGCTGGCTGGCATTGGGCAAGTGGGCATCGAGCCAGGGGCTCGGCTCGCAGGCGCGCACCGCTTTCGAGAACGTCGTGGCCGCGGATCCCGCCAACGTCGAGGCGAACCAGGCGCTCGGCCGGGTATTCATGGACGGCCGATGGGTGACGCAGGAGGACAGCTACCGCGCGCGCGGCTTCGTGCAGTTCGAAGGCGAGTGGATGGCGCCCGCCGATCGGGACGCCATCGTGAAGCAGCGCGACCAACAGCAGCAGGCGGAGACCGCACAGCTCGAGGCCGAGCGGCGGACCCGGGAAGCCGAAGCCCGCGCCGCCGAGGCCGAGGCCCGCGCTCGCGAGGCAGAGGCTGCGGCCCCCGGCAACGCCGGCTACCCGCTGTATTGGGACGGCTACTGGGGATACGGGCCGCCGGTCTGGCCGACGCGCCCCATCGTGACCCCGCCGCGGCCGACCCCGCCAATCGCGCGACCGCCCGCACGGCCACGGCCGGACGAGGCGCGCCAGTGATGCGGCGGCTGACGCTCGCCTGCCTTCTCGGCCTGGGGCCGCTCGCCGGATTCGCGCACGCGCAAACCGTTGACGAGATCGTCGCGCGGCACATCGAGGCGCGCGGCAGCGAAGCCCAATGGCAGGCGGTGCGCACCCTCCGCATGACGGGACGAGCCGTGGCCGGGCCCGGCCGCGAAGCGCTGATCACCAGGGAGATCAAGCAGCCAGGCCGGGTCCGGACCGAGTTCACGTTCCAGGGCATCACAGGCGTGTTCGCCTTCGACGGCAAGCGCGGGTGGCAGATCTCGCCGCTGACCGGGGTGATCGAACCGAGACTGATGCCGGCAGGCGAAGCCCTCCTCGCCGTCGAACAGGCCGATCTCGAGGGGCCGCTCGTCGCGGCGCGGCGGCATGGCGCCGCACTTGTCCTCGTCGGACGGGAGACGATCGCCGGTCGTGAGACGTTCCGGATACGCGTGACGCCGAAGAGCAATCCGACCCAGGAGCACTACCTGGATGCGGAGACGTTCCTGATTCTCCGCTCGGACACGACCCGAACGGTAGGCGGACGCAACCTCGCCGTTGAGACAGCCTTCAGCGATTACCGCAGTGTCGGCGGGCTGGTGTTCCCGCACACTATCGAGATGGGCGCCGCGAATCGCCCGGATCGCCTGCGCATAGTCGTGGAGACGATCGAGCTTAACCCGACGATCGACGACTCGCGCTTCAAGGCGCCGTCAGGGACACGAAAGTGAGAAGTGAGAGCCAACGCTTCACAGCTTGTTCCTCACTTCTCACCTCTCACTTCTCACATCTAACTTCTCACTTCTGCCTTGTCACCTGATGTTCTGCCCGCCCGGGATCGTGATCTCGATCGTCCGGTCGTTGCCGCTGTTCGGGTGCTGGATGTTCACCCAGGCGCGGCGCTTGTTCGTCGGATCGAAGAACAGGCCGGTGAACTCGGAGCCCTGGGTGCCGTTGCTGGCCCAGCGCGCGATCCCTTCCCCGGCATCGAGCAGGTCGCCGTCGTTGTTCAGATCGACCGCCAGCCAGATGTCGTCGTCCTGCCCGCCGTTGCGATCCTCGACGATGTAGATGAAGCCGTCGGCGTCGACGGCCAGGTTGTCGGGACTGTTCAATGCGGTCCCGACCGGCTGACCGGTCGCGAGATCGATCGTGTTGCGGTTGGCGAACACTGAAATCCGCTGGGCGGTAAGGTCGAGGACGTAGACCTCGTGGGTGGTGGTCGTCGCCACGAAGAGGTACTCGCGCCCGTTCACCGTCTTGATCTGGATGTCTTCGGGGCGCTGGTAGTCAGTGCCCTTGAACGCGGGCCGGTCGGTGGTGTTGCGCGCGTCCACCGAGGTCACACCGCGAGTGTCGGTGATCGTCAGCGCGCCGGGCAGCGCCGCGCCGCCGGCGTCGGTGAACGGCACCCAGGCGTACGCGCCGGTCGCATTCGGCGTGTTGCCGTCGCCGACGCGAAGCACCGACGTCTGCCCCGCCGCGAAGTAGTCGGCGCCGGCGTAGACGTCTGTCAACCGCGCGGCGGACGTGAACCGGTAGATGTTCCCGCCGTTCAGCTCGTCGATGAAATACATATTGCCAGCCTTGTCGAACTGGATGCCTTCGTGCGACGTCCGCGGAACGGCGTTCTGGTGGACGAAGTCGGCGTTCACGTTGCTGCCGGCACCGACCGGGTTGACGAGGCCGGGCGCGTCGAGCGGGTTCTTCAGCTCGAAGAGCCGTCCGTACGGCGACGTCGAGCCCGCCGCCGCGGTCTCCCACGACTCTTCCGCCGTGATCAACGTCCCCCACGGCGTCCAGTAGCAGGCGTCGAACGACACGTGTCCGCCTGCAGCCGGCGTGTACCAAACCGTATCGGTCTGCCCCGTCCAGAGGTCCGTGCGCTGAACGCCGGACTGGCCGGTCTCGAATACCGTGAACAGATACCGGCCCTTGTGCGGACCGGTCTCGTTCGTGGCGATCATGTCGAAGCTGCCGGTGTTCGGAATACCCAGCGCGATCTGAGTCGCGCGATCGGCGACCGACCGCTGCTCGAAGTCCTCGTTGCCGAACCGGATCGGCGTCGCTTCAGCGGTGGAGCCAACGGCGATCGGGCCGGCCGAAGCGACCAGCGGGTTGATGTCCGAGAAGCGCGTACCGTTCGCATACAGAATCGTGCTTGCCAGGACCATGCCGCCGATTGCGGCGATGCTGGCGTCGTACCGTGACAATCTCATCGTGCCTCCAGTGAATCCAGGTTGGTTCCGGGATACTGGAGGTGTTGTACCGAGCCGGGATGACGCGACCGGCAACGACATGTGACGATTCAGGCAATTCGGTGTCACCGACGCATTGCGTTGCCAGCATCGGCGGAGCCGATAATTGACGCATGCAGACGCGCCGGATGCTCGCCCTTGGCGCCGCGATCGCTTTCTCTGGCGTCGCGGTGGCTGCTCAGTCTCCCAAGGTCCTGACCGAGGCGCCCGGTGTCTGGAAGCCGTGGAAAGGCTTGACGGCGATCGCGAGTGCCCGCAAGGAGCAGGCAGCCACGCCGGCGCTGGTCAAGGCCTTCGAGGGCGAGCTGCTGGCCCTCAACGCCCTCGCGCAACACGCGCCCGCGGTCGCCACGCCCACCGGCTTCAGCGTCGAGACGTGGGGCAGCCTCGACAGCAGTGTTCCGTTCGAGCACGCACCCGGACAGGCGGCGCCTGCTGCGCTGCCACTGATGGGCGCGTGGACCTTCGGGGCGTTTCCGATATTCGAGTACGAACGCGGCGGCAAGATCGTCCGCTCGGACACGGGCGAGACTGCGCTCCAGTACTTCGCAATCAACCAGATCACCCGCGACGTGGGCGAGGTCGGCAAGGTAGCGGAGTTCGGCCAGGTCGATCACGACGCGTTTCTCCAGCCGCTGCCGCACGGAGAGATCGCGGGAATTCCCCGCTACGGCGATCAGCTGATCATTGCCCGCGACCCTGCGGCGCTCTGGACACCGCTCACGCTCCGCGCGGCCCTCGACATCATCGTCCTGGCGAGGACCAAGACGCTGCAGGAGCATCAGGAAACCGTGGACCGGTTCACGGCGCAGCTGACCGCGGTTCGGGATCCCGCGCGACGGGCGCAGAAGGAGAAAGACGCCCAGACGGCCGCGTCCAGCATGCCCGAGCCGCAGAAGTTCCTGCAGCAGATGGCGGAGGCGTGGAAAGCGGAAGAGGCCAGCCTGGCGGCCGAACTGGCGCCCACCGGCGGCGCTGCGCGGGGCCTCGCCGAGGCCCAGCGCGCCGTCGCGGACGTGACGTCCTGGATTTCGGAGCTGTCCGCGCCCGACCAGGCCGCGCCAGCCTGCTACGCGGAGAAGGGCGCAAGCTTGCGCGCGAAGTTCCGCGCCGTGCCGTCACCGGGCTGCCACCCGCTGGCCCGGCCCAACTACGCCTATTTCAACAAGAGCCTGCCGCGCTCCGCGGTCCAGGTCATCATGGTCCGCGGAATCACCCGCTGCTTCGACACCGCCGACCCGTCGAATCGCGCCGCGAACGACCCGCTGCCGTCCGGGTGCCGCGCGAATCGCGCCCTGGTCGAGACGATCGACAAAGCCGCACTCCGGGGCCTCGTGAAGTAGCACCGATACGCGAGGGGCCCGGCCCCCCATGCTTCCGAACTACCGCCGGTACACGACTCGTCCGTCGAAGATCGTCACCCTCACCTGCACGTCGTCGGCGGCGGTTGGCGGCGCGGCAAAGATGTCTCGAGTGAGCACGACGATGTCGGCCAGCTGACCCGGAGCCAGCCGGCCTTTTCGATCTTCATCGAAAGCCGCATAGGCGGCACCGGCCGTGTACCCGTCGATCATCTCGTCGAGCGAGAGCCGCTGCGAGGCGACGGAACCGTGGCCGATCCGGTTGAGGCCGATCCAGATTCCGGTCAAAGGGTTGAGCGACGCTACCGGCCAGTCGCTGCCGAATGCCAGCCGGCCTCCACGCTCGCGGATGTCCTTCCACATCCAGCCCCGCGCCTGCCGCTCCGGCCCGATGTTGCCCGCCCACTGACCGCGCGGATTCGGGCTGTTCATCAGGCGGGTATGAGGCGGCTGCATCGACGCAATCACTCCAAGCGCGCCAAACCGAGGTACGTCAGCCAGGTCGATGGTTTCGATGTGCTCCACGCGATGCCGCCGCCCTCGCGCCGGCGGCGGGTTTGCCTTCGCAGCCCTCTCGAACGCGTCGAGCGTCATCCGGACCCCGCCGTCGCCGATGGCGTGGACGAAGATCTGCCAGCCGCGCGCGTCGAGCATGCGGACAATGCGATCGAGCTCGGGCGCCGGGTAGTTGGGAACACCCCTCGTCGCGGGATTGTTGACATACGGCGCGAGCATCACCGCGGTGTTGGTCTCGATGACGCCGTCCACGAGCAGCTTTACGGCACCGGCCTTGAATCGATCGTCATTCGCGATCCGGCGGCGGATCGCGTCGAACCGGTCCGCGTCGGCCTCGGTGAATCCAGGCGACACCGACAGGGAGGAATAGACGCGCAGCGGCAGCTCGCCGGCCGCACGCGCCTCTTCGTACACCGCGAACTCTTCGTCGTTGCCGCTCGCATTCTGGATGCTCGTCACGCCGATCGAGTGGGCGAGCTCGATGCCAGCGGCGATCGCGCGGCGCTTCTCGGCCCGTGACGGCTCGGGCATCACTTTGCGGACCAGGCCTTGCGCCGATTCCTTCAGCAGCCCATCCGGCTCGCGCGTGTTCCCAATCCTCGTGATCGCGCCGTTCGGCGGGTCGGCCGTCGAGCTGTCGATGCGGGCGGCCTGGAGCGCCTTGCTGTTCACCCAGGAGCTATGGCCGTCGAAGCAAACGAGTACGGCCGGCCGATCCGGTAGCGCCCGATCGAGCTGCGCGCGCGTTGGCAGCCCATCGGGGAATGCGCCGTAGTTCCAGCCGCGGCCGCGGATCCAGGGCGCACCGGGATTCGCGGCTGCGAACTCGCGGATCTTCTGCAGCACTTCTTCGAGCGTTCGAGCCCCGCTCAGATCCAGTTCCTGCAGGCTCTGCGCCCCGCTGAGGAAGTGCACGTGGCTGTCGTTGAAGCCGGGCAGCACGGCCGCGCCCCCCGCGTCTACGACGCTCGTCGACGGCCCCTTCAGGGCCTCGATCGAGCTCCGGGCACCGACCGCGACGATCTGCGAACCGCGAACGGCCACGGCCTCCTGGCGCGGGCTCCCGGCTCCGGTGAAGACGCGGCCGTTGACGACAACGAGATCCGCGGGCGCCGGTTGTTGCCCGGCGACCCCGACCGCTGTCACCGCCGCGACGCACGCCGCGAACCTCGAGAACCCGGAGAACCTCGCGAACCCCGCGAACCTCGCGAACATCAGAACTCGTAACGAACGCCGAGCTGCACCGTCCGCGGCCGGACCACCGAGAGCGTCTGCTGCCACGGCGTGGTCGCCGTCACCTGCGAGCTGTTGTTCCGCAGCGTCAGCACCGTGTCGGAGTTGAAGATGTTCAGGAAGTCGACCGAGAACCGCAGCCGCTGCGCGCCTGGCAGCCGCACGTCCTTGTCGAGCCGGATCTGGAAGTCGTTCACCGCCGGCAGTGCGTATGTGCCTCGCGTGTTCGCCAGGATGGTCACGTCACCCTGCCCGGCGCCCATGCCGCGGACGATGATCTGGCGGCCGTAGGGCCGGCCGGACTCGAAGGAATAGCGGCCGCCGACCTGGATTCCCCACATCGCCGCGTAGGTCGCCGAGAGTTTGACGGCGTGTGTCGCATTGGTGGCGGTGGGTCCGAAGGCGTTCAGCGTGTCGTTCGGATCGCGGCCGTAGCCCGCCGTCGGAGACAGGTTGCTGAAGTCCTGCTGGGTGCTGCCGGTGACCGAGCCCGAGCCGAACGCCTTCGAGTCCTGCCAGGTATAGGAGCTCTGCGCCTGGATGTTGTTCGAGAAGCGGCGGTTCACTTCGACGACCACCGACTTGAACGACTGATCGAAATCGCCGCGGTTCACGACCGTGAAGAGCTGCGATCCGACGCCGCTGGTCAGGTTCTGCACGGTGATGGTCTGGCTGTTTCCCTCGAAAGTATCGACGATGTCGCGGGGCACGTAGGCGCCCCGCCTGTCCTGGAGCCGGATGAAGTCGCCTTCGTTCTTGTAGACGAACGAGACGGCGATGCCGGTCCGATCCGCGACCTGCTGCTCGACGCCGACCGAGAACTGATCGGTGTACTGGTTATTGAGTCCCCCGTCGACCGCGAAGTTCAGTTTCGGATCCGTCACGCTGACCGGGATCTCGTACTGCCCAGTTGCCGGGTTGATCTCGCGCACGTAGGTGACCGCGCCGCCCGGCGAGGTGCCGGAGAACATCAGCGACGTGAGCTTGCCGTAGAAACGCCCGTAGCCGGATTTGAGAACCGTCCGCCCCGACTTGCCAACCCGGTAAGTCAGACCGGCCCGGGGCGCGAGGGTGTTGAACGAGATGAGATCCGGGATGCCGGGGTACGAGACGACTGGCGGAGAAAAGCTGGCTCCCTTGATGCCGTCGAGCGTGGCTTCGGAGGTCATCTCCGGCACGTCGCCGCGCACATTGTCGAAACGGAGGCCGAGGTTCAGGGTCAACGCGTCGTTCACCGTCCAGGTGTCCTGCCCGTAGAGACCAAATGTTCTGATCCGGCCACCCGTCGCCGACGGCTCACTGTAGGTCGCACGGTAGGCCGCGGTGCTGAGATCGGTGTAGCTGACACCACCGATGCGGATGCCGACCGTCCGCTGCGTCCCATACGTCGTCTGGATGCCGGTCTTCAGGTCGTGGGTGCCGCCCAGCCACGAACGCGTGTTGGCCAGCGACGCGTCGAGCGTGGTTCGGTTGTGGAACTGTTTGCTGGCGGTCTGACCGTTCACCGACGAGACGCCCGTGGACTGATCGGTACGCCCTGGCGTCTCGAAGTCGTCCGAGTATGGGGTGAAGTTGTCACGGATGTAGATGCCGCCGCCCCGGACCTCGAGCAGCGTGGCACTCCCGAAGGAATGGGTGTACTGGCTGTAGATCACGGGGTTGTGCCCGTGCTCGACCGTTTGCGTAATGAGTGGCGCAGTGCGTGACGCGGCCGCCGCGCAGCAGAAGTTGTTGTTGTTGAACCCAATCGACAGGTTCCCGTTCTCCGACGGACGCCACGTGGCCTTCACGAACGGCTTGAAGTTGCGTCCGCCCGCCTTCTCGGTGTTGGGATCGACGCCGACGCCGGTCGTCAACTGTCGGGTCGCGGTGAGCAGGCCGTAGAACCAGATCCGATCTCGCTTGATCGGTCCGCCCAGCTCTCCGGTCCCCTGCTGGTTGTAGTGCACGGTGTAGGGGAACTGCTCGTTCGGCGTGTTGTTGGCGACCCAGTCGCCTGGAATGAAATAGGCGCTGCCCATCCCGCGGAACTGGTTGCTTCCCGACTTGGTGACGATGTTCACGACCCCGCCCTGGAAGCTGTGGAACTCGGCGGAGGCGCCGATCGCCTTCACCTGCACTTCCTGCATGATGTCCGGGCTCGGGAAGTCCCACACGCCGCCGTTGGACACCGCCGAGATGTCGACGCCGTCGTACTGGAACTGGTTCTGATCGCTGCTCGACCCGAAGATGATGAACCGCGAGTCGTTCGGCACCTGGTTGATGCGCACCGAGGGCGCGAAAGTGACCACGTCAAAGTACGACTGGCGCGCGGTTGGAACGTTCTGAAGCAGTTCCTGATTGAAGTTCGTCGAGAACCCGGCGTTGGCCGCGTCCACCACCGGTGACGAGCCGGTGACGGTCACCGATTCCTGGAGGTTGCCGACCTCGAGCGACACATCCACCTGGATCGTGCGTCCCACCTCCACGCGGATGTCCTCGCGCCGGACCGACGTGAACCCCTGCAGCGTGAACACCATCGCGTAATTGCCGATCGGCAGATTGGCGAAGGTGTAGAGGCCCTGCGCGTCGGTCACCGCCACCGCTGCGCCGCCAATCCGCGCCGGACTCGACGCTTCGACCGTGACTCCGGCCATCACCAGGCCGCTGTTGTCACGGACGAATCCGCGGAGCCCTCCGGTTGATGTCTGGGCCGCACCCGCGAGCGCGGTCCCGAGCACCAGCACCACCACCAGTAGTCCCCGACCCATTGCTCTGATCATGGTCGCCTCCAGAGGTCGTGCCTTGAACCCCCGTGCCTTTGAACCTTTGTAACTTTGAACCCTTGTGCCTTTGAACCCTCGTGCTTTTGAACCTTCATGCCATCAAGGCAGCGCGAAGGCCACCCACTCGGGGGCATGCGTGCTGCTGCCAACCGTCACGAGGACGTACTGCTTGCCGCCGTGCATGTACGTGATCGGCGCGCCGGTCGTGCCCGCGGGCAGCTCCGTCTCCCAGAGCACCATGCCGGTCTTCTTGTCGTAGGCGCGGAACTTGTTGCCCCACATGCCGTCGCGGTTCGTGCCCGGAATCGAGTCGCTTCCCTCGCCGATGAAGAGCAGCGACTTCGTGAGCAGCGGCGCCGCGCGCCCGGGTACGCCGAGCGGGGGCAGGTTCAGGTCCTTGACGAGCGGGTGGTTGCGCGGGCCATCCCCGTTCGGCACCATCCACAACTGCTCCCCGCGGTTCATGTCGATGGCGGTGATGCGCCCGTACGGCCCCTTGAAGATCGGGAATCCGTCAATCGAGAGGTCCGGGCCCGGCCATGGCGGCTGCGGCCGTCCGCCCTGCCCACCCTGCCCACCCTGCCCGCCCTGACCTGGCGGTGTCCCCCGCGCCTGCGTGGCGTAGGCCATCGTCCCCTCCGGGTCCTCGACCTTGATGGCGCGGCTGATGCCCGGAAGAGTGTGTGAGACGGCGTAGTAGACGCCGGTCTCGGGATCGAACGCGCCGGTGTGCCAGTTGCCCGCGCCCCATCCGCCGGGCATGATCAACGCGCCGCGCTTGCCGCCCGCTTCAGTGCTCGGCACCTGCGGCGGCGTGAACAGCGGCCCGAGCACGAAGTCCTTTACTTTCTCCTTCGCTCGCGCCCGCAGCTCGGGTGTGTAGTCGATGAGATCGTCTTCGGTGAAGCCTTGCCGGTCGAACGCAGGCGGCTTGGTCGGGAACGGCTGCGTCTTCGCTGACGCCTCGCGCGGCACGGTGGACTGCGGCACCGGCCGCTCCTCGATCGGCCAAACGGGCTTTCCGGTTTCGCGATCGAACACGTAGAGGAACGCGGTCTTGCTCGGCTGCATCACCGCCTTGATCCGCCGCCCGTCCACCGTGATCTCGCCGAGCGTTGCCGGGCCAACCGTGTCGTAGTCCCACAAGTCGTGGTGCACCATCTGATAGTGCCAGGCCCGCTTGCCGGTCTTGGCGTGGATGGCGACGAGCGAGTCCGAGAACAGGTTGTTGCCGGGGCGGTGGCCGCCGTAGACGATGCCGGTCGGTGCGGACAGCGGAACGTAGACGAGATCGAGCTCCTCGTCGGCGGTCAGGCAGCACCACGACGCGAGGTCGCCCGAGTAGGTGTACGAATCCTCACCCCACGTCTCGACCCCGTACTCGCCGGCGTGGGGCACGACATTGAAGATCCAGAGGAGTTTCCCGGTGCGGACGTCGAAGGCGCGGATGTTCTCCGGCGTGGCCTCCTTCTTGACGCCGCCGTCACCCGCGCCGGCGGTGGCGCCGGCGACCACGATCACGTCGTTGACGATGATCGGACCCGCCGTCCAGCTGAAGAGGCCGGCAAGCTCGGCGTCCCAGTGCAGTGTGACTCTGCCCTGATTGCCGAAGGCTTTGTCGTACTCGCCGGTCTTCAGATCCAGCGAGTAGAGGTACTCGCCGCGAACCAGCAGCAGCCGTTCGACATCGTCCTTGTGCCAATACTCGGCGCCGCGCGGGCTGGGCCGCGAGATCTCTTCGATGGTGTCGCCGAACGGCTTCTGCTCCCACTTCGTCTGGCCGGTGGCCGGATCGAGCGCGCGGAGGAGGCCCACCGCGTTCGGCGCATAGAGGACGCCGTGGATCATCAGCGCCGTCGAGCGGAAGTTCCCCGAGATTCGCAGCTCCGGGTAACGCTCCTTGAGTCCTGGATCGGCGCCAGGCTGCCGCCAGGCGACTTGAAGCTGGCTGACGTTGGCCGGAGTGATCTGATCGAGCGGAAGATAACGTGTGAAGGCCTTATCACTGCCCCAATAGCGCCACTCAGGCATGGGCCCTGATTCCGCGTGCATGGCCAACCCGGCCATAAGTCCGCCGAGCAGAACGATTCCGCCACTGAGCCACAGCCGCCGCATGCCGCCTCCTTCCGGAGTTGTCACGCCGGAACCGCGCTCACTGAGATGCGCGGCTCGGTCGCGAGGACGTTTCGAGGCGCATCTTCGAGACAGGCCGCCGCATTGTCAAGCAGTATCGGCACGATCCGTGGCGAGGTCGGGCACTATGCGCGCGACCCTAGATGCGTATAACGTCGAATCACCAAGCCGCGAATGGGCCGCGCACGGGCACGGCGGCGGCTTGTCGCTTCAGCCGAGGGACGAACTTCGTGACGCCCTGGATCGGCCCGACCTCGCCGGCGTAGACGTTGCCCTGCGCGTCCACCGTGACGCCCTCGCCCATCGAACCGTAGCCGCCCATCCCGGACGCCTGCTTCGAGACGTGTTCGGGGACGAAGAACAACACCTCGCCGCTCCTGGCGCTCCCGACCCGCAGCCCCTTGCGCCAGCCTGGGTTGTAGTTGTCGTCCGATTCCGAGTCGATGGCGTAAAGCGTGTCGTCCTTACTGATCGCGAGCCCGCTGATGCGGCTGAACTGGTACCAGGTGTCGAGCAGCTTTCCGTCCTGGTCGAAGATCTGGATGCGCCGGTTGCCGCGATCGGCGACGAACAGGCGGCCTTTCGAATCGAAGGCCAGCGCGTGTGGCCCGCGGAACTGCGATGGTCCATACCCGTAAGACCCGAACGTCTTGATGAATTTCCCGTCTTTCGAGAACTTCGAGATTCGGCCGATACCGTCCGGCGGGTTCTGATCCAGGAACTGGGCGTTGTGCGCCTCGCCGACGAAGATGCTGCCGTCGGGCGCAATGACGACGTCGTTGGGCTCGGTGAATGCCTCAGGCGGGTTGCCGGCCTTGCCCGGCGAGCCGAGCTGCAGCAGGACCTTTCCGTCTGGGCTGAACTTGGTCACGGTATGTCCCTTACCGGCCGAATCGGGAAACTGTTTGAGCTCGGCATCGGTGGCCGAGCGCGCGTCCACGACCCAGACGTTGCCATCCTTGTCCACGTCCATTCCGTGCGGCCAGAGAATCTGCCCTCCGCCAAAGCTCTTGATCGACTTCCCGCTCGGGTCGAACTTCACGATCGGATCCACTTTCGAGCCGGCGCACGAATTGGCGCCGCACCGATCGCCCGCCCAGATCGACTTGCCGTCCACGTCCACCTGGATGGCGCTCACCGAGCCCCACTTGCGCCCGTCCGGCAGCGTGCCCCAGTTGCGGACGGTCTCGTAGGGATTGGGCAGGTTGTTGATCGGCGTTACCTTCGCCTGCTCGGGCGGCGCCGACGAGCCGCGCGGCGGCCCTTGTGAAGAGGGCTGCTGCGCGGCAATGGCCAACGAGCCAGCAACGGCGAGGGCGATGATTGCGATCGGAAGAGAACGGCGAAGAGGCAGCAGCAGCGCGTGAGGTCTCACGCGCCGCATTGTATTCCGATCCAAGATGGCGCCGACGTGACCGCTGCTACCGGCGAATCGCCGCACCTGCGCCGAGTTCTCTCGCTCCTCGGGTTGGTGCTGTTCGGCTCTCGTGTTTCCTCGTGTTCTTCGTGGTCTTCGTGTTCTTCGTGTTTACCGTCGCCCAAGGGATCCACGTGCTGACGATTTACTCCGACCTGCACCGCCGCCACCACGGCAACGCCGAGCTGATCGATGGCCAGATGAAGCCCTGCTTCGAAATGCCGCGGCGCGCCGAGATGATCCTCGCTCGAGTCAGCGAGGTCGGACTAGGCGAGGTGCGCGAGCCGCTGCGCTTCGGCGAGAAACCGGTTCGGCGCGTGCACAGCGACGCCTTCGTGGATTTCCTCGCGGCCGCGTGGCACGAGTGGCTCGCCGAGGGCCGCACCCATGACGCGCTTCCGCTCGTCTGGCCGGTCCGAAGCCTCCGCGGCGATCGCGTGCCGGAATATATCGACGGCAAGCTCGGGTACTACTCGCTCGATGCCGGCGTCCCGATCACCGCGGGAACCTGGGATGCCGTCCAGGCCAGCGCCGACGTGGCGGTGACTGGTGCGCGAGCCCTGCTCGACGGCGCGGCCGGCGTGTTCTCACTCTGCCGCCCGCCGGGCCACCACGCTGCGACCGCAGCCATGGGCGGCTACTGCTACTTGAACAACGCCGCCATCGCCGCGCAGTACGTGGTCGACGAAGCGCGGGCCCGGGTTGCGATTCTCGACGTCGACTACCACCACGGCAACGGCACGCAGGAGATTTTCTACCGCCGCAAGGACGTGCTGTTCGCGTCACTCCACGCCGACCCCCGCGTCGAGTATCCCTACTTCCTGGGTTACGGCGACGAGATCGGCGAAGACGAGGGCGCCGGGTTCACGCACAACTATCCGCTGCCGTTCGGCACCACCTGGGACACTTACGAGCCGGCTCTGGTCGATGCCTGCGCAAAGATCGCGGCGTTCGCCCCCGACGTGCTGGTCGTATCCCTCGGCGTCGATACCTACGAGCACGACCCGATCTCGCAGTTCCGGCTCACGACCGGCGACTTCCCGAAGATCGGCGCGCGAATCGCCGCCATTCGCTGTCCGACTCTCTTCGTGATGGAAGGCGGCTACGCGGTCGAGGACATCGGGGTCAATGCCGTCAACGTCCTCGCCGGCTTTCAGGTCGCCTGACAACATTTTCGCCCGTGCGCTCGTCCAATACGTGGGCGGTCCCGATGAGCACCATCCTCAGCCATCTCCGCTACGGTGTGCGCATGCTGGTCCGGCGGCCGGGCCTGAGCATATCGGCCGTCACTGCCCTGGCGCTCGGCATCGGCCTCACCACGACGATGTTCAGCATCGTCTATGTGGCGGTGATCAAGGGGCTTCCCTACGAGGAAGCCGACCGCCTGGTGGCGCTCTTCCGCAACCGCCCGGCCCAGGGCGTCCAGTTCATGGGCGTGAGCATCCACGACTTCGAGGACTGGCGGAAGCAGCAGACGAGCTTCGAGGACATCGCGGCATACTACGCAGAGACGGTGAACGTCGGCGGCACCGAAGGCACGCCGATTCGCTACCTCGGTAACTACGCCAGCGCGCACATCTTCAACATCCTGCGGGTCCAACCCGTCCTCGGGCGAACGTTCCGTCCGGAAGAAGACCATCCCTCGACGGCGCCGGTGATGATCCTCAGCTACCGGGCCTGGCAGGATCGGTTCAAAGGCGATCCGGCAGTGATTGGCCGCGTCGTCCGCGCCAACGCCCTGCCCACCACCATCGTCGGCGTGATGCCCGAGAAGTTCGGGTTCCCGGGCCCGGTGGATGCCTGGCTGCCGCTCCGGATCGACCCGCTCGCGTTTTCGAGGAGCGGCGGACCGGCGCTCGAGGGCACGCAACTCCAGGCCGTGGGCCGGCTGAAGAAGGGCGTGCGGCTCGAACAGGCACAGGCCGAGATGTCGGCAATCGCCGGGCGGCTTGCCGAGGAGTTCCCCGAATCGAATCAAGGCATCGGGGTCAGCGCTGTCCGGCAAGCGGACCTGTTCATCGGGCCCGACGGCGCCGGGATGCTCTACACCATGCTGGCGTCGGTGTTCGGCGTGCTGCTCATCGCATGCGCCAACGTCGCGAATCTCCTCCTGGCTCGCGGCGTGGACCGCAGCAAGGAGGTCGCGATTCGCACTGCGCTCGGCGCGGGCCGCAGCCGGACCATCTCGCAGCTGCTCGTCGAGACGCTCATCCTGGCGCTGGTCGGGGCCGCCGCCGGACTCGGGCTGGCCCGGATAGGCATGGACACGTTCAACGCGGGGCTCGCCACGCTGGAGATGCCGCTCTGGTTCGTCGTCCGTCTCGAGCCCGCTGTCCTCGCCTTCGTCATCGGGCTCACGGTGATCTCGACGCTGCTCGCCGGCATCATTCCCGCCGTCCGTGCGTCGCGCACCAACGTAGCCGAGATCATGAACGACGAGTCGCGTGGCTCCTCCGGCCAGCGTATGGGCCGTATCAGCCGCGGCCTTGTTGTCGCCCAGCTCGCGGTCTCGTGCAGCCTGCTCGTGGCCGCCGGGCTGATGATCCGGACGGTCATCAACGTCGCCGACTTCGACTACGGCTTCAACACCGCCAACGTCTTCACCGCTCGTGTCGGCCTGTTCGAGAAGGACTACCCGACGCCGGCAGCGCAGATGCAGTTCTACGACGGTCTCCTCGATCGGCTCGCGGGACATGCCGGACTCCGCGCCGCCGCGTTCACCTCGGACCTTCCGGGGCGCGGCACCAGCCAGATGCAGCCGCTCACCGTGGACGGCGTGGCCTATCCGACGGATCAGGACCACCCGCTGGCGCGGCGCATCGTCACCACGCCTGATTACTTCGATGTGGTCGGCGTCAAACCGATTCGTGGGCGCGCTTTCGCGAGAACCGATGCGGCTGACGGCGAGCCGGTGGCCATCGTCAACGAGCGTTTCGTCTCGCTGTTCTTTCAGAACAAGGATCCGCTCGGCGCACGCATCAAGCTCGGGCCGGGCGATGTTCCGTGGCGGCGAATCGTGGGAGTGGTGCCGGATCTCTACCTGGGCGGCGCCGTCGGCGCGATCAACCCGCGGCATGAAGGTGTCTACATCCCCCTCGCGCAGAACGTCATCAATTTCATGAGCCTGGTCGTTCGCACCGAGCAATCGCCGGCCAGCTACGCCGGTACCATCCAGGACGAGGTCAACCGGATGGACGCGGCGCTTCCGCTCTACTGGGTGCGGTCGCTCGGCGATCAATACTCACTGGACAGCTGGTTCTACCGGGCGTTCGGGTCGCTGTTCGTGGCCTTCGGGCTGGCGGCGCTCGCGATGGCCACGATCGGCCTCTACGGAATCATGGCGTTCTCGGCAAGCAGCCGAACGCGGGAGATTGGCGTCCGCATGGCGCTGGGCGCCGACCGTCGCAACGTCCTCCTGCTGATCCTGCGGCAGGGCGTCTGGCAGATCGGAGTCGGACTCGCGCTCGGCCTCGGGCTGGCGGCGCTGCTGTCGCGCGCCCTCAACACGATGCTCTTCAACGTCCGCCCCTGGGATCCGGCCATCTTCGGCGCGGTCGTCGCCGCGCTCGCGCTGGCCGG
>DATJFF010000094.1:0-4600 GCA_035495795.1 Vicinamibacterales bacterium
GGCCGGGTCGTCTTGACCTCGATCTGCCGGTTTCTGCGAGAGGAATCGGTCTCGGTCGGGTAGTAGCCGACGATGTAGTAGTCGCTGGTCTCGGCGTCGATCCGCTTGAGCCCGTCGACATAGGTGTTGTCGTTCACGATCGCGAACCCGCCGGTCGCCTCGGACAGCGTTATCAGGCTGCTCTGGGTTTTCGAGATGTGCGTCCGCATCTCGCTGATATCCACGTTGTCGGAGAGGGAGGTCGTTCCCGCGACACCGCGCGGGTCGATCGCGTAAATCGAGGCGTTGACGCGATTGGCGATGCCGGTGACCGCAGCCAATTCGGAGGCGAGGTCGGAGTCGGCGAACCGGTTGTTGCTCTGTTCGAGCGCGAGAAAACGATCCCCGTTCTGCGGGTCTACCCAGGGAGTGCCGTAGCGACCGCCGAAGACCTGGTCGGTGCCGGAACGGCCGGCAGGGAACGGATCGAAATCGTATCCGTCGCTGACCAGGATGAGCGCCTTGCGCCGGTTGCGGGTCCGCTCGAGGTCGCGGAGCAGGTTGTAGGCGGTCCGAAAGGCGACGTGTGCGTTGTAGCGGAGCCCCTGAGGGCCCTGTGAGCCATCCTTGGCGTCCATGAGGTCGCGATAGGTCATCCCTCGGCCGGCCACCTTGCTCACCGCGCTGTCGAGCAGCTTGAGATCGTAGGTGAGGCCGATCTCGACCGACGAGGGCCCGGTGCTGAACATGGCGACGAGGTCGCCGTCGTGCACCAGCGTCGCCAGCGTCTTGCGCAAGAGCTGCCGGACCACCGGCGTCTCCAGCGACGTGAAGTGGAGGTCGTCGGCGATGATGACGAAGATGCGGCCCGATGCTTCGGCGCGTGGGCGCGAGGTGGGGAGGATGATGCCGTCCGCGATGGCCGGATCGGGCGCGGCGGGCGGGGTCGCGAGGTTGAACACGCGTCCGCCGCTGACCATCACCAGTGAGGCCACCTGCTGCGCGACGCCGTCCTCGAGCACCTGGAACTCCTCGGGGCGCAGGTCGGCCACGAACTGGCCGGCGTCGGTGCGCGGCACGACGTCGAGCGTCATCAGCTCGATGCCGCCGCGGAACGTCGGTTGCGGCGCCGCCGGCGTTTGCGCCGGCTGTGGCATCTGCGCCATCTGTGCCATCTGCGGCGTGGCGAGCAGGGCAAGGATGACCAGCGCGAAGGCGAAGCGGCCGGACATGACGGTCTCCTGAGGTCGCGGCACGATACCACGGCGACCGCTTGGTCGCCCGGTGGCATCTGCACTAGACTGCGGCGATTTCCAAATCATTATCATGCGCAATCGTGATGCTGCCATAAGTTATAGGCGCACGGCCGCCCTGCTGTGCGCCTGCCTGAGTGCTCCCGCCGTCCTGCTCGCGCAATCCTCCGCACCCGCCCCTGTCGTCGTGACGCCCGGCAGGCTTGCCGCCGATCAGGCGCCCCCTGTCATCGACGGCCTGGTCAACGACGCCGTGTGGGAAACCGTGACCCCGCACGCGTCATTCACCCAGCAGGATCCGCAGCTGGGGGAGCCGGCGACCGAGCGCACCGAGGTGCGGCTGCTGTTCGGGCCGACCGCGGTCTACGTCAGCTTCATCTGCTTCGACGCCGACCCGTCGAAGATCATCGTCTCGCAATCCAGGCGCGATGCGTCGCTCGCCGAAACCGAGGCGGTCATCCTCGTCTTCGACACGTTCAACGACAGCCAGAACGCGTTCGTGTTCGGGACCAACCCGCTCGGCATCGAGTACGACGGCCAGGTGGCGCGCGAAGGGCAGACCAGCGGCCAGAGCTTCAATTTCGGCGGCGGTGGCGGCGGCGCCGCCGCCGGCACCCAGCGTGGCGGCATCAGCGCATTCAACCCCAATTGGGACGGGGACTGGACGGTGCGAGCGCAGATAACCGAGCGCGGCTGGGAAGCCGAAATGGCCATTCCGCTCAAGACGCTGCGCTATGACGCCGGGCCGAACAAGACGTGGGGTTTCAACGTGATGCGGAACATCCGCCACAAGAACGAGCAGGTCTATCTCTCGTTCATCCCGCGCGGTTTCGACATCTATCGCATTTCGCTGGCCGCCAAGGTGCCGGGCCTCGACATGCCGCAGCGGCGCGACATCAAGCTCATTCCCTACGCCCTTGGATCGGCCAACAAGGACTACACCCGTTCGACCGACCAGCTCGATCGCGATTTCCAGGTCGGCATCGACGCCAAGTGGGGCGTGCGTCCGAGCCTGACGCTCGACGCCACCGTGAACACCGATTTCGCGCAGGTCGAGGCCGACGAGGAGCAGGTGAATCTGACCCGCTTCGATCTGTTCTTCCCGGAGAAGCGGCCGTTCTTCCTCGAGAACGCATCCACGTTCCAGTTCGGCCAGCCGCAGTCGGTGGATCTGTTCTTCTCGCGCCGTATCGGACTGTCGGGGGCGGCCAGCTCGCTGCAGCCGATTCCGATCATCGCCGGCGGCCGCTTGAGCGGCAAGGTCGCCGGCACATGGAGCGTCGGGCTGCTGAACATCCAGACCAACGACGAAGCGACGGGAACCGGAGTGCTGCTCTCGCCCGACACCAACTTCACGGTGATGCGCGCCCAGAAGGAGATCGGTCGCTCCAGCTACGGGGGCATCTTCGTCGGCAAGTATTCGTCGGGCGATCTCACCGGGACGACGTTCAACCAGTGGAACCGGGCTTACGGGCTCGACGCGAACTGGCAGATGTCGGAAGGGCAGCGGTTGTCGACCTTCGTGGCCCGGACCGATTCGCCCGAGACCGATCAGAACCAGGCAGGGCCGCGCGGCAGCGACTACTCGTACCGCGGCTACTACGACTTCCGCAACAAGGACTGGCAGGTCGCCGGCGGCTTCAGCCAGGTCGGCGACAACTTCAACCCGGAGGTGGGATTCCTCCCGCGCCGCGGCTACCGCCGTCCGGAGTTCCGCGTCTTCTACCAGCCGCAGCCGAAGAACAGCACCTGGATTCGCCGGTACGCGCCGCACGTCTCGAGCAACGCCTACTGGGACCTGAATGGCCGGCTCCAGACCGCGTTCACGCACTTCCATCCGTTCGAGATTCAGCCGATGCGGGGCGGCCGGTTCGGGTGGTTCTTCGATCAGAACAAGGACAACCCGCTGGCGCCGTTCGTGGTCTACAACCGTGACGGCAATCGCGTGGTGATCCCGCCAGGGGACTACACATGGTGGCAGAACGCGTTCGAGTATAACCACGACCCGAGCGCAGCCGTGACCGGTACCATTCGTTACCGCATCGGCGACTACTACGACGGCGACTTCAACGCGATCGAGATCACGAGCGACTACCGCTTCACGGCGCGGCTGACGGCGAGCCTCGGCTGGACGCGGCAGGACATCAGCCTGCCAGGCGGTTCGTTCGTCGCGCATCTGGTGCCGATCAAGGCCAGCTACTCGTTCACCAACCTGATGAGCCTCTCGGCGCTAGTCCAGTACAACGGCCAGACCGGCGTCTATTCCTCGAACATCCGCTTCGCCGCCCTCAACCGCTCCGGGACCGGTCTCTTCATCGTCTACAACGACCGCCGCGACGTGCTGTCGAGCACGTCTTACGACACCGTGGGCCGCTCTTTCGTCGTCAAATACACGCGCCTGATCGATTTCTGACGCTGTCGGCGAGCGCGTCGCGTCGCTGTCGGGAGAGGCTCGGCCTGTTCCGCGAGCCTCGCTAACCGGGAGGGACTTCGCTTGCTCGGGAGGGCATCACCTTCGGGAGTGCCAGGCATCCGGGTGCGCTCGGGGCTGATGGTCGGGGCGCTTCCCATTCGCTGGGAACGGGACAGTCCCGAGGGGTGCTTTTCTCGCTCCCCGTTGTCCCTCCCGTGATCCTTGGAGGCTCCCGACACGCGCGCAGCGCTCCCCGCGTCCCTCCCGCGATCTTTTCACTCTCCCGGCAGGGTTTGCGCGAGAGACCCGAGGGGCGGCCTACGTCATTTCGTTGAAGAACGGTATCGCGTTCAATCCCAGGGCCGCGCCGATCAAGAGCACGGCCGCAAGCGCAAACCACTGATAGACGGGTTCGTTGGCCTGGTGCGTCTGGCTGATCACCAGTGATTTCTCCAGCGCGTCGAGAGCAGTGTAGGCGCGGCGCAGCTCGACGGCGTTATCTGCCTCGTAGTAGCGGCCGCCGTAGCGGCGAACGGCCGAGATGAGACCCTGGACCGCGGGCCGTTCCTTGATCTGTTCGTCGAGATCCACGCCTATCAAGTGAACCCGGATGTGCGCGCGGTCGGCGTCGGCCAGCGACTCCAGCGGATCGCGCCCGTAGTTCCGCTCGCCGTCGGTGAAGACCACGATCACCTTGGTGCGGTGCCGATCCGACTGCTTGCCGAGCACGAACGCGGCCATGTCGATGCCGTCGCCAATCGCGGTCATCGCCTCGTTGCGCAGAATCTGGCCGTCCACGATATCGAGGTATTGCAGCAGGTACTCGCGATCGACGGTCAGCGGGCTCACCACGTAGGCGTAGTTCGAGAAGACGACCATGCCGAGCCGATCGCCGTGGCGGCTGTTGATGAACGATCGCAGCGCCTGCCGGGTGACGTCGAGCCGCGTCGGTCCC
>DATJFF010000095.1:0-4131 GCA_035495795.1 Vicinamibacterales bacterium
GACGGCGACGACGTCGGCGCGCATTCCTTCGTCGGGTTCGACCAGCCGGTCGAAGGGCTTGAAGCGATCGCGCTGATCTTCGTACCACGTGCCGGGCCGCAGCAGGAGGCGAACCACGGAGAATGGCAGGTCTTCCGGCGGAACGATAGTCGCCTGATCGGCGGGCTTCGGCATCGCGCTCCAGTAGTTGTAGGTGTGCGCGACGCCGCGGCGGGCGAGCAGCGCGCGATAGGCAGGCGTGAGCAGGCGCGCGTCGCGAAGCTCGACCGCGTATTGGAAACCCGAGGGCAGCGCCGACAGGAAGGCGTCGAGCCGCTGATGGAAGTCGTCGGGCGAGAGGCGACGCTGTCGCGGAAATGGAGGGAACTCCAGGATGATTGGCCCGGTGTGCTCCCCGAAGGCGGCCGCACACGGCGCCAGCAGGTCGGAGACGAGCCGATCGACCGAGAGGAAGTCCGGATTCTCCACCTGTTGGCCCGGCGTGCCCAGGGCCAGGGCGGTGACGGCGGCCGGAGCCTTGAAGCAGCAGCGGAATCCCGCGGGCAGCTGCGCCGCATACTCCTGAAGATCCGGAATTGGGATCGGCGCGTAGTAGCTCCGGTCCACCCCCACCGTTGTCAGCAGCGGATGCTGTGCATACTCGCGCAAGCCCTCACGGGCCAGCGCGGTCTGCGTGCGCGTGGACGAGTAGACGATTCCGCGCCAGCCGGGAAAACTCCACGAGCTCGTGCCGAAGCGAACAAGGGGCGGCAGGCGCGCGGCGATCCGCCGGGCCTCGTCGTGGACCCGCTGCAGGGCGGCCGCATGGGCCTGATCCGGACCCGGGACCGGTGCCTCGTCGAAGAGGGTGAGCTGCGGGCTCATGGCCTTATCCTAATTGGGCGTGAGCGGACGTCTCGAGGAACTCGGTTGGGATGAGGGCTGGGCCGAGGCCCTCGCCGGCCTGGGCACTCCCGATCTCGTTCCCGCCCGTATCACGATCGAGTTCAACCACATCTACCGTGGAGTGACCGCCTCAGGCGAGATGCAGCTGCAGCATGCCGGCCGCTTCCGGCACCGAGCGGTCGGCCGACATGAGCTGGCTGCCGTCGGCGACTGGGCGGCGATCCGTCCGGCGGCCAGCGAGCCGTCGGGGACCATCGAGCGCGTGCTGCCGCGCCGCAGCCGCTTCTCGCGCAAGGTCGCCGGAGAGCTGACCGAGGAGCAGGTGGTCGCGGCCAACATCGACACGGTCTTCGTGGTCATGGGGCTGGATGGAGACTTCAACCTGCGGCGTGCGGAAAGATATCTGCTGCTCGCGTTCGAGAGCGGCGCCCGGCCGGTGGTGCTGCTCAGCAAGGCCGACCTGGCCGCGGACCTTTCGGCTTCAGTCGCCGAGACGGTGGCAATTGCTCAAGGCGCGCCGGTCCATCCAATCAGCGTCGTCACGGGAGAAGGGTTGCCCGAAGTCCTCGGCCATCTCGGCCCGGGCCGGAGCGGCGCGCTGCTTGGATCATCGGGCGTCGGAAAATCGACGCTGATCAACGCGCTGGTTGGTGAAGCCCGGCTTCGCACCCAGGAGGTCCGGACCTCCGACTCGCGCGGCCGGCACACCACGCGTCACCGGCAGATGATCGTCCTGCCCGAACAACGCGGGCTGCTCATCGACACGCCAGGGATGCGCGAGCTGCAGCTCTGGGACGTCACCGAGGCGAGTCGCGATGCCTTCGAGGACATCGAGACGCTCGCCGCCGGTTGTCGCTTCAACGACTGCCGTCACCGCGACGAGCCGCGCTGCGCGGTCAAGCAGGCCCTTGCCGAAGGGCGGCTGGCACCCGAGCGGCTGGCCAGCTACCTGAAGCTGCACGAAGAGCTTGCGGCCCTCGACGCTCGCAAGGACGCGCGGGCGCTCATCGACGAGAAGCGTCGTTCGCGGGTGATGGGCAAGGCGCAGAAGCAATTCCAGAAGCAGCGCGGGCGCTGATCCGCCGGCGCGCCCCGACACGTCAGCGGCGCGGCTCGTGGCGAGGTGTGTCACCGCTGGCGACCATCGCGGCCGATCCGGCGAGCAACTCGTGCTGGACGACGAGGCCGATGTCGTGAGCGGCGTCGGTCTCCCAGCCGAGCCGGCCGGAGGCCATGTTCGCGTGCCCAATCCGCTGGTAGAGCGCGGTTAACGTCACGTCACTGGTGACCTCGGGATGCTCGATCACTTCGATGACGTGCTGCAGCTCGTGCGCGAGCGCGGCAATCATCAATGCCGGCCTGACGTCGGGATGAATCGCGACGCGGACGTAGCGGAACTGCCCTCCGATACCCATGAACGTCAGGCGGCCGGCGAGCCCATCTCCCATTCGCTGGTCGATCCCCGCGTACACCACGACGTCGTTGGACTCGATAGTTCCGACGAGCCGCCGCAGCACGGTCGAGCGCTCGAGACCGGTGCGCAGCGCGTAGCTGACGCGACTGTCCATCGCGCGCAGGCGAGGGCCACCTTTGCGCCACCATTCAACTACCGGAGGGACCGGTGTCGGGGCAATCGCCGGCAGCGATGGTTCGAACGTTCGGGCGGGGATGGCATGC
This sequence comes from Vicinamibacterales bacterium, assembly GCA_035495795.1. Classification (GTDB taxonomy): domain Bacteria; phylum Acidobacteriota; class Vicinamibacteria; order Vicinamibacterales; family UBA2999; genus VFZN01. The sequence goes on from DATJFF010000095.1 coordinate 2,563, forward strand.
TGCCCGAAAGCGGGGACGGCCAGCAGGGCCGCCGTTGCTGCGACACAGGGGACCAGTGGCAGACGCATGGCGAGTCCTCCCGCCTTCACACCATCGCTCTACTCATTTCCGCAGGCGTGCAAGTTGGTGTTGTAGACGGGCCGTCGAGTGGAACGGTTCGCCAGGTTTTCGACTTCGCGGACGCGAATGGCGGGACGAGCGCGGCCGCGCGATAATGGCGCCCATGCGCGCATCGCTCATCGCCACGCTGATAGGACTGGTCGCGCCGATCGCCGCCGCCGCGCAGACGCCGCAGCAGGCCGTGCTCGAGACGTCGGCCGGGACGATTGTCTGGGACCTGCTCGCCGACAAGGCGCCGAATCACGTGGCGCTGTTCATCAAGACCGCGCGGGAGGGCGGCCTCGACGGCACGAGCTTCCATCGCATGGTGCGCTACGGCGTCGTCCAGGGCGGCGACCCGGTGACGAAGGACCCGAGCGCGCGAGACAAATACGGTTCCGGCGGGTTGAATCAGCTCAAGACCGAGATCACCGACGAGAAGCTGACCAAGGGCGCAGTCGCGGCCGTTCAGGTGCCTGGCAAGCCGGACAGCGCCGGAACGCAGTTCTTCATGTGCATCAACGCTCAGCCGTCACTCGACGGCAAGTACACCGTCTTCGCGCGCATCGTCGAAGGGATCCTCGTCGCCCAGAAGATCTCAGAGACACCGGTCGATGCGAACGGACTGGCCACCGAGCGGGTGATCGTGACGAAGGTCACCATCCGCGACAAGCCCGCCGAAACGCCGGAGCCATTCTCGACCGAACCGGTCGCGGATCTCGCCCGGTACCGCGCGATTCTCGAGACGTCGATGGGCGAGATCACGGTGTCCTTCACGCCCGAGAAGGCGCCCGACCACGTCCGCAACTTCCTCCGGCTGGCTCAGTCAGGCGTCTACGACGGGATGACGTTCCACCGCGTGGTGAAGGGGTTCGTGATCCAGTCGGGTCATCTGCCGACGCGGAAGGAGCCGTTAGGCGAACGCCAGCAGTCGTACATCCGGCCGCTGAAGGCCGAGTTCAACGATCAGATTCACGAACTCGGCACGCTGTCGATGGCCCGCACCGAGGACCCCGACAGCGCAACGTCGTCGTTCTTCCTTGTCACGGCGCGGGCCCAGGCGCTCGACGGCAAGTACACGGTGTTCGGCAAGGTCGAGCGCGGGATCGAAGTGGTCCAGAAGATCGAAGCCGTCCAGGTGAACGGCGAAACCCCCGTCGATCGGGTGGAGCTCGTTAGGGTTCGCGTGGAAAAACAGTAGCGAACCCGGGGCAGGCTTCAGGCTCCAGGCTTCAGGCACGTCACGCTGATCACTCTGCACGCGTGCTACAAGAACATGGATGCAGCGGGACGCTCGAGCTGGCCTGAAGCCTGGAGCCCGAAGCCTGAAGCCTATTTAGCGCCAGCCAGCGCCATCACGACGTCGATCTGGAAGCGCACGAAGCGGTGCAGTTCGGTCTCCAGGATGCGCTCCTGATCGCTGTGCGCGCCGAAGCCCTTCGGGCCGTCTTCGGTGTCCAGTGCCGGGCC
>DATJFF010000096.1:0-18319 GCA_035495795.1 Vicinamibacterales bacterium
GCGGAAGCCCATTCCGAAGCCTGGTCCGATGATCCCGCCGGTGCCGGCGATCATTACCAGCGTGCACGGCAAGCCGGGCGACCCCGACGAGCTCTCCGTCCTCTGGACCTTCGTCGTCAACGGCGATCCGCCGCAGGTAGGCGTGGCCGCGGGCGACGAGCACATCGCCGGCGGGCTGATCACGCTGCACCGGGAGTTCGTGCTCAACGTCCCGGTCGCGTCGATGATCCAGGCCTTCGATCGGATCGACTTCAGCTCGAGTCGCTCGGGCGACAAATACGCGATGTCGGGCCTGACACGCGGAACGGCGACCGTCGTCAAGGCGCCGTCGGTGAACGAGGCGCCGATTCAACTGGAGTGCCGCGTCTCGCACATCCTGCGGGTGCCCCCGGTGCGAACCGTCTTCATCGCCGACGTCGTCGCCACCACCGTCCACGAGGGCATCTGTGACGATGACGGGCGGCTTCGGCCGGAGTCGGCGGCGTTCTTCGGGATGATGGCAGGATGCGGCGAGTTCTTCACGATGGATCGCAAGGTCGGGCACATCGGGCAGAGCGTCGGGCGGAACGATATTCGATACTGATCACACGTGCGGCGTGTCTACGCGGGGCCAGTGCCAATTGCGGCGTCGAATCGGTTCGAGACGGAGGTAGGTGGCGCCTCGCCAGATCCATTCGAGCGGTCCGTAGCGGAAGCGCGACAGCCACAGCGTGCTGAGCACCACTTCGGTCCCGAAGAGCATCAGCGTCGCTGGGAGGTACAAGAGTGGGCGCACCTTGACGCCGAGTCCGTAGCCCGACGCGAGGGCGTCGAGCACGACGATCTGCAGCATGTAATTGGTGAGCGCCATCCGGCCGGCCTGCCCGATCGGCGACAGGCGCCGATTCCACTCTGGACGCTTCGCCAGCAGGAGGAGTACGGCGCCAATGTACGCGAAGCAGAGCCACTGGTCGCGGATGAGGCCCAGCCCCATCGCCAGCGGCCACCCGACATCGGGAATAGCGATCGCCTCGGCCGGCCTGAGCACCGTCCACGACACCAGCCACGACAGCGCGCCGAATGCCATCCAATGCTGGATGGTCCGCGCCTGCCGGCGCGGATCATCGATCACGCCGTGACGCACGGCCAGCAGGCCGAGAATGAAGAGTGCGAGGTTGGAATCGGGCAGCAGGCCCGACCAGCCGCCGGGGGTGCTCGCGACGAAGAGGCGCCATCTCGCTGCCAGGAGACTGGTGTATGACGCCTGCGCCGCGGCCTGATGCTCCGCCTGCACGAGCGGCCACGTCTGGTCGGGCGGCTGCGGAACACCGCGGAGCCAGGCACCCAGCCCGGACACCTCAGCGGTCACTGGACCGGCCATTGCCGCCACGATCGCCAGCGCCAGGAGCGCGCGCGTCGGCCAGTTGCGGACGAGGAGGAGTACGACACCCCACATCGCATAGGTGAAGAGGATGGCAAAGCCGAAGCCGACCCTGGCAATCACGCCGAAAGCGGCGAGCATGGCGAGACGCCTGAGATAGATGGGAGCGGCTGACACTCCGCGCGCGTCGAGGCGCCGGAGCAATACAGCGAAGCCGACACCGAACAGAAAGGCGAAGATGCCCCAGGCCTTCTGCTCGACGAGGATGTAAACGCCCCAGCCGATCAGATCCTCGAGGCCGCTCGCCTCGATCCGCATCTTCTGGTGGAAATGGACGAGGATCATCCCGGCCAGCGCGAGGCCGCGCAGGATGTCGAGGCTGTCCAGGCGAGCGTCACCTGCCGGGACCGAAGCCTTCAGGCGCGGCGGCTCCGGTTTCTCACTGATCGCCTCTCACTTCTCACTCGGAACGCTGAGCCGTCCGTTCGTCACCCACGGCTGTCCGTCGATAGAGACCGTCAGGTCGGTGAAGAAGTTCCAGCGCACGTAGCCGCCGCCCACCGCGCCGCCGAGCTCGCTGTTGTCGCCGAGCGACAGCCGGACCACGCCGGCGCCGTAGCCGTAGTAGGGAATCCACGGATTACGGTCCGGTACGGCGAGCAGCGGGTTCACGCCGAGCGCGAACTCGCGGAAGCGCCTGCCGGCGTCTCCGTTCGCGTTCATCTCGCGCTCGACCGCTTCGCGCCCGGACGTGGCCTCGATGCGATCGACCTGGCCCCTGCTGAAGTGGAGGCGGAGTCCCTCCACCGGCTGGCCATCCCACTGCGACGGCGGGAACGCGATCGTGCCCTCGACGCTGTTCTCGAGCGGAGCGACCCTCGCGACGCCGGCTGGGAGCTCGATCTCGCGATCGATCAGAACCTTGCCGCGCGCGGCACGGGCCGCCGACGCATCGCCGTTCTGCAGGTTCACCGTCCGGTCGCCGATCCGGAACCGGAGGTCGGTGCCGGCCGAGGAGGTGACGCGCACGTCGCCGGCGCGGAGCGCCCGCTCGAGGCTCTCGAGCACTTTGGCGAGCGCCGGGTAATCGGTCTGGAGCAGCGCGCGCTGGTACATCGCATCGATCGCGGCGCGGGCCGGCAGTGGCTGTCCGGGCAAGGGATATGCGCTCCCGTTTTCGACCCAGTGGAAGTGGACGGTCCGGCCGTGGCCGGCACGGAGCTGGTCCTGCAGCGCGGCGTAGGCGGGATGCGCCGGCGTCGCGCCAGGCATCATGATCGCGCCGTCCACGCCGGCGAACATGGCGCGGTAGGCCTGGCGAGCCCGAACGTTGCCGCGGCGAATCTCCTCGATGTCCCAGCCCTGCGGAACCGGCTCGGCCAGGACGTCCACGACGCCGACATCGGTCGCGCCCGCCCTGGCGATGGCGTAGCGCAGGTGCGGGATGAGGTCCTCGAAGTAGCCGGGGTGCGCAAGGATCAGGATCTTTTCGCCGGCCTGCGGCGCCAGCTGCCTGACCAGCTGCGTGGCAATCGCCGGATAGTCGAACGAGAACTGCGCCTGCGCTCCGGTCCGGCTCACGCCGGCAACGAGCAGCGCAAGGCACAGCACGGCAAGCATTGTCCGCATCGGCGCATTATGATGCAGCGGCAGGAGGGGACTCATGGAAGCCGTTATCTCGACACTCATCAAGGATTTCGAAGACGGGAAGATGGACCGCCGTCAGCTCATTCAGAGCCTGGCGATGGTGGCGATCGCCGGTCCGGCGACGGCCGCGCAGGCGCCCGCACCGGCGCCGAAAGCGCCCTGGAAGACCGTGCACCTCGATCACATTTCCTACGCCGTCTCCGACTACAAGCGGAGCGTGGAATTCTACACGAGCCTGATGGGATGGGAAGTCGCCAACGACAATGGCAAGACCCAGGCGACGCTGAAGATCGGCGACATCGGCGAGATCATCATCCGCAATGCCCGGCGGCCCGAGGGTAATGCCGAAGCCGGAGGCGCGGCACCCGCGGCGCCGCCGGCCGGCGATCGGCCGCCGATCACCGGCGTCATCAACCACGTCTCGTGGGGCGTCTCTCCGTGGGACACCGACGGCGTGAAGGCGGAGCTCGAGAAGCGGGGTCTCAAGCCGCGGCCGGACATGGTCGGCAACGACTTCAAGAGCTGGCACGTGCTCGATCCGGACGGGTGGGATTTGCAGATCAGTAACCAAACGAAATAGTCAGGGTTCGAGGTTCGGCTATGGCGACCGCAAAGCGGCGTGGCGTCGGGCGTCGAGGATTTCTGAGAGGTGCGGCGGCCGGCGCCGCGGGGCTTGTGGCGGCTCCGGCGGCGGGGGCTCCGCAGCAGGGGGGAGTATCGGCGCCATCTGCGCCATCTGCGTCATCTGCGTCATCTGCGGCATCTGCGGCATCTGCGGCATCTGCGGCCGACGAGTACCACACCGACAAGCCTGGCGCGGACTTCATGGTGGACGTGCTCAAGGCGCTCGGCTTTGAGTACGTCGCGGCCAACCCGGGCTCGTCGTTCCGCGGGCTGCACGAGTCGTTGATCAACCACGGGGGCAACCAGAAGCCGGAGCTGCTGACGTGCTGCCACGAGGAGTCCTCCGTGGCGATGGCCCACGGCTACGCCAAGGTCGAGGGCAAGCCAATGCTGGTGATGGCCCACGGCACCGTGGGCTTGCAGCACGCATCGATGGCCGTCTACAACGCGTTCGCCGATCGCGTGCCGATCTACATGGTCATCGGCAACATCCTCGATGCGCAGTATCGACGCAGCGACGTGGAGTGGACGCACGCGGTGCAGGACGCCACTGCGATGGTCCGGGACTACATCAAGTGGGACGACACGCCGGCGTCGCTGACCCACTTCGCAGAGTCGGCGATGCGCGGCTACAAGATCGCGATGACGCCGCCGCACGGCCCGGTCGTGCTCGTCGCGGATACGGCGCTGCAGGAAGAGCCGATCGCCGCTCCGGATCGAGCGCGGCTCCGAGTGCCGCGGCTGACGCCAGGCACGCCGCCGGCGGGGGACGCCGGAGCTGTCGCGGAGCTGGCGAAGATGCTGGTCGCCTCCGAGAACCCGCGCATCATCGCCGGACGGCCGGCGCGAACGCCCAAGGGCCTCGAGCTGCTCGTCGAACTCGCCGAGCTGCTGCAGGCGCCGGTCCAGGACGCGCGCTATCCGATGCGCATGAACTTCCCCAGCCGCCACCCGCTGAAGATGGGGTCTGGCGTGCCGATCGGCGATGCGGATTTCGTGCTCGGTCTCGAACACCCCGAGCTGTTCATGAACCTGAACGCGCTGTCGCCGGTGAACCGGATCGGCATGCAATCCCGGCCACTGTTCAAACCGGGCACCAGGATCGCCACGATCAATGCCTCGGAGCTGATCACCAAGAGCAACTACCAGGACATCGGCAGATACGTCGAGGCCGACCTGGCAATCGCGGCCGATACCGAGGCGACCTTGCCGGTACTGATCGACGCGTGCCGCCGGCTGATCACGCCAGAGCGGCGGCGGCTCTTCGACGAGCGCGGCCGGCGGCTGGCGGCGGCCAACCGCCAGGCGTTCGAGCAGGGCGTCGACCAGGCGGCCTGGGGCTGGGACTCGAGCCCGATTTCCACGGCGAGGCTGTCCGCGGAGCTCTGGAATCAAATCAAGGGTGAGGACTGGTCACTCGTGTCGGACGTCTCCTTCATCAGCAACTGGCCGCACCGTTTGTGGGACTTCACGAAGCACTATCAGTTCATCGGCTGGTCCGGGGCCTACGGCATCGGCTACGGCGCCCCGGCGGCAGTCGGCGCGGCGCTGGCCAACCGGAAGCACGGACGGCTCAGCGTGAACGTGCAATGCGACGGCGATCTGAACTACGCGCCGGGCGTGTTGTGGACCGCCGCCCACCACCGCATCCCGCTGCTGACCGTGATGCACAACAACCGCGCGTACCACCAGGAGCGGATGTTCATCAACGACGTCGCGGCCAAGGTGAACCGCGACGTGCGCCGTGCCGGGATCGGCAACGACTTGACCGATCCGAACATCGACTACGCGTCGCTCGCCAAGGCCTACGGCGTCCACGGCATCGGACCGATTGAGAGTCCGAACGACCTCGCCCCGGCGCTGAAGCAGGCCATCGACGTGGTCAAGCGCGGCGAGCCGGCTCTGGTCGACGTCGTGACTCAAGGACGGTGATAGGAAAGGAGACAGGAGATAGGAACCAGGAATCAGGAACTAGGAATCAGGAACTAGAACCTCGAACCCCGAACCCCGAAATGGCCATGAGAACCCTGCTGCTTATCGCGCTGTGGCTGGCGCCCGCGTCAGTCGTCGCGCAGACTCCTTCCACCGCGACTCCGGCGCCGGCTGGCGACGCTGCGAAAGGGCGGTCGGCCTTCGTCGAGTACAACTGCTCGTGGTGCCACGGCACCGAGGGGCAGGGCGGCCTGCCGGGCAACGGACCGCGCATCGCGCGGGTGGCGCGGAGCCTGCCAAGCTTCATCGGCTACGTCCGCAAGCCGACCACGCGGATGTCGGCGTACTCCGAAGCGTCGATTTCGGACGCGGTTCTGAACGACATCTACGCCTACTTGCGAAGCCTGCCGGACGCCAAGCCGGCCGCGGATGTGCCACTGCTCGATCAGTTGCGGAAACCTGGACGATGAAGGGTAAGGCAGAAGGCTGAAGGCAAAAGGCAGAACGCCGTGATCCAACGACTAGTGATCCCCACTGCACTCGCGTTCGCCATGAGCGCGGCTGTGCTCGCGCAGTCGACCGCGCCGTTCAACGATTCGATCCGCGTCGCCGACCTTCGCGCCGACCTGTTCTTCCTTGCCGGCGACGGGTTCAGAGGCCGGCTGGTCGGCACGCCCGAGAACGCGCTCGCCGCGGACTGGGTGCGCTCCCGGTTCGAGCGAGCCGGCCTCAAGCCCGGCGCCCCGGGCGGCTCGTTCGTGCAGCAGACGCAGTTGATGATCGCGACGCTCGGAGAGGGCAACCGCCTCGATGTCGCGCTCGCCGACGGCACGACGCTGTCGCTTCCGAACGAGCAGGACTTCTACCCGCAGCGGTTCAGCGCCAGCGGCTCGGTGAAGGCCGCGGTCGTGTACGCGGGCTTCGGCATCCACGCGCCGAAGCTCGGTTACGACGACTACGGCGACCGCGTGAAGGGACGCATCGCGTTGGTCCTCGAGCACGAGCCGGGCGAGCGCGATCCGAAGAGCCCGTTCGACGGCGTGGTCACCGCCGAACCGGCGGTGGCAATCAAGAAGGCGCTTGCCGCGCAGGACAAGGGCGCGGTCGGCGTGCTCTTCGTCAGCGACGTCCACAACCACCCAGGCCCCCAGAACTTCGAAGCCGCGGCGCGAGCCTTCTGGCCGCCGCAGCCGCCGCGGATTGAACGGTTCACGCTGGCCAGCTGGGCCGACCGCCTGCGAATTCCGGTCGGTCAGATCTCGCCGGCGCTGGCCGAAACGCTGGTGCGCGGAACCGGGAAATCGCTGATCGAGCTATCGAAAGCGGCGGAAACGGCCAAGGGGTATCCGGGCCTTCCGCTCGACGGCGTGCAAGTCACGCTCACCACCAGCGTCAACCGCCACATCGTCTCCGATCGCAACATCCTGGCGATGGTGGAGGGCTCCGATCCGGCGCTGAAGGACGAAGTCGTGATCGTCTCCGCCCATTACGACCACGAGGGCGCCGACGGCAGCGTTGTTTTCAACGGCGCCGACGACGACGGCTCCGGCACGGTGGCGCTGATCGAGATTGCCGATGCCTATGCGATGGCGGCGGCAGCCGGCCAGCGGCCGAAGCGCTCGGTGCTGTTCGCCTGCTGGGGCTCGGAGGAGCGCGGACCGCTGCTCGGCTCGTGGGCCTACACCGAGCAGCCGACTTTTCCGCTGACCAAGACGATCGCGGTGCTCAACATGGACATGGTCGGGCGCAACGAGGAAGTGCAGGTCGGCGGTGGCCCGCGCTTCAACGGCCTCGAGGTGCAGACCGCCGAGTCGAACCGGAACGCGGTGAACATCCTGGGCTACTCGCAGCACCCCGACCTGAGCGGCCTTGTCGAGCGGGTCAACAAGGGCGGCTACGGGCTCGAGCTGAAGCTGCGCTACGACAACAACGCCTCGAACCTGCTGCGGCGAAGCGATCAGTGGCCGTTCCTGCAGAACGGCGTGCCGGCGCTGTGGTTCCACACCGGGCTCCATCCGGATTACCACACGCAGTACGACCGGCCCGAGAAGGTCAACTACGAGAAGATGGAGAAGATCGCGCGGCTCGTCCACCAGGCCAGCTGGGTGCTCGCGAATCAGAGCGGCACTAGGTGAATGTGTCCATTGATGAATGAAGATTGACGACTGACGAATCACTGGCGATTGACGACTGCCGCATTGCGCCATTCGATTCGGGCATTGCCGATCGAACGATGACGGATGGCCGATGCTGCAATCGTCAATAGAATGGCTCAATACTGCAATCAACCGATCGTCAATGAAGCGTCAATCGTCAATCCTCAGTCGCCAATGGACAGGGCCGCAACCGCCTGACGAAGCGGCCTTCCGTAGAGCGCTCGCCGACGAATGCCTCCGCTCGTTGCGTACTCAGACCGGCGCGACGTCGCCGACCGACAGCGGGCTGCTGCAGCAGGTCGTCGGCGCTGGGGGAACCGCGGCCGGGTACCTGTATGGCGGGTGGACGACCTCCGTCGGCCTGCGGGCCATCCTTCGGCTCGTCAACCACGAGCTCGGCGAGTTCGGAGCGATCCTCGACTGGGGATGCGGCTCGGCCCGAACCATCCGATGGTTCTCCGATCTGCCGGCGACCACCGCGCTGCACGGCGTTGACATCAATCCTGCGGCGATCGCCTGGTGCCGCGAGCACTGCCCGATCGGCGAGTTCCAGCACACGGCGCCGCTTCCGCCGCTGCCGTTCGCGACCGGCAGCTTCGATCTTGTGTATGGGATCTCGGTGCTCACCCATCTCGACGAGACGTTCCAGGACGCGTGGCTGGACGAGCTGCGGCGGCTCGTCGCGCCCGGCGGGCTGGTGATGTTGAGCATCCACGGCGAGGAGATCGCCCGTCAGACGTTACGCGGCCCGCACCTCCAGAAGTTCGACACGCAGGGCTTTCTGTTCGAGCAGGCGACGGGCCCGACCGTGGAGCTGCTGCCGGACTTCTACCAGGTGGCCTACCACTCACGCGGGTACGTCGAGCAGCGGTGGTGCCGCGGCTTCCGTCTGCTGCTGTTCGCGAATCACGGACCGCTCTATCGCCAGAGCCTGGTCGTCATGCAGCGAGACGATACGCCGGCGCCTGTGGCGCGGCCGGAACCGATCGACCTTCCGATGGCCTCGCTGGACTTTCCCGAAGTCAGTCACTCGTGCGCTCCGGGCTCGGCCCTGGATGTGCGAGGCTGGTGCTTCGGACCGCAGCAGCGAAAGGTCGACTTGCGACTGGTACTCGACGGCGACGTCGTCGGCACGTGTGCGGCCATTGAGCCACGGCCTGACGTGGGCCAGGCCTTTGCCGCATATCCGCACGCCGCGCGCTCGGGGTTCTCCAGCCGCCTGTCTACCGACGCGTGGCGTCCTGGATTGCGCGTGTTCTGGATCGAGAGCGACGCCAGCCCGATCCCTCTGGCTGCCACCTACCTGCGCGTTGACGGCTGAAGGATCGCGAAGCGGCGCCCACGAGCGGCCGCGCGCGACGCCACCGAGCGATGGCAGCTCAGCGATCCAACACGCAGCCGATCCGCCGCAGTCCTTCCTCCAGCACCGCGGTCTCCGTGCACAGCGAGATCCTCACGTAATCCGGCTGTTCGAAGAATCGGCCCGGCACCACCGACACCTCGTGCTCGCGGCGCAGTACGTCGGAGAGATGCTCTGCCTTCATGCGGGTCGGCTTCACGCACACAGTCGTGCCATGCGGCGGCAGCACGAACGACAGATCGTTGCGGGCGGCGCTCCATGATATGAATCGCGCACGGTTCGCCTCGAGCAGCGCGCGCGATCGGGCGCGCAGCGCCGGCAGGCGGTCGAATGCCGCGGCGGCGAGGACGTCCATCGCGAACGGCTGGACGTTGCCGTACAGATCCTGCATCCGCCAGATGCGCCGTGCGAGCTCCTCGTCCGCGATGATCCACCCGCAGCGGAGTGCCGAAAGCCCGTAAGCCTTCGTCAGGCTCCCGGTCGCAACGAACGCTTCACCGAGGTGGACGCACGACCCGGGCGGATCGTCGAAGACCGTGTCGAGATAGACCTCGTCCACCAGGACTCGCGCCCCGACGCGGGCGGCAGCCTCGCCGATCTTCACAAGGGTCGCGTTCGACGCCTGCTGGCTCGACGGGTTGTGCAGGTTCGCGATCACGATGAGCCGCGTGCGCGGTGTGATTGCTGCCGCCACCGCGTCCGCATCGATCGCGAACCCGTCGGCTGCCGGACGCTCGAATCGAATCACCTGCGCGCCGAGGTGCAATGCCGCGAGGAGCAGCGGATCGTAGGTCGGCCGCTCGATCAGCATTTCGTCTCCAGGCGCGATGAGCGCGGCGAGCGCGTGGAAGTTGGCCATCGAGCAGCCGGTCGCGGTGACGACCTGCGCCGGCGAGACGCGATGGTGCCTGGCGATCCGCTCGAGCAGCGGCGCATAGCCGTACGCGTTGGCGCCGTAGAGCTGGTCGGCGGCCGGCCATCCCCCGATGTCAGCCACCGACAGCGGCGGCAGCCCGCTCGACGCCAGGTTGACGCGGGCCCCCGACTCGAGCTTCGCCCATTCGATATACGGCGTCGCCATCGCGCGCTGGCCGCTCATCTCTTGCCCTCGCGCCGCCAATAGAGATAAACCGGAACGCCGGCGACGAGCAGCCCCAGCCCGGCGAGCGCGTTGGCGGGGAAGCGATACACCGCGTTGAGGACGACGAGCCACGAGCCGGCCACGAAGGCCAGCGTCGTGAACGGATGGCCCGGCACACGGAACGAACTGTCGATTCCGCCAGCGCTATCGCGCCGCCGGAGGACGACGAGCGCGAGCGCGGTCAGCCCGAAGAACACCCAGTCGATCGCGACGACGTAGCCGAGAATGCGCTCGTAGCTGCCGGTCAGTGCGAGCAGCGAGGCAATCGTGCCCTGCAGCACAATCGCGACGACCGGGACGCGCGTCCGCGGGTGCACCATCGCCACGCTCTTGAAGAAGGTTCCGTCCGACGCCATCGCGAAGTACACGCGCGGTCCGGTCAGCAGGTTCTGACTGAGGAAACCGATGGTGGAAACGGCAATGCCGGCCGCAATCAGCGTCGCGCCCGGCGGACCGAGCGCGGCGCGCATCACGTCAGACGCCGGCGTCCGGGTCGCGGCGAGTCCCTGCATCCCGAGCGCCCGGATGCACACGTAGTTCACGAGCAGGTAGAGAACGACTACGCCGGAGACGCCGATCAGCAGCCCGCGCGGCAGGTCCCGCTGCGGCGATCGCAACTCGCCGGCCATGAAGCTCGACGTCTGCCACCCGCCGTACGCGAACAGTACCGGCACCAGCGCCGCGCCGAACGCGGTGAATGAAACCGCCTGCTCCGCGGCCGCTGCCGCCGGCGGCGCCGCGGCGGCCCGGAACCCCAACGCCACCAGCATCGCGATGGCGCCGATCTTCAGCACCATGAAGGTGCTCTGCAGGTTGCTGCCGGCCCGCACGCCGAAGCAGTTCACCACTGTCAGCGCTGCCAGCGCGCTGACGGCGATGACGCCGTCGGCGATCGGCACCGCCGACAGCTCGCGGAAGTAGCGGGCGAAGGTCATGGCTACTGCCGCCATCCCGCCGCTTTGCGATACCAGCAGCAGCGTCCACGCGTAGAGAAACGCCACCAGCGGGTGGAATGCCTCGCGCAGATACGCGTACTGGCCGCCGACCGCGGGACGGCGAGCCGCCAGCTCGGCGTAGATGAACGCGCCGACCAGCGCGAACAGACCACCGACCGCCCATGCGCCGAGCGCGGTGCCCGCGGTCGTCACCTCCTGCGCGACCACCGCCGGATTCATGAAGATGCCGGCTCCGACGATGCCGCCCATGACCAGCATGGTGGCGTCGAAGAGCGTCAGGCGCCGGGCGAGCGTGATCTCTGCCATGTCGAGAATGAACGAACCCCGCGAACCCTGCGAACCTACCAGGCCACCATCGACTGCTCGAAGAGCATCGCGAGATCGTCTTCGCTCGCGGGCCGCGGCGAGAGCTTGGTCACGCGATGCTGCGGCAACGTCCCCTGGACCAGGGCTGGAATGTCCGCGGACGTGTAGCCGACCGCCGCCAGCCCGTTCGGGACGTTGAGCTCGCGCATGAACCAGGTGATGCGGTCCGCGAGGATCGCGCCCGCATCGGCCGCCGCCCTGCCGGTCACGTCGGCGCCCAGCGCCGCTGCTGCCTCCAGGTGACGCTCGGGATTCGCGGATGCGGTGAAGCGGAACACCGCCGGCGCGTTCAGGATCACGGAGATGCCGTGCGGCACCAGCGGACGATCCGATGGATATCCCGGCGCCCGGTAGGTCTTCACGTTGCCCGACACCGGATACGACATGCCGTGCGGCAGGTGCACGCCGGCGTTGCCGAAGCCAACGCCCGCGTACGACGCGGCCAACAGCATCTGCGCGCGCGCTTCGTCGTCGGCCGGGTCGGCGACGGCACGCAGGAGGTACTTCGCAACCATCCGCAGCGCCTGCAGCGACCAGACGTCGCTGATCGGGTTCGAACCCTGGTATGCAGGGCGCATCGCCGGTCGATCCGGCCGCGGCCGCCCGGTGAACGGCATCGCGGTGAACGACTCGATCGCGTGGCTCAGGATGTCGAGCCCGCTCGAAGCTGCCACCTCCGGCGGCATCGTCCGTGTGTTCTCCGGATCGAGCAGGCCGATGGTTGGCTTCAGCCGCCGGTTCGCGATGCCGGTCTTCGCGTGCAGCTTCGTCAGATCGAAGATGCTCACCCCGGTAGTCTCGCTCCCGGTTCCGGCTGTCGTTGGAATCGCGATGAGCGGCTTGAGTGGCCCCGGCACCGGCAGCCCCTTGCCGATCGGCGGGTTGACGTAATCGAGGAAGTCAGCCGGCGGATGCGTGGCGTAGAGGTTCACCGCCTTTGCAGTGTCGATGACCGATCCGCCGCCGACGGCAACGAAAGCGTCGAAACGCCCGGCGCGGCCAAACGCGATCGCGTCCGCGAACGATTCATCAGTGGGCTCGACTCGGACGCGGTCGTACAGCTCCCAGGACAGCCGGCTTGCATCCAGCGAGTCGACAACCGTCCGGACCGGCGGCAGCGCGGTGAGGATCGGATCGGTGACGATGAGGACCTTGCGGGACCCGAGCTCGGCAAGGTCGGCGCCGACTTCGCGAGTCACTCCAACCCCGAAGCGCACGGCCGAAGCCGCCATCTCGAACGCGTAGTCGTGTTCTGTGTCTCTGGCCATGCCCGACGGATTATCGCTCACCGTCCGGATCCCTTGACAGCGCCGCGCCTGCCGCCACAATAGCGAGACCATCCAATTTCTCGCATGGCGTCCCGCGAGAACGTCCCATCGCTGTCGCTGATCCTGCCCAAGGCATCTGTCGGGGCCGCGCGGCAGTTCTCCGCTTTCACCGGCGGGCTCGACGAAAGAGGCGGCGCCATCGTGGCGGGGCGCCTGCATCACGTCAGCCTGCCCGCCGGAGGCCTGCTGTTCCGCCAGGGCGAGCCCGGCGACGCCGTCTACTTCGTGATCACCGGCCGCCTCGCAGTACACGTGATGGGCGACGACGGGCGCGAGATCCGCGTCGCGGAAGTGAGCCCCGGCGACGTGGTCGGCGAAATGGCGCTGGTGTCCGACGAGCCGCGGCTCGCGAGCGCCCGGGCACTGCGCGACTGCTCGCTGTTGCGCCTGTCGAAAACCGCCTACGAAGCGCTCCTGACCCACGAGGCGGACGCAGTCGCCCCGTTCGCCGAGGCGATTAGTGATCGTGTGGCCCGCACCGCGCGAACCCGGCAGGCGATCGCGGCGATCCGATCGTCGACCCCGGTGACGCTTGAGGAGTGCGCCGCCCTCGCCTCGCCGGCCGATCCCGCGGCGATCGACGCCGGCATTCGGCAGCTCTGTCATCGTCTCGCCACCGACCTCGTCGGCGTACTCGGCGCTCAGGACGTCAACTGGTTCGCCTTTGTGTGCCGATCGTTGAGGTGCTCGGGTCTGCCAGGGCGCGACGACCTGCCCATGCTGCCGGCTGCCGCGCGAGCCGCCGGGCTCGTCCTGCCGGGTCCTCTCGTCGCGCGGCTACGCGAGCGGCGGGCGATCGCCGCGGCCCGCGCGGCCTGGGAGCGTGTCAACACCCGCGTCGCCGAGGGAGCGCGGCAACTCCTGAGCGACATCGCGCCGGCCTTCGTGCAGCTGATCGAGGAGTCTGCCGACGAGGCTGCAGACCGACGTGGCCGGGGCGCCGCACGCCCACCCGCGAAGCCGCTCGGGCGCGGCCAGGAACTGGTGGCGCAAGCTATTCGCCTTTATGGCGAGGCTTCGGCGGAGACGGAGCCGGCGGTGCGCTCGGAGTTGATCCTGCTCGGCACGACCAAGCTCGCGTGGTTCGAGCAACTGCGGCTCGAGCGCCTGGTGACCGAGGCTGTCGATGAGGCGATGTCGGGGCTGGTGCGCTCCGCGATTCCCTCGCTCGCGCGCCTGCCGGGATCGCGCCGGATCGAGGAGCGGCTGCAACGGTTCGTCAATCAGGCCGCACGCCGCCTCGTCTGGTCGCGGCTGAATCGCGTACGCCTCTCGCCCGAGAGCCTGAGGCGCGGCGACGATCTTCCGCCGAAGATGGCGCCGCCCGGTGCCGGGCCGCTCTCAACCCTCGGGAGCGTGGAGCTCTCCATGCTGCTCACCCAGTTCGAGCGCGGCCGCGGCACGCAGGCGGTCGACTGGAGCGATCTCTCCGATCGGATGCGCTATCTCACGTCGGTCTTCCGCGCCGAGCAACGCAACCTCGCATTGTTCGAGCCTCCGCTGCCTGAAGAGGTCCCGGCGGATTGACAGGCAGCTCTTGCCTTCTGCCTTCTGCCTTTTGCCTTTTGCCTTAGAAATAATCGTCGTAGGCCACCTGCTCCGCGGTCCGCTCATCGATGGCGATCCCTAGCGTCTCGAGCTTCAGCCGGGCGACCTCATCGTCCAGCTCCCGGGGAACGGCGTAAAACCGCGGTTCGAGCCGGCCGCGCATCTGAACCAGGTACCGCGGCGCCAGGAGCTGGAGCGCGAATGTCATGTCCATGATCTCGGCCGGGTGGCCCTGACCAACCGCGATGTTCACCAGCTCGCCGTTCGCGAGGAGGTAGACGCGCCGGCCATCGCCGAAGGTGAATTCCTCGACGTCGGGGCGAACCACCCGCGCCCGCGCCGCCTCGGCGCGCAGCGCCGGGATGTTGATCTCGCGGTTGAAGTGGCCGACGTTGGCGAGGATGCACTGGTCCTTGAGCACGGCGAGGTGCGGCGTGTCCACGACGTTCAACCCCCCGGTCGTGGTGATCACGAAGTCGGATTCCGCGGCGGCCTCCGACATCCGCATCACGCGAAAGCCCTCCATGCGCGCGTCGAGCGCCTTGGTCGCGTCTATTTCGGTCACGATCACGTCCGCGCCAAGACCGCGCATGCGGAGCGCGACACCCTTGCCCACCCAGCCGTATCCGGCAACCGTCACGACCTTGCCGCAGACGGTGACGTTGGTGGCGGCGAGGATTCCTTCGACGGTGCTCTGCCCGGTGCCGTAGCGATTGTCGAACAGGTGCTTCATCAGGGCGGTGTTGACGCCGATGCAGGGGAAGCGCAGGCCTTCCTTCCGTTCGATCGCCTTGATGATGCTGACGCCGCCGGTCGTTTCCTCCGAGAGGCCGATCACTCGGTCGAGCAGGTGGCGCCGCTCCTTGTGCAGCGTCGAAAGCAACTGCGCGCCGTCGTCGACGATGAGATCCGGCTCGCGGTCCAGCGTCTCGTGGAAGTGGCGTTGGTAGGCGCGTAGATCTTCACCGCGGCACCCGAAGCAGGTAAGGTGCCGCTGGAGGTACGCAACCGTTGAGTCCTGAGTCGACAGCGGGTTGCTGGGGCACATCACCACCGTCGCGCCGCCGGCCTGGATGGTGAGCCCGAGATTGGCTGTCTTGGGCTCGAGATGGAGACAGATTGCAACGGTCAGGCCCTTGAACGGCTGCTCGCGCGCGAAGTCGGCGCGCAGCCGCTGCATGACGGGCATATGAGCGAACACCCACTCGACGCGTTTTTCACCGAGATCGTAGTCGGTCATGGCACCAGGTTGTCGGCGCGATCATAGCGCCTGCCCGGTGCCGCGTAGGCAAGGAGCCTTCGATCGGAAGGCCGGCGTCAACGAGCCCTCGCGCCGGACGGCTGTTGCCGGGCCTGGAGCGCGTTGACTGTGGCGGCGGCAGCCAGCCCGCCGATGACGTAATAGGTGACCGCAAGGGCGCGGGTACGCGGCGACTCGGTTGCCCGCGGATCTTCCAGGCCGAGCGGCTCCGGCAACGTGATCGCGCCGACACCGGCGGCGAGCCCGAGCGCGAGCCCGCGTCCCCATACCTGCGCGGACGGCCCGGTGCCAACCATCGCGTAGTACATCGCATTCGCGACCAGGTCGCCCAGCAGCGCGTGCTGATGGAGCGTCGCGCGATTCGTGGTGCCGGCGCCAAGTCCAGCTCTGGCTGCCGCGATCGCCCGTTCGCCGAGTACGTCCAGGCGCGGCGCGTCGTCGAACAGGCGGCGCCCGGTTTCGTGTGCGAGGGTGAGAGCGGCTGCGCCTGCGGCGCCGGCGATGGTCGAGATGGTTCTGGAATCCATGCGGCCTCCAGCCGCAGCATCGTGCAAGAACAGGACCGCCTCGACTCGACAGTAGGCGGCAGCATACAGTGAGCGCCGGAAGGGAGAGTTGCCGATGACCCGGTCCCGCTCCGCTCGCGCAATCGCCGGTACCTGTCTGGCCGCCTTCATCGTCGGTCCGACCCTTGGCGGACAGACCACGGCGCCATCGCGCGTGCCACGCAACGCCGACGAGTTCGATGCGCTGTTCCAGCAGGTGAAGAACTGGGGACGATGGGGACCGAACGACCAGCTGGGCGCGGCAAACCTGGTCACCGAGGCGAAGCGCCGGCAGGCGGCCGGACTCGCGAAAACCGGGCTGACCGTCTCACTGGCTCACAATCCGCTGACTGAAAGCGCGGAGGACAACGCAAGCCCGTTCGAGCACACGATGAACCGCGGGTTTACCACCGACACCTACCGCGTTTCGTACCACGGATACGCGCACAGCCACCTCGACGCGCTGTGTCACATCCTCTACAAGGATCAGACCTACAACGGCTACGCGCGCGCCGACGTGAACACCGAGAAGGGGTGCGCGAAGCTTTCGATCGACAACCTCAAGCAGGGCATCGTCACGCGCGGCGTGCTGCTGGACATCCCGCGGCTGAAGGGCGTCCCCTATCTGGAGCCTGGGACAGCGGTGTATCAGGAGGACGTCGAAGCGTGGGAGAAACAGGCCGGTGTGAAGGTGGGTCCCGGCGACGCGGTGCTGCTCCGCACGGGACGTTGGGCCCGTCGCGAGAAGACGGGACCCTGGGCCGTCGGACAAAGCGCCGCCGGTTTCCACGCGTCGATTGCCACGTGGTTGAGAGCCCGTGACGTGGCATTTGCTGGTAGCGATGCGGCGTCCGAGGTGATGCCCTCGGGAGTCGCCGGCGTCAACCTTCCGGTTCACACGCTGATGATCACGGCGCTTGGGATCAACATTCTCGACAATCAGGATCTCGAGGGGCTCGCCGAAATTGCCGCCCGTCTGAAGCGTTGGGAGTTCGAGCTGGTGATCAACCCGGTCCCGGTCATCGGCGGCACCGGCTCGCCGCTCAACACCCTGGCGATCTTCTGACACGAAGTGACAGGGGACAGTCCCCCCACGAAATTGTCAGGGGACTGTCCCCCGACAGATCCGTGGGGGACTGTCCCCCGATTCACCTCGACTCAGTTCTGGTGAACGAATGGCCCGGCCGTACTCGAATGGCCGCCGGCATCCTTCGACGTGACGTAGTACTCGTAGGCCACGCCGTTCGACCCGGTGAAGCTCATCGAGTGGCTGGTCACGAACGACGAGTTGCTGTAGGTGCCGCAGCACGTGAAGGTGACCGCCGAATCGGCCGCCACGTTCGTCGTCCAGGAGATCTGGAACTTCCCGCCCTTCAGATTCTTCGAGCTGACGTTGTCGATGACCGGGCCCGTGCCGGTGCCACCGCCGCCGCTGCAGAGCTGATCGTTCACGCCGACCTCGTCCCATGCGTTGGCGACGTTGGCCGCGTTGCCGCCGGCGACCGTCATCGTGGAGGCGCGCGCCGCACAGAAGTTCGCCGTGGCGGGCAGGGAGGTGAAGCCCAGGAAGGCGATCTGCGCGGCCGCGGCTACTCCGATGCCCTGCACGGTAGTCCCGGTCTGGCGCGCCGTGTTTGCGTTCTTGCCACCGTGCGCCAGCAGGTAGAACCAGTGGTTGGCGATCCCGCTGTTCGTGTGCACGCCGCCGTTGTCGCTGGTGCCGGTGTAGCGGTCGGCGTAGTGGGACGGATCGCCAAACCGGTTCGGGTTGGACATGTCGCGGATGCCAGCGCCGCCGATTGTGATGTCCTCGCCGATGGTCCAGTTGCCGGTCCCGGCCGAGAACTCGATAGCCGTGCCCAACATGTCCGAGAACGCCTCGTTCAGCGCGCCCGACTCGTTCTGGTAGACCAGATTGCTGGTCGCCTCGGTGACGCCATGGCTCAACTCGTGCCCGACCACGTCGAGGTCGCCGGAGAAGTTCCGGAAGGTGGTGCCGTCCCCGTCACCGTAGGCCATCTGGCTGCCGTTCCAGTACGCGTTGTTGTAATTGCGATTGAGGTGCGCCGACGACACGATGCCCTGGCTGTAGTGA
>DATJFF010000097.1:0-27237 GCA_035495795.1 Vicinamibacterales bacterium
CGCCCGTAGGCGATGTTGTCGCGAATGGTGCCCGAGAATAGCCAGGTGTCCTGCAGCACCATGCCGAACACCCGCCGCAGATCGCCGCGGGCCAGGTCGCGGATGTCCACGCCGTCAACCCGGATCGCTCCGGAGCTCACATCGTAGAACCGCATCATCAGGTTGACCAGCGTCGTCTTGCCCGCGCCGGTGGGTCCGACGATGGCGATCGTCTGTCCCGGGGTGACGGTCAGGTTCATCTCCTCGATGAGCGGCACCTCCGGCTTGTAACGGAACGCGACGTCCTCGAAGCGGACCGCTCCGCGTGGCGCCGGGATCGCGGCCCGCGGCGAGTCGGCAGGCTCTTCCGCCTCGTCGAGCAGCTCGAACACGCGTTCGGCCGAGGCAATCGTGAGCTGAACGGTGTTGGCGATGCTGCTCAACTGTGAGATTGGCATCGTGAACTGGCGGCTGTACTGGATGAAGGCCTGCACATCGCCGATGGCGATCGCCCGCCGCGTGACGAGGTACCCGCCCATCACTGCGACGGCGACGTAGCCGAGGTTGCCGACGAACATCGTGACTGGGAACATGATGCCGGTCACGAACTGCGCCCGCCACGCGCTGTCGTAGTACTTCTCGTTGAGCTCGCCGAAGCGGGCGATGGCGCGGGCCTCGTGGCCGAAGGCCGAGACGATCGCGTGGCCGGAGTACATCTCGGCGACATGCCCGTTGAGCTCGCCGAGAGCCTGCTGCTGCCGGACGAAGAAACCCTGCGAGCGCCTGGCGATTCGGGTCACGACGAGGACGCTCACGGGCAGCGTCAGGACCACGACCAAGGTCAGGACGACGCTGATCGTCAGCATCATGATGATGATGCCGATGACGCTGAGCACCGAGGTGATCAGCTGGGTGAGGTTCTGCTGCAGGGTGCTGCTGATGTTGTCGAGGTCGTTGACGGCGCGACTGAGAATCTCGCCGTGGGTCTTGAGGTCGAAGAACCGCAGCGGCAACCGGCTGAACTTCGCCTCGACGTCCTGCCGCAGCGCATAGACGGTGCGTTGTGCTACCCCTGACATCACGTACTGCTGCAGGTACTGGAACAGCGCGCTGGTCACGTAGAGCACCAGCAGCGTGCGTACGATTCCGCCGAGCGCGTTCCAGTCGATGCCGCCACCCAGCCGCCGCGCCAGATAGCCTTCGAAGATCGTGGTCGTGGCCATCCCGATCAGCTTCGGGCCGAGGACGCTGAAGACCGTCGACAGGACGCCGGCAGCGAGGACGACAGCAATCGAGACACGATGCGGCGCGACGTAGCCGGCGAGCCGTCGCAGCGTGCCCTTGAAGTCCCTGGCCTTCTGGACCGGCATGCCGAAGCCGGCCATCGGCCCGCGGCCGAACGGGCCGGCCGGAGGCGCCGAACGGCGCAGGGCCGCTCCTTCGGCGCTCATGCGACCTCCTCGAGCGACGCCTGCGAAGCCGCGATCTCGCGGTAGACCGCGCAGTCGCGCATCAGCTCGGCGTGCGTGCCGACTCCAGTCACCCGCCCATCGTCGAGGACGATGATCCGGTCGGCATCCCTGACCGTGCCGATTCGCTGCGAGATAAGGAATACCGTCGCGCCCGTCGTCTCGCGGCGGAGCGCGGCGCGGAGCCGGGCATCGGTGGCGAAGTCGAGCGCCGAGAAGCTGTCGTCGAAGATGTAGATGCGGGCGCGGCGCGCCAGAGCCCGGGCGATGGCGAGGCGCTGCTTCTGGCCGCCGGACAGGTTGGTGCCGCCCTGCGAGACGGCCGAGTCGTAGCCCTGCGGCATCGTGTCGATGAACTCCGAGGCCTGCGCGACCGCTGCGGCATGGCGGACCTCCTCGTCGCTGGCTCCGTCGTTTCCGAAGCGGATGTTGCTGGCGACCGTGCCTGAGAAGAGCACGGTCTTCTGTGGCACGTAGCCGATGCCGGCGCGGAGCCCCTCGAGCCGGCGTTCGCGGATGTCGACGCCGTCCACGAGTACGCGGCCGGCGTCCACGTCATAGAAACGGGGAATCAGGCCCGCCAGTGCGGACTTGCCCGAGCCGGTGCCGCCGATGACCGCGATCGTTTCGCCCGGCCGCGCGGTGAACGACACGCCCGACAGGGCCGGCTCCTCGGCGCCAGGGAACTTGAACGTCACGTCCTGAAACTCGACGAGCCCGGTCGCCTGGACAGCGCTTGCGGGTGACGCCGGATCGCTCACGTCGGGCCTGACGTCCAGCACCTCGTTGATCCGGGCAGCCGAGGCGGCGGCACGCGGCAGCATCACGAACACCGCCGTCACCATGAACACGGCGAACAGGATCTGGATGGCGTACTGAAGCGAGGCCATCATCGCCCCCACTTGCATCTCGCCGGCGTCGATGCGGCCGGCGCCGAGCCAGACGATCGACACGCCGGTGAGGTTCATCGTCAGGAACAGCGCCGGCATGAGGAGCGCGACAAGCCGGTTGACCGAGATCGCGGTGGTGGTGACGTCGGCGTTGGCCGCGTCGAAGCGCCGGCTCTCGTGCGCGCCGCGATCGAAGGCGCGGATGACGCGCACCCCGGTGAGGCCCTCGTCGAGCACCAGGTTGAGTCGGTCGATCTTCACTTGCATCTGCTGGAACAACGGGACCGCGCCCCGCATGATCAGGAAGAGAACGACCGAGAGGATCGGAATCACCGCCAGCAGCACCCGCGCCAGCCGTGCGTCCTGCGACAGCGACAGGACCACTCCGCCGATCGCCATCATCGGCGCGGGGATGGCCATGCCCAGCAGCATGATGAGCACCTGCTGCACCTGGGTGGTGTCGTTGGTGGTGCGGGTGATGAGCGAGGCAGTGCCGACGCCGTCGAACTGGTGCAGCGACAGGCGGGCAACCCGTTCGAACAGCCGTTCGCGCAGCACCCGGCCGAATCCGGTCGCTACCCGCGAAGCGAAGTAGCTGGCGCCGACCGCGCAGCCAGTGCCGACGACGGGGACGAGCAGCATCAGGCCGCCGATCTCGAGAATGCGGCGGGTATCTCCGGGCACGATGCCGTGGTCGACGATGTCGGCCATCAGGCGCGGGAGGTACAAGTTGGCCAGCGACTGGGCGAGGGCGAGCACCGTCACGGCCGCGAGCGAGGACCGGAAAGGCCCAACGAGCCTGAACAGTTTCAGCATTGGCGTGAGTGCTCGATCCTCTCACGGGTCGGCACGGGAAGGCTCCAGGCTCTGGGCTCTAGGCTCTGGGCTCTAGGCATTAGGCTCGTCGGGTCATCAATGCCCCGGCGGCGGGCAGCCTGCTACCATGCGCGGCATGTCTTTCCCGCGCATCCTGGCCACGGTGTGTCTGGTCGCCTTGCTGGCCGCGCGTGATGCGACCGCGCAGACGCTCGACGTCTACTTCATCGACGTCGAAGGCGGGCAGTCTACGCTCATCGTTTCGCCGTCAGGCGAGTCGCTTCTCGTCGACACGGGCTACGCCGGCAACGAGGGGCGCGATTCGGGCCGGGTCGTCGAGGCTGCCAAGGCCGCCGGCATCAAGAAGATCGATTACCTGCTGATCACGCACTTCCATGGCGACCACGTCGGCGGCGTGCCCGAGGTCGCGAAGCAGTTGCCAATTGGGACCTTCGTCGATCACGGCGCGCCGCCGGCAAACCCGGACCCGCGCGTGCTCGAGCCCTTCAACGCTTACGCAGCGGTCCGCGCGTCGGGCCATCACATCCACGCCAAGCCGGGCGACCGGATCCCGATCAAAGGTCTCGATGTGCAAGTCGTAAGCAGCTCGACCAACGTCATCGGCACTCCGCTCGCCGGCGGAGGCCAGGTGAATCGCGCGTGCGAGCCAGCCGCGCGGCCAGCCGCCGAGCCGCTCGAAAATCCGCAGTCCACCGGAATTCACCTGCAATACGGCCGTTTCCGGTTCCTCGACCTCGGCGATCTCACGGGCCCGCCGCTCTACGCGCTGTTCTGTCCCTCGAACCGCCTCGGACCGATCGATCTGCTGCTGGTGCCGCATCACGGCGGTCCCGACGTCGCGTCGCCGGCGCTGTTCGCGGTGCAGCCGCGCGTCGCGATCATGAACAACGGCGCCACCAAAGGCGGCTCGCCGGAAGCATACGACGCCCTGCATCAGGCTGTGGCCTCACGAGGGCTGCAGGACGTCTGGCAGGTCGACAAGTCCGCGAATGCCGGGGTACGGAACTTCGCCGACGAGCGCATTGCCAATCTCGACGAAAAGACCGGTCACTGGATCAAAGTGAGCGCGAGCCAGGACGGCTCGTTCGTCGTGACGAACGGCCGCACGGGACGGTCGGTGGCCTATCGGCCGAAATAGGCTCTAGCCTCTAGGCTCTGGGCTCAAAGAGCCTGGAGCCTCCGGGCGGTGTTACGATACGACGCCGCGACTGGCACTGGAGGGGCTCATGCAACCGAGAGACCGTCGCCCGTTGCTTCGCGTCGTAGTCGCCTGCCTCGTCGTTTCGCTCGCGCTCCCGGCTCTGGCCCAAAGCAACCTCGGTACCTGGACGTTGAACGTCGCAAAGTCCAAGTACTCCAACAACAACCCGCCGAAGAGCACCACGCTCACGATCGAAGGAAGCGGCAACGTCACCACCACCACCGTGGACACCGTCGCCGGCGATGGCTCCTCGCAGCACTGGGGCTGGCGAAGCGCCTACGACCAGCGGGACGTGAGGATCACTGGAAACAATCCGAACGCGGACACCGCTTCTCGACGCCGGGTCAGTCCCAGCACCACGGAGACGACGTTCAAGAAGGCCGGCAAGGTCACGACCATCAACACCGCAGTCGTCAGCGAGGACGGCAAGACGATGACGATAACGGCCAAGGGCACCGATGCCGAGGGGAAGCCCGTGCTCAACGTGCAGGTGTTCGAAAAGAAGTCGAGCCCGGGGAGTCGATGAAGGTCAAAAGGCAAAAGGCAAAAGGCAGAAGGCAAAACCTTCAGTGCTTTCGGAGGAAATCGAGCACCGCCGTATTGAACTGGTCGGGCTGCTCCCAGTAGGCCGAGTGACCGGCCTCTGTGATGACCGTCATCGTCGATCCCTTGATGCGCACGGCGAACAGGCGGAGGACCGATGGTGGGGTGTAGAGATCCGCGTCTCCGGTGAGGAGGAGCGTGGGGACCGACAGCGACTCGATCGCCGCGAAGGTGACGCGAGTCCTTGTCGGTTGGGCCGGGATCGGCGCGCCTGGTGCTCGGCTCGCTTTCTCGAGCGCCACCCATCGGGCCACACCTTCCGGGTTCGACGCCCGGTACGAAGGGCCAAGCTCGCGGAACTCCGGCGGAAGCGCGTCGAATTGCGGCGACGGGCGCAGGCGGCGACTCATCTCGAGGTAGTCCGGGTCCTGCACGCCGCCGATGCTGTTGGCCACGACCAGGGTTCGTAGACGCGCGGGGAACGAGAGCGCGTAGTCGAATGCGACGATGCCACCTGCCGCGCTGCCCAGGAGGTGAAATCTGGACAACCCGAGCGATTGTGCGAGTTGCTCTACGTCTTCGGCGGCCGGCACCGGGGCTGCGCTCGGGTTGCCGTCGGCCACCGTCCGCCCGTACCCGCGGCGGTCGCAGGCTATGAAGCGATAGCCGGCGGCCGTGAACGCCGGGACCTGGTGCTCCCAGACCTGGCTGCTGCCGGTCGCGGCGTGCAGCGCAATCACGGCTTCTCCGCTGCCGCCGGTATCGACACACCAGAGCCGGACGTGGGGCAGCTGCACGTGACCTTGCATGTTGCCACTGGCTGGCTGTGGCGCATCCGGACCGAATGCCGCCGGGCCCAACAGCGTCACGACGACGGCCGCACGCATAAGGATTGTCATGATGCCGTCACGATGATGGGTGGCTACTCCGCCTATCTGGACTCGTGCGCGTCGCGCGGATGCGCGGCGCTCAGCCAGTTCTGGACCACGACGATGTGATCAGGGCGGATGCTGTCGTCTTCCTTGATCGCGAGGATGCGTCCGTCTGGCGTGACGTCGAACGGCTTGCTCTGAGCACCGGTCAGCATCTCGAAGAGGACACAACCGAAGGCCCAGAGATCGGTCCTGGCGTCGACGGGCATGCCGCGGGCCTGTTCGGGCGACATGTAAGCGGCCGTGCCCAGGATGATTCCGGCTTGCGTCACCGCCGGTGACGCCAGGGTCGGCGAATCGGCAAGCGCTTTTCCGACTCCCGACTCCCGATTCCCGACTCCCGCCTCCGTCGCCTTGGCCAGGCCGAAGTCCAGCACCTTCACCGTGCCGTCTGGCCGCACCTTGATGTTCGCTGGCTTGAGGTCGCGGTGAACGATCGCCGCCTCGTGCGCGGCTTCGAGCGCGTCGGCGATCTGCTGCGCGATGGGCAGCGCCTCGTCGAGTGGGAGCGGTCCGCGCGCGATCCGCTGCGCGAGATCATCGCCCTCGACCAGCTCCATCACCAGTGCCGACGTGCCGCCTGACTGCTCGAGTCCGTAGATCTGTGCGATGTGCGGATGGTTCAGGGAGGCGAGCGCACGAGCCTCCCGCTCGAAGCGCATGACGCGGTCGCCGTCGTCCGCGAACGAGGCGGGCAGCACCTTTATCGCCACGTCGCGTCCGAGACGGGTGTCCCGGGCCCGGTAGACCTCGCCCATGCCGCCGACCCCTAGCGTGGCCACGACCTCGTACGCGCCGAATCGGGTGCCCGGCACCGGAGTCATCGACCGCGACAGCTTACCCCGCGACGGCGGAGGCGGAGCAGGCGACCTTGTCAATGGCCAGCCTCCCACCATAAGCTCCCGCCTGCGCCGACTGGAGGTGTGTGGTGACGCGTACACGAATCATGGCGACGGTGACAGCGGTCGCGGCCATCGTTGGAATCGGAGCCGCTGCCGGCAACCCGAACTGGAGCACCACTCTCACCGGGTACGGCGAAGTGCCCGCGCAGTCCACGACCGCTGGCGGCAGCTTCTCCGCCAGCATCAGCGACGATGAGTCGACGATCAGCTGGCAGCTGACCTACGAGGTCCCGGGCATAACGCAGTCGCACCTGCATTTCGGCCAGCCGAGCGTCAACGGCGGCATCAGCGTGTTCCTGTGCACGAATCTCGGCAACGGTCCGGCCGGAACCCAGGCATGCCCCGCAAACTCTGGCACCATCAGCGGGATCTGGAGCGCAGCGGACGTGGTCGGACCGGCCGGCCAGGGAATCGCCGCCGGCGAGCTGTCGGAGCTGATTGCCGCCATTCGCTCCGGCAATGTCTACGCCAACATACACACCACTGCTGTCCCGGCCGGGTTCGTCAGGGGACAGCTCGCACCGGGGAAAGGACACGGGGACTGACGGCTTCGCTGGGAGGCTTCAGGCTCCAGGCTCTAGGCTTTAGGCCTGTCTGGCTATCACACTGTCTACTGATCGTCTTTCCGTCGTGAGGTGCGGCTGGTTGCGTGACTCGCTAGACGATCAACTGGCAGCCCGACGGTGTGACAGGCCTAGAGCCTGGAGCCTGAAGCCTAGAGCGTGAAGCCTGGAGCCTGAAGCCTGGAGCCTGCTAGGATGCGCCGCATGACGATGCCGCGCATTCTGGCCACCGCCGCCGTCGCCGCCGTCCTCGTTACGCCTACCCTGGCGCAGCAGCCGTGGACGCCTCCCACGCGCTCGCATCATCCGGACATTCCGTATCAATCGGTGACGACGCTCGGCGCGGCGAGCTACGCGAAGATCGTCTGCTCGGCCGCGTTCATCTCCGGCCGCGACGTCGAGGAGACGCGGACGAACAGCGCCTACTTTCTGATGACCGAGCCGGTCCGGCAGAAGCCGTTGACCGTGGACGTCGACCGCGAGAAGAAGCGCGTCAGCGTTACCATCGAGGGCACGACGCGCACCGCCGCGCTCTACGGCGATCAAGGGTGCGTGATTCATCCGGTCGGCGAGAACGGCGTCCATTTCACGCCCGTGCCGGTGAAGACGACTCTGCCCGACGCGGCGAGCCAGATGTGGCCGATGGGCGACGCGCCGGTGAAGGAACCGTGGCCTGCCGGCCTCGACAAGGCCAAGGTGCAGACGGCCGTGGACATGGCCTTCGCCGATCCCGAAGGCCTCACCGCCGCGATGGTCGTCGTCTACAAGGGACAGATCGTCGGCGAGCGCTACATGCCCGGCATCACCAAAGACACGCAGCTGGAGAGCTGGTCGATGGGGAAGAGCCTTACCGCAACGCTCGTCGGCCTCGTGATCAAGGACGGCGCTTTCAGTCTCGACGATCCAGCCCCCGTGCCAGACTGGCGCCGTCCCGGCGATCCGCGTGGCGCAATCAAGGTCGCCGACGTCATGCACATGTCCAGCGGCCTCAGCTTCACCGGCCAGGACGATCGCTGGATGGATCCAAATACGCAGTATCACGATCACTTCTTCATCTACGCCGGCGGAGTCAACGCCTTCCAGTACGCGATTACGTCGCCCGTCGAGTACGCGCCGAACACGGTCGGCCGCTATCGCAATTCGGATCCGATGACGCTCGGGTTCCTCGTGCAGCAGCACGTGCGCAAGAAGGGCGAGGAGTACCTGACCTTCCCGCAGCGCGCGCTGTTCGACAAGATCGGCATTCGCCGCCAGGTGTTGGAAACCGATCCGTGGGGCAACTTCCTGCTGAGCGGCCACGACTACGGCACCGCGCGCAACTGGGCGCGGCTGGGTCTCCTGTATCTCCGTGACGGCATGTGGAATGGTCAGCGGCTCCTCCCCGAAGGCTTCGCGAAGTTCGTCAGCACGCCAGCGCCGGCGTGGCGCCGCAAGGAATACGGCGGGCAATTCTGGGTGAACGGCGAAGGGCAGTGGAACCTGCCGCGCGACGCCTACTTCATGTCCGGCGCCGGCGGGCAGCACACCTTCGTCGTCCCCTCGCACGATCTGGTGGTCGTCCGCATGGGACATCAGCGCGGCGCGCCGGTCGGAACGAAGACGCTGAACCAGTCGCTGGCGGCGCTGGTCGCCGCGATCGACGCGACCGGAAGCCGCTGAGCAGGCTGCTGAAGAACACGGCCTGAAGTGAGAAGTGAGAGGTTTGAAGTGAGAAGCTCAGCCTCTCACGGCTCGCGACGGCCGTCGCGAATACGCACGCGCCGCCGGCGCGGAGCACATTAGGCTCGTCGGCGCGGCGGCGGCGAATCTCGAAGTCTCCGCAGCGTGCCGAGGTTTTCGGCGTCGAGCGGATCGAGCACGATCTGGTCGGCACGGCCGCGCGAGGGCAGCTTCGCGGTCTCGATCATCATGGGCAGCCCGGCAAACCGCTCGTCATGGAGTATGCGGGCGAACGGCTCCAGCCCCAGACAGCCCCTGCCGATGTGCTCGTGGCGGTCGACGCGGCTGCCGCACGGCTTCTTCGAGTCGTTGGCGTGAAAAGCGCGGAGCCGATCGATGCCGACGACGCGATCGAAGTCCGCGAACGTGCGCGCGTAGCCCTCCGCCGAGACGATGTCGTAACCGGCGGAGACGAGGTGGCAGGTGTCGAGGCACACGCCGACCCGCGGCGAGCCGTCGAGCGCGCCGATGATGGCCGCGAGGTGCTCGAAGCGGTGGCCGAGCGATCGCCCCTGGCCGGCCGTATGTTCGAGCAGCACCATCGTCTTGCGCCGCGGGTGCGCCTTCAGCGCCGTGCGCAGGCCGGCGGCGATCAGCGCCAGCCCTTCTTCGTCCGGTCCCTCCGTGCAGGTGCCCGGGTGGATCACGACCCCGAGCAACGCGAGCGCGTGGGCGCGCTCGAGCTCGTCTACGAACGCGGCGATCGACTGCTCGCGCAGTGCCGGTGCGCGCGTTGCCAGGTTGATCAGATAGCTCGCGTGCGACACGACCGGGCCGATGCCGGTCTCCGCCACCCGGCGGCGGAAACGGCGAATCTCATCACGATCGAGCGGCTTGCCTTTCCACTGGCTGGCGTTCTTCGCGAAAATCTGCAGCGCTTCGCAGCCGTGGAGCTCGGCGCGGTCCACGGCCAGCGAGACGCCGCCGGCCACGGACATGTGCGCGCCGATGCGGAGCATCTCCCCATTGTCCTTCACGGCCCAAGCGCGGATAATCGGCCCGCTGTGACCCTTACCCGATTTGCCGCCCTTGCTGCCGGAAGCCTCGCTCTTGCCACCGCCACCATTGCCACGCCCGCGGCGCAGAAACCAAACCTGCCGCCGCCAGCGAAGGTGATCAAGACGGCCGAGCACGACTTCACCGTCGAGACGGTGGTGGACGGGCTGGTGCATCCGTTTTCGATGGCGTTCACGCCTGACGGCGACATGCTCGTCACCGAGCGCCCCGGCCGCCTCCGCATCGTGCGCAAGGGCGCGCTGCTGCCGAAAGCCGTGGAGGGCCTGCCGGAGATCCTCTCGCTCGGGCACGGCGGCACGCCGCAGGACGGGCGCGAACAGCCGGGGATGCGCGACGTCATTCTGCACCCGGGCTTCGCGACAAACCGCCTCGTCTACATCAGCTACACGAAGCCAGGCGCCAACGGCTACGGCAACCTCGCGGTCGCGCGAGGCCGGTTCGAGAACGATCGGCTGACGAACGTGCAGGAGATCTTCCACGCCGACGCCCCTGGCAACGGCACGAACCGCAGTTCGCAGTGGGGCGGCCGGCTCGCGTTCGACAAACAGGGGTATCTCTTCATCACCGTCGGCGACCGGCAGTGGCCCCCAGCAGGCGATCTCGCCAAGCATCCCGCGCAGGACCTCTCGAAACACAACGGCAAGGTGGTTCGCCTGCAGGACGACGGGCGGGTGCCGAGCGATAACCCGTTCGTGAAAACGCCCGGCGTGAAGCCGGAGATCTACACCTGGGGCCATCGCAACGCGCAGGGGCTGGCCGTACATCCCGACACCGGGGACGTGTGGCTCGACGAGCACGGCCCGCAGGGCGGCGACGAGCTGAACGTGATCGAGGCAGGGAAGAACTACGGCTGGCCGGTGGTCGGCTACGGCGTGAACTATCGCACCGGCCTCGCGATCCACGAGGGCACGATGAAGGAAGGGATGGAGCCGCCCGTGCACTTCTGGGTGCCGTCGATCGGCATCACCGGGATGATGTTCTACACGGCGGACAAGTTCCCCGGCTGGAAGGGCGACATGCTGGTCGCGAGCATGGGCGGGCAGAAGCTGATTCGCATGGAGCTCGACGGCCGGAAGGTCGTGCGCGAGGAGACGCTCGTGCAGAACATCGGACGGCTGCGCGACGTCCGGCAGGGACCGGATGGCTTGATCTACGTCGCGGTCGACGGCGACGCCCGCGGTTTCGACGGCGCCCCGACACCCATCGTCCGCCTGGTTCCTGCGCCGAGGCGGTGAGCAGGCTTCAGGCTTCAGGCCAGTCACGTTGGTTTCGACCCCCGTGCTTTGAACGTCCGGGCTTTGAACCTCTCGTGATTTGAACCCCTGTGATTTTGAACCCCCGTGATTTAATCGCGAGATGGCGCACACCATTCTCGGGCTGCATCACGTCACCGCGACCGTGAACGACGCCCAGACCGATCTCGACTTCTGCATCGAGCAGCTCGGCATGCGGCTGGTGAAGAAGACCGTCAACTTCGACAACCACAACGTCTTCCACTTCTATTACGGCACCGAGAAGGGACTGCCCGGGACTATCTGGACGACCTTTCCCTACAAGGGATACGGCGTGCGTGTCGGGACCAAAGGAGCGGGGCAGGTAGTCACGACCGCGTTTTCGGTGCCGGCCGGAGCGCTGGATTACTGGCGCGGCCGGCTGCGCGACGCCGCTGTGCGCGTCGAAGAACCGGGGCCGCGCTTCGGCAACGACGTGATCCGATTCGACGATCCGTCCGGGCTGTGGTTCGAGCTGGTCGGCACCGACCAGGACTACCGCGAACCGTGGACCGGAAATGGAGTGCGTATTGGCGAAGCCGTTCGCGGCCTGCACAGCGTCACGCTGCTGGAGCGCCGTTCCGCACCGACGCTCGAGTTCATGACCAGCGTGCTCGGCTACGAGGTCGTTGGCGAGGCCGCGAACCGCACCCGCGTGGCCGCCGGCGGCAACTCGGCCGGGCACGTGATCGACGTTGTCGAAGATCCCGAGGCAACACCGGCCGTGAACGGGCTCGGCACCGTGCATCATGTCGCGATGGCGATTGCCACGCCCGAAGAGCAGCTCGCGCTTCGCGAAGATCTCGTTTCGCTCGGCTGCAGTGTCACCGAGGTCCGCGATCGCTGCTATTTCCAGTCGATCTACTTCCGCGAGCCGGGCGGCGTCCTGTTCGAGGTGGCGACAATCGAACCGGGCTTCACCGTTGACGAAGAGCTGGCGCTGCTCGGGCGCGATCTCAAACTGCCGCCCTGGGAGGAGCAATACCGCGCGGCCATCGAAACCAACCTTCCCTCCGTGGTGTACCGCTGATGGGCCCGCACGACGGACAGCCGGTGCTGCAGGCGGGTCAGCCGCTGGGCCGTGCGCCGGTCGCGGTGATCATGGTCCACGGCCGCGGCGCAGGGCCGGAGAACATCCTCGACCTGGTCCCGGTGCTCGAGCGCCCGAATGCAACCTACCTGGCGCCGGCCGCGGCCAACCGGACCTGGTATCCCTACAGCTTCATGGCCGACATCGCCAGCAACGAACCGTGGCTGTCGTCCGCGCTCTCGGTGCTGGCCGGGCTGGTCGCGCAGGTGGAGGCGGCCGGAGTAGCCCGCGACCGCATCGTGCTGCTTGGCTTCTCTCAAGGCGCGTGCCTGTCGACGGAGTTCGCAGTCCGACACGCCTCGCGCTTTGGCGGCCTCGTCGCGTTCAGCGGCGGCGCGATCGGCCCTCCGGGCACGGCCTGGGACGAGTCGGGCCGTTTCGATGGCACGCCGGCCTTCTTCGGCTGCAGCGATCGCGACGCACACGTGCCGGAGGCGCGCGTAACCGAAAGCGCGGCGCTTTGCGCGCGGATGGGCGCGCAGGTGACCAAGCGAATCTATCCGGGCATGGGCCACACGATCATCGACGACGAGATCGGCTGGGCGCAGGACCTGCTCGATTCGCTGGGGGGGAAGTGAGGCTCGCGCTCATCGTCGCGATCGCGTTCGCGGGGTTTGCGGGGTTCTCGAGGCCTGCCGCGCCGAAGCTCGGTGAGGTCGCATCGAGCGAAGGCGGGCTTGCGGAGGTTCTCGCGGTTCAGCAGGGCGACGAGCAGCAGATCCGCGCGCGGCGGGAATCGTCGAACGCCGCCATCGCGAAGCACGATACCAGGGGCATCGGCGACATCCTCGCCGACGATGTCATTGTCGTGACCTCGAACTCGGTCCACCGCCAGGGACGAGAGGCGAACGAGCAGAGCTTCGCGGAGCAGTTCCGGACCCGTCCGGACGTCGTGTATCGACGCATACCGTCGGAGGTCCGCGTCTTCGCGCCGTGGCTGATGGCGTCGGAGAGCGGAACCTGGAGTGGCTCGTGGACGGATCGCGACGGGAAGATCCAGCTCACCGGCCGCTACTTCGCCAAGTGGCGCAAGCAGAACGGCCGGTGGTTGGTGGAGAGCGAGACCTACGTTCCCGAGACCTGCACCGGCGGCGGCTACTGCTCGCACGTGCCTTAAGAGAAGTGAGAAGTGAGAGGTGAGAGGTGAGAGGCACGGGCGATCACCTGACGCTCTGAGCTTCTCACTTGCCACTTCTCACTTCTTTCTTCAGGTTGCGTTCTTCAGCAACCTGCTAGTGTCCCGCCTGCATCCCTTTGATCTGCGCGACCGTCTCCTTGACCCCGAAGTCGTGGAATATCCTGCCCAGTTCCTTCGTTGACGGGTGCGGATCGCCGGAGAGGCCGTTGTTCACCTTCGGCGCGCTGTCGGCAGCGGCCTGACGGCGGCCGCCCCCCTGCGCCGGCGGCGGCGTCTGCCCAGCGGCAATTGCCGCCTCGCGGGCGACGCGCGCGTCACGCGCGGCCTTCCACTCTTCCGGCGTCTGGCCAACCGGATCGAATGGCACCGTCTTGTAGATCGGCCGCACGTAAATGCCCGGCGACGGCTCGAGGAAGAGCATCTTGGACGTGTCCATCACCGCGCCGTGGCCGCCGACCGGCAGCTTGTGCTCGTAGAGATACATCTGCACGTCGTCCTGGTACTTCGAATAGAAGTCCGGCACGTAGTGGACGCGGATCCCGCGCGGCGAGAACTCCTTGTCCATCTCCTCTGCGGCTTCCTTCATCTGCCGCTGACCGCCGCCGTGGTCGCCCATCACGAAGATGTGCTTGAAGCCGCTCCAGGCCATGCTGCGGATCTCGGCGGTCTTGACCTGCTTGAAGACATCGGGCGGGACCGTCAGTCCGCCGGGTGTGTTGGTGCCCTCGGTGACCCCGGTCGCGGCGACGTCGATCGGCAGCACCGGCGCGACCAGCGCGTTGCCAAGCTGGTGGGCGACGTCGATGGCGGTGGCCCGGGCCATGATCGTGTGCCCGCCGAGGATGTTGTGCGGTCCGCGCTCTTCGGTACCGCCGTTGGCAATCAGCACCGACGTCACGCCGGCCTTCATGCGTTCGGTGACTTCGGTGTGGGTCAGCAGCTCGAGCTCGACCACGTCCTTGACCGGCTTGCCGAGCTGAGCGAACACCATCGACGAGGTCGCGAGCGCGACGCCGCCGAGCAGGGCGAAATATGTCTTCATGATGCAGGCTCCATCAGTGCTTGTCGTTGCGAAGACGCGGTCCGTCGCCGACCGCGGGTCAATGTGAACCAGGTGCGGAAGGCGCGGCGGTCTTCTTCTTCAGCTCCCGCCGCTGCATGTACTCGCCCTGCACGAGCAGATACGACACGTAATACTTGTAGATGTTGCTCACGTAAGTCACCGTCTCGCGTCCGATCACCGAAGCGGCGACGCGCTCGACGTTGTCGAACCACACGTTCGGATCCAGCCCGCGCGACGCCGCCTGGCGGCGCAGCTGGCGGACCCGGCCGGGACCGCAGTTGTAGGCGGCGAACGCAAACAGCACCTTGTTGAGATCGTCCATCGGCTCGTCTTCGTAGTACTCGTCGATCATGAAGCGGATGTACTTGATCCCGCCGTGGATGTTCGCTTCGGCCTTGGTGATGTCGCCGACCTTCAGATCCTTGCCGGTCTCAGGCATGATCTGCATGACCCCGATCGCGCCGACGTGGCTCTTGGCCTGCTGGTTCAGGCGCGACTCCTGGTAACCCTGCGCCGCCATCAGCATCCAGTCGAGGTTGTATTTGGTGCTGTAGGTCCGGAAGTAGCCGACGAGGGCGCGGAAGCGCTTCATCTCTGCTTCAGCGGTCGCGCTCTTCACATACTGAGTGTTGAGAAGATAACGGCGGAAGATCAGCCGCGCGTTCAATGAATCCAGCCCGTTCTTCGCCAGGAATTTGTTGAGCGCGGCCTTGAGCTTCGGGCTGTCCTTGCGAACCGCCCAGGCGATGTCGGCGCCCTTCCGCAGCGCCACCGTCGGATGGAGCGTCAGCGACGGGATCACACGCTGCCAGAAGAACGCTTTGTGGTTGTCGACGATCACGGTCTTGACCAGCCCGCTTCCGGCCATCTCGAGCAGGTCCTCGTCTTCGAACTCCTCCGGCGCCGGGACGATCACCACGGGCTTCAAGCCTCGCTGAGCGAGACTCTCGTTGAGCGCCACGAGACTCTGGTGATAGCTGCTCGATTCGCGCACGAACACTTCCTGGCCCGACAAATCATCGGTCGAGTTGATGGCCGGGCCACCCGGGCCGGTGACGACGATCTCGTCCACGTTGGCAATCCAGGGGTCCGCGAAGTCCACGAGTTGCTGCCGCTCGGGAGTGACCGTGAGGTTGCCCATCGCGATGTCGCCGCGTCCGTCGATCAGGCCCGACAGCAGTTCGTCGCGCGAGACGGGCACGAAAATGACCCGCACCGTCAGATGACCCTTGGCGAGGGTCTTGTTGAGTTCGGTTTCGAGCAGCCGCCCCTGGTCGGCAGCGGTGCCACGCTCCGTCCCCTTGTCCACGAAGTACAGCGTGCGGTTGTAGGCGGTCAGCACCCGGATGGTGCGCCGTTCCTCCATGCCGTCGAGGTCGCCGGTCCATTTGGCGAGGAGCGTCGTGAGATCGAGCCCGGTTCGACCCTTCTCGGTGGGGGCCTGGGCGTACCCGGGCGAGCGCGCGAACAGGAGGAAGCCAAGAGCGACGATGCAGGGGAAGGGGGGGATGAATTTTGGCGCGGGCATGAGGGACCCGCGCGGATTGTTGCCCGACCGCCGGCCGATCGCAAGACCGGGCGGCAGGCCCGGCCGTACGGGTCTCAGGACGGTTCAGACCGCTCGAACCGGCCGCTCAACGCCGCGAAGACGCCGAGAACCTCGAGGAGCGCCGTGAAGCCCAGCACGCCGAGGACGGCGAGAACTTCCATATGAGGGCCTAGCATCCGCCGGCCGCCGTGACACGGTCCAGTGAAGTTGCTGTGACACGCCACGGATTTGTCACATTCGCGGCGAGCGGGCAACGAATCATGCCCGTCTCACGTCCAATCGACGCATGATGTGGGACCTCCGGCTGGCCCTGCGCACGCTCATGCGCACCCCTGTGTTCACCGCCATCACCGTCGCGCTGCTGGCGCTCGGAATGGGGGCGGCGATCGCGGTCTTTGCGGTCGTCGATGCGGTGCTGCTGAAGGCGCTTCCATACCCGGAGCCGGACCGGATCGTCACGATCTGGGAAGCGACCGATCAGTCGCGGGCGATCGGAGCATCGAATCCCAATTTTCAGGACTGGCAGCAGGCTGCCACGAGCTTCGCCTCGATGGCCGGGTGGAGCGGCGGGACCGGGACTGTCGTCGGCGGCCGCGAGCCGGTGGTCACCGGCGTCTACCAGGTGACCAGGGACTTCTTCGCCGTGATGGGCGTGTCGCCGGTCGTCGGCCGCGCGTTCTCCGCCGAAGAATCGCAGGAGCACGGCCGGCCCGCGGTGGTCGTGAGCCACGGGTTCTGGACGAGGCTGCTCGGGTCCAATCCTGACCTCGCGCAGCTCTGGGTGGACGCCGGCGGTCATCGTGCCACCGTCGTCGGCGTAATGCCGCCCGGGTTCAACTACCCGCCTGACGCCGACGTGTGGCTGCCGCGCGAGCTGGACACCGATACCTCGGGGCGCACCGCGCACAACGTGCGGGTTCTGGCGCGGCTCAAGCCCGGCGTGACGCTCGCCTCGGCGCAGGCGGAGATGACGTTGATCGCCCGGAGGCTCGAGGCGACCTACGGCGCGGACCACGATAGCACCGACGCCAGCGTCATTCCGCTGCACGAGCGAACCGTCGGTACGTCGCGGCCGATGCTGCTCGTGCTGCTTGGCGGCGTGGCGATCGTGCTGCTCGCGACCTGCGCGAACGTGGCCAACATGGTGCTGGCCCGCGGTACGGGCCGGCGGCGCGAGCTGGCCATGCGCCAGGCGCTCGGCGCCGAGCGGCGCCAGCTGGTTCGCCTGCTGCTCTCCGAGAATCTCGTGCTCGGCGTCTCCGGCGCACTCGGCGGCCTCGCGATTGCGGCAGCGTTCGTCCGCGGCCTTGTCGCGTTGGCGCCGTCCTCGATCCCCAGGATCGATCAGGTGGCGATCGACGCGCGCGCGGCGCTCGCCGCCACTGGCCTCGCCTTGATCACGCCGGTCGTGTTCGGCTGGCTCCCGTCGCTGACGCTCTCGCGCACGTCGCTGCGCGATGTGCTCGCCGAAGGCGGGCGGGGCGGCAGTGCGGGTGCCGGCCGCGCCCGGCAGGGTCTCGTTGCGCTCGAGATGGCCGTTGCGCTGCTCATGGTTATTTCCGCCGGCCTGCTCGGGCGCAGCCTGGCCCGGCTGCTCGACGTCGACCCCGGCTTCCAGCCGGCCCACGTGCTCACGCTGCAGACCACGGTCCCCGAGGGCAAGTACTCCGACGCGGCCGCGGCGGCACGTCTCTACGACGGGTGGCTTGCTCGTGTGACGACGGTCCCAGGCGTGGAAGCCGCTGGTATCGTGAACGCCCCGCCGCTCAGCGGCCTGGATGCCAACGGCGGCTTCATGCTCGACGGCCAGGTGTGGGACGACATCAAGGACAACTGGGTTGCGCAGTCGGCCGTGTATCGCATCGCCAGCGCGGGCTATTTCGAGGCCATGGGCATTCCGCTGCGGCGCGGCCGGTGGTTCGACGGCCGCGATGTCCCCGGCAGCGAGCCGGCGGCCTTGATCAACGAGTCGCTGGCGCGCCGTCACTTTGCCGGGCGGGATCCCATCGGCCAGCGGATCCGGTTCGCGGGGATGGACGAGGTAAACCCCTGGCTCACTGTCGTCGGCGTGGTCGGCGACACCCGGTTCCGCGACCTCGCGACCGAAGCCGTGCCCGAAGTCTTCGTCAACTTCCGTCAGCAGCCGATGCGGACGCGCTACTTCATGACCACGGCAGCGCGCCTGGCGCCGGGAGTCACCGCCGAATCCGTCGTGCCGACGCTGCGCGCCGGCTGGCGCACGCTCGATCCCGACGTGCCGGTGGAGGTGTCGCGAATGACGACCCTGGTCGAACGCTCGACCGCGTCGCGCCGTTTCACACTCACCGTGATCGGCCTATTCGGGGCGATGGCGCTGGTCCTGGCCGCGATCGGCGTCTACGGCATCCTCAACCACGTCGTCGCCGACCGCACCCGAGAGATCGGCATCCGTATGGCCCTCGGCGCGTCACCCCGATCGGTGGCACGGCTCGTATTCGGCGGCGCTTCGCTGGCGGTTGCCGCCGGCGTGCTCGCCGGTGTTGCCGCGGCGCTCGGTCTGACGCGATTCCTCCGGACCTTCCTGTTCGAAATCTCGCCGCTCGATGCCCCGACCATCATCGGGGCGGTAGGGGTGCTCGTCGCGGTGTCGATGCTGGCGGGGTGGCAGCCGGTTCGACGTGCGTCGCGAATCGATCCTGTGGTGGTGATGCGCGAGAACTAGGCGATATGATTCCCGCGTGATCCCGGTCCATCGGTCGGGTGCCGCTCTCGTCGCCGCGCTGGCTGTCGTTGCCGGCGCGAGTGCTCCGGCGGCGCGTCAACCCGCTTCGCCAGGCCCTCTCTGGGTCGATGTCACCGCCGAGGCGATCGGCAAGACCGGCTTCTGGACCAACAAGGTGGAGATCGCCGACCTCAACGGCGACGGCCGGCCGGACATCCTGTTCGCCAACGGCGGCGACTACTCCACGCCCGGCAAGCCTGAGCCGAACCAGGTGTTCCTGAACACCGGACCGGGGCTGCGATTCCGCGAGGCCACTCCCGACGTTTTCGGCGCGACGCCGGATCTCGCCCGTGTGATCAAGGCCCGCGATCTGAATGGCGACGGGCTCGTGGACATCGTCGTCGGCACCACGTACCAGACCCAGAGCCGCCTCTTTCTCGGGCGCGGACAGGGTCGATTCGAAGAGGCGACGCGCACCCATCTGCCCCAGATGCCGCTCAGCGTCGGGGATCTCGAGGTCGGAGACGTGGACGGCGACGGTGACCTCGATCTCGTGCTCGCCGACTGGGGACCCGGCAACAACATGACGAATGGCGGGGGACGGACCCGCCTGTGGGTGAACGACGGCCAGGCCCGCTTCACCGATGCCACCGACAAACGCATGCCGGACATCAAGGTCCAGTTCTCGTGGGACCTCGAACTGGCCGACGTCGACAACGACGCCGACCTCGACGTGCTGGTCTCGTGCAAGCGCTGCGGCGGCAGCTACCTGTTTCGCAACGATGGCGCTGGCGTGTTCACGGACGATCCGCGCGGGCTGCCGCAATACACCAACAATTACGAGCTCGAGCCGATGGATCTCGACGGGGACGGCTTCCTCGATCTCGTGACCATCAACGACGGCGAGATCGCCAAGGAAGACTCCGGCAACCGGCGCGAGCACGTCTTCAGGAACGACGGCAAGGGCCGCTTCCTCGACGCGACCGAAGCGTGGTGGCCGCCTTCGTCGAACATCGGCGAGGACGACAACATGGTCGCGTTCCTCGACGTCGACTCCGATGGCGACGCGGACTTCGTGATCGGCTCGCTGAGCGGGCCCGATCGGCTGCTGATCAACGACGGACACGGCCACTTGACCGTGAAGCTCGATGCCTTCAGCGGCGAGGATACCCCCGGCACGCTCGGCATCGCGCTCGCCGATCTCGACGGCGACGGACGCATCGACGTCGTCCAGGGGCAGGGCGAGAACCCGAAGGCGAACGACGAGCGCGTGTTCGCGGGCCGCGCAATCGCGCCGGACTCGGCACCGCCGTCGGTGACGATGGCCGGTGTGCAGGTCGGGCCGGGCGGACGGCGCCAGGTGGTCGCGCGGGTGCACGATCGCAAGAGCCCGAGCTTCGCGTTCGAATGGAAGCGGGTCGTGGTTGAATGGACGACACCGTCCGGGCCGCGCACCGAGCCGATGCGCTGGTACGGCGAGTATCTGTGGCGCGCCGACTGGCCTTCGGACATCCCACCTTCCACGGAATTTCGTGTGTGCGCGACCGACGCGGCCGGCAACGCCGGCTGCGGCGCTGCCTCACGCTGAACCCGGGCGCCTGCCGGGGCGAAATGTCTGTCAACGGGGGCGCATTAGAGTGACGCAGGCATGCGAGCCGCACCAGTGATTGCCGTGGCGATCTGGTGGAGCCTGGCGGTTACAGTGGCTGCCCAGCAGGCGGCGCCAGTCGACCAGGGGACATCCGCCGCGCCGGCCGCTCCGGCCGTCCAGGGGCAGCCGCCGCCTGCTGTCACCCAGGCACCTCACAACCCTGGCCAGGAAGTCGCCGGCGAGCAGGCACAGGGCCCTGCCGTCGACATCGGTCCCGCGCAACTTCGCATCGGCGGTTACCTTGGGGTGACCGGGATCTACCGCTCGACCAACAGCGGCGGCGGCCCCGGCACCAACTTCGCGACCATCCCGTCCGACGGCACGCTGGCAGGGAGCGTGTCCGAGAGCCGGCTCTCGGCGCAGACCTCGCGCCTCTCCATTCGCGTGGATGCGCCGTTTCCCGAAGCCCGGTTCAGACGC
Organism: Vicinamibacterales bacterium; assembly: GCA_035495795.1. Classification (GTDB taxonomy): domain Bacteria; phylum Acidobacteriota; class Vicinamibacteria; order Vicinamibacterales; family UBA2999; genus VFZN01. The sequence continues at coordinate 20,936 of DATJFF010000097.1, forward strand.
CTGGCCGGCTATTTCGAGATGGACTTCGCAGGCACCACTCCCGGCAACATCGCGGTGAGCAGCAGCAGCGCCGGGTTCCGTCTCCGGCAGGCGTTTACCGAGGTCCTCTACGGCGACCACCTGGCGCTTGCCGCTGGCCAGGCGTTCTCGCTGATGACGCCGCCCAAACAGCAGCTCAGCGTCTGGCCCTCGGACTACGAGATGTCGCAGGCCGTTGACACCAACTACGTGACGGGACTGGTGTGGGACCGCTCCCCGCAGGTGCGGTTCACGTGGCGGCCGTCGCCGCGTGTGAACTGGGCGGTGTCGGTGGAGAACCCCGAGCAGCAGATCGGGAGCGACTGGGTGACGCTGCCGGTCTGTTGCGGCAACGACATTGCGGACCAATACAACACCGGCGACCAGGCGCTGGCGGTCCCGAACCTGATGCCTGACTTCGTGACCCGGGTGGCGTGGAATCCGAGCTCCGCGATCCATCTGGATGCAGGTGGCGTCCTTCGGGTCTTCAGGCATACGGTGGCGCCGTACGATCGCGATTTCAAGGAGACCGGCGGCGGGCTGAGCATCAACGGCCGCGCCAATCCTGCCAGGGGCACGCGCGTCATCGGGCAATTCGCGACCGGAAGCGGCCTCGGCCGATACGTGGGCGGGCTCGCTCCCGATGTCGCCTTCCGCGCGGACGGCTCGATTGCACCGGTGCGGACCCGGTCGTGGGTGCTCGCCGTGGAACAGACGATCTCGCGGCGGATCTCGGCTGCCGGCTACTACTCGGGCATTCACGTCAACGACACGTTTTTCGTGGACGCAGACGGCGGCTACATCGGCTATGGCTTCCCCGGGTCGTCGAACGCGGTCAACCGGCGGATCGGCGAAGCCACCGCCACCGTGTCGTACCAGATCGTCCGGACCGAGAATCGCGGGTCGGCCCAGATGAACGTGCAGACCTCGTGGCTTCGCCGGGAGCCGTGGTCGGCTGGTGCGGGCCCCGATTCCGCGCGTGCGTTCCTGTTTTTCGCGCAGTTGCGATACAACCTGCCCTGATGCGTGGGCTCCAGCGGCGACGGTGCCTACTCTCCCCGTCGGTCCGGGGGTGACTACGGCATTCCGGAAGGGGAGTGCCGTCGCGAGAGCAGCACCACGGGCACAAACTCCCGCGGCGGCGTGGTTTAGAGTCGCTTCGCCCACGCTTCGAAGGTGGCACCAATCCTGCTCGATACTGCCCGACGTGCCGCGCTGGGCGCCGCCGGCCAGCCTGTATCCCGGAGACCACATCATGTCGAAGCCTGCCGTACGGATCGAACACGACCTGCTGGGCGAGCTTGCCGTTCCGGCCGACGCGTACTACGGCGTCCAGACCGCGCGGGCGCTCGAGAACTTCAGGATCTCAGGCGTTCAGCTGCGGCTCTACGCCGATGCGATTCGCGGTCTGGCGATGGTCAAGCTCGCGGCCGCCCGCGCCAATCACGATTGCGGAGTGTTCGGGGCCGAGGTCCTCCGCGGCATCGAGGCGGCCTGCCGGGAGATCATCGACGGCAAGTGGCACGACCAGTTCCAGCTCGACGTGCTGCAAGGCGGCGCCGGCACCTCCACGAACATGAACGCGAACGAGGTGATTGCCAACCGCGCGCTGGAGCTGATGGGCCACCACCGCGGCGACTACGCGCACTGCAATCCCCACGACCACGTCAACGCGTCGCAGTCGACCAACGACGCCTACCCGACCGCGCTCCACGTCGGCCTCGCCCTCGGCAATGGCCGGCTGGTCGCGGCGACCAACGAGCTCATCGCCGCGTTCCGCGGCAAGGGCCGCGAGTTCTCGAGCATCGTGAAAATGGGCCGGACGCAGTTGCAGGATGCCGTGCCGATGACGCTGGGGCAGGAGTTCACGGCGTTTGGCGAGACGCTGGCCGGCGAGGTCCGCGCCCTCGAGGCGATGCATAACGTCCTCTGCGAGATCAACATGGGCGCCACGGCGATCGGAACCGGGCTCAACGCCCCGCCCGGCTACGCGCGGAAGTGCACCGAACATCTCGGCCGGATCACCGGGTTTCCGATTCATCTCGCTCCCGATCTGATCGAGGCGACGCAGGACACGCAAGCCTTCGTGCTCTACTCCTCGTGCATGAAGAGCCTGGCGATCAAGCTGTCGAAGGTCTGCAACGACCTGCGCCTGCTCTCGTCAGGACCGCGCACCGGCCTCCGCGAGATCAACCTGCCGCCGAAGCAGCCGGGTTCGTCGATCATGCCGGGCAAGGTCAACCCGGTGATTCCCGAAGTGGTGAACATGGTCTGCTTCCGGGTGATCGGCAGCGACCTGACCGTGTCGCTCGCCGCCGAGGCCGGCCAGCTGCAGCTGAACGTGTTCGAACCGGTCATCGCCGCCTGCCTGTTCGAGGCGCAGACGTTGTTCATCAACGCCGCCAACACGCTGCGCGTCCAGTGCGTAGACGGCATCACTGCCAACCCCGACGTGTGCCGGCACTACGTGGAATTCAGCGTCGGCACGGTGACGGCGCTCAACCCGGTGATTGGCTACGACAAGGCGACCGAGCTCGCGGCCGAGGCCATGCGGACCGGCCGCGGCATCATCGAGCTGGTGCGCGAGCGAAAGGTGCTCACCGAGGAAGAGATTGCGCGGGTGTTCGACCCGATGGCGATGACCGGGCAGGATCGCCCTTCATGAGCCGCGGCGTCACGGCGCTCGCGTCTGCAACGCTGCTTGTAGTGGTGTCGGTTGCGGGACTTGTCGGGCGCGCCGAGCAGGCCGGTGGGACCGCATTCGAGGGCACATGGTCGGCCACGGGCCGGCGCCAGACGCTGCCCACCGAAGACGGCGGGACCGCAGCGACCGTCCAGTTATCGGGCCCGGTGACGCTCTCGGTCGGCGAAGGGTTGAGCCGTGGCTTCCATGGCGAGCTGATTGGCTTCGACGATGGGCGCAGCATCAGAGCCGGAAGATGGGTGTGGACCGACACGCGCGGCGATCGCCTGTTCGGTTCGCTCGAGGGAGACGGGCTGCGCACCGGCCGCGGCTTCACCGGAACGATTACCGGCGGAACCGGGCGGTACGCTGGCATCGGCGGGCGCTTCGCGTTTACGTGGCAGTACATCGTCGACGCCGATGGCGGCGAGATTCAGGGGCGGACGTCGGATCTGAAGGGGCAGTACCAGCGGGGGCAGCAGTGACGCCTGCCCGCATCGGCACGGCGGCGCTGACGATCGGTCTCTGGCTCTGGCCGGTACCCGAGGGCCTGACTCAGCCCGCGTGGCACCTCTTCGCGTTGTTCGTCGGCGCGATCTTCGCTGTCGTCGTCGGTGCGCTGCCGATCCTGACCTCGTCGATCCTCGCCCTGGCGCTGGCCGTGCTCACCGGCACGCTCGCGCCCGCCAAGGCCTACTCGGGTTTCGCCAACGGCACCATCCTGCTCATCGTCGTCGCGTTCCTCGTCGCGCGTGCGGTTGTCGTCTCGGGGCTCGGCCAGCGGATTGGGTACACGGTCGTGAGCCTCTTCGGTCGGTCGACGCTCGGCCTGGTCTACAGCATCTTCCTCGTGGACGGCGTGATCGCACCCGCTTTCCCCAGCAACACGGCTCGATCCGGAGTGCTGTATCCGCTGGCGTTTTCACTCGCCGCGGCGGCCGGCGCGCGCCCCGGCGATCCCTCGCGGCGCAAGGTCGGCGCGCTGCTGATGTTCTCGGGGATCGCGAGTCTCTCGCTTTCGTCCGCGTTGTGGCTGACGGCGATGGCCGCGAACCCCCTCGGCGCCGAGGTGGCCAAGCCGTTCGGTGTGCAGATCTCGTTCGCCTCGTGGCTGATTGCCGCTTCGGTGCCGACGCTCACCGGAATGGTGCTGCTGCCGCTGATCCTCTACAAGGTGATCGGGCCCGAAGTGACGGCGACGCCAGACGCGCCAGCGGCGGCGCGGAAGGCGCTGGCCGCGCTTGGCAGCTTCACGAGGCAGGAACAAATCGTGTCGGCAGTGTTCGTCGGGATGGTGGCGGTGTGGGCTGTCGCTGCCGTGTGGGGAATCGACTCGACCGCGGTCGCATTCATGGGATTGGGATTGCTCCTCGCGACCGGAGTCCTGACCGCGAGCGACATTGCGAAGGAAGGCGACGTCCTCGCGACGTACTTGTGGTTCGCGGTGCTCTTCACAATCAGCGGTCAGCTCAACGAGTTGGGCTTCATGGGGTTCCTCGGCGAACGGCTGGCCGGAGCGTTGAGCGGCCTGCCTGCCGCGTGGGCTGGGTTGCTGCTGGTGGTTGCCTACGTACTGCTGCACTACCTGTTCGTCAGCCAGACGGCCCACCTGCTGGCGCTGTTCGGCGTGTTCCTGGACGTCGGCGTCAAGCTCGGCGTACCCGCGGCGCCGCTTGCGTTCCAGTTGCTCTTCGCCACCAACTACTTCTCGGCGATCACGCCGCAGGGGTCGAGCGCCAACCTGCTGTTCGCCGGCAGCGGCTACTTGTCCCAGTCGGACCTCTATCGGCTCGGCGCCCTCAGCACCGCCGTCAACCTGCTGATCTATCTCGTCATCGGCGTGCCCTGGCTTGCCGCCGTGGCTCGATGACGGTTCGACGTTCCAAGGAGGAATGTGATGTCAGGTCGAATGAATCGGTCGATCCTTATCGCGCTCTTCGCCGCACAGACGACGGCGATCGCGGCCGCTCAGACACCCTCGTTGCCGCAGGTGGTCGTGCTCGCCACTGGCGGCACCATTGCCGGAGCGGCAGCAAGCGACGTCCAGGCCGGCTACACGTCCGGCAAGGTGGGCGTGGAGCAGCTGCTGGCGGCCGTGCCCCAGGCAAAGAAGCTGGCCTCGCTGCGCGGCGAGCAGATCTCGAACATCGGCTCGCAGGACATGAACGACGAGGTCTGGCTGAAGCTCGCGAACCGGGTCAACGAGCTTGCCGCCATGCCCGACGTCGCAGGAATCGTCATCACGCACGGGACCGACACCATCGAGGAAACGGCGTACTTCCTGAATCTGGTCGTGAAGTCGCGGAAGCCGGTCGTCATGACCGCGGCGATGCGGCCGTCCACGGCGCTGTCGGCGGATGGCCCGCTGAATTTCTACAACGCCGTCGCGGTGGCAGCGAACAAGGAGTCCGCGGGCCGAGGCGTGCTGGTCGTGGTCAACGACTGGATCCACGGCGCCTCGTCGCTGACCAAGACGAGCACGACGGCGGTTCAGACGTTCCTGTCACCGCTCTGGGGACTGATTGGGACGGTGGCCTACGGCGAGATCGAGTTCTTCCGCGGCCCGGTCGGGAAGCACACCACCGAATCCGAGTTCTCGGTCTCGGGACTCACGACGCTGCCGCGCGTGGACATCGTCATGGCCTACGAGAACATGGACGGCGCGCTCATCACCGCCGCCGCGGCTGCTGGTGCGAAGGGCATCGTCATCGCTGGGGTCGGGAACGGCAACATGACTTCGTCCGCGCTCGAGGCGCTGTCGGCCCAGGCGAAGAAGGGCGTGGTGGCGGTCCGCGCGTCGCGAGTCACGACCGGCCGGGTCGGCCGCAACGTGGAGGTCGAGGACGACAAGCTCGGTCTGGTCGCGTCAATGGGACTCAACCCGCAAAAGGCGCGGGTCCTGCTCCGCCTGGCGCTGACGAAGACGACCGACCTGAAGCAGATTCAGCGCTATTTCGACGACTACTGAGCGAATGTGTGTAGGCTACGTGCCCAAACATTGGAATCATTCCAAGATTTGATCTAGCTTATCCAGGTGGTAGTTGACCCGGCGGACCTCCTTCGGCAGCGCGGCATCCAGGTGACGGCGCAGCGGCTGGCGGTGCTGCGAGCCGTTTCCGGGCAGCCCCACATCACCGCGGACGGCGTGGCCGAGATCGTCAGGGCCGAGATCGGAGCGATCTCGCTCCAGTCGGTGTACGACGCGCTCACGCTGCTTGCCGCCGAGGGCCTGATTCGGCGGATTCAGCCGGCCGGGGCGCCGGCGCGCTTCGAAGATCGCGTTGGCGACAATCACCACCATCTGATCTGCCGGATCTGCGGCCGCGTCCTCGACGTGGACTGCGCGGTCGGCGCGGCCCCGTGCCTCACCGCGGCCGACGCCAGAGGATACGAAATCGACGAAGCCGAGGTCGTGTATTGGGGACGCTGCCCCGATTGCGCGGCCGACGGCTCCAGGCCTGGTTCCCAGCACAGGAAAGGTAAACGTCAGCATGGATAACGAACAGAAGTGCCCGTTCCCGAGCAAGGCTCACACCGGCCGGTCGAACCAGGACTGGTGGCCGAACCGGTTGAACCTGAACGCGCTCCACACGAATCACCC
>DATJFF010000098.1:0-40113 GCA_035495795.1 Vicinamibacterales bacterium
GTGGTGCTGACACTGAGCGGGCGGGACGTGCCCAGCAACGCGTAGACGACCATCGGTACGACGGCCGTGTAGAGACCGACCTGCAGCGGCAGCCCGGCGATGGTCGCATACGCCATTGCCTTCGGCACCACTACCGCCGCCGTCGTCAACCCGGCCAGGAGGTCGAGCCGCAGCCACGCAGGCTTGTATGCCCGCAGCCACGCGACCGGGGGAACCAGGGAGGCGCCAACCATCGGGTTGAGCCGGCAAGGATACCTGACGGGGGGAAAAAAAGGGCAAGGGTGCAAAGAACAGCGGCAGGTGCACGGGGGGCACAGGTGCAAGGGGGGGCACAGGTGCGGTGGTGCACGTGCTGTCACCGTTTTGTCAAACACCGCGCCGCGGAGCGCGAGGCAGACTCAGAAGTGCCTGAATGCGCCGGGCGCAGCTTGCCCCCCGGATCGGGTGGTCTGCCCCCGATTAGCGGCTGCGTTCGGCGCTCCCCAGCAAACGCGGGCGCTGACCTCTTCCATTCTCGTCAACTGCCGGGTTAGTTTTTCACACAGAATGTGACTCGATCCACTACGCTTCGCGCGCGTTGCCGCCGAAACATGGGAATATCTACACAGGACCTGAGATAAATTTACACACGAGGGCTGGTTTCTAGGCTGAAAGCCCAGCTGAGCGTGCTACATTTCAATTGCTTTTCCTCCCCCCGGAAGGACCCAAGGAAAGTACTTTGCAGCTGCGTCGCACTCTCATCCACGGTGCCATCGGCGCGGGGCTCGCCGTCAGCGCTTTCGGTCTGGGCAACTGGTCGGCACAGCGCGCGATGGCGCGCCAGAACGCCGAGAACGACGCGCGGTTCACGGCGCTGCGAGAGGAGCTCGCCCGCAGCATCGACGAAGTGCGCGCGCCGGCGTTCGTGTCGGCGATGGGTGCGTCGCAGAGCGAGATGATCAGCGAGATCAAGCGACAGCTGCAAAGCGAGATGGGGCTGATGCCGCTCAAGCTGCTGCGCGAGCGGCGCGCCAGCTTCGTCGAGCTCAACACCGTGGACAGTCTCGGCAAGTCCGGCTACGGCACCGCGGGGTACGTCGGTCAAGGCTACTTCATCACCGTCAAGCACGCCGTTGTCGCGCTCGACGATGACGACGGGGCCCGGAAGATTACGAGCGTGACGCTGCGCTACAAGGGCCAGGACATCGCCGCTGACGTCGTGGACGCAGGCGATGCGACCGTCGAAGTCCATTCCGGCGACTGGGCCCTGCTCAAAGTGAAAGACGAGATCGACCTCCCCGCGCTCCGCGTCGATACCGAGTTCGCGTACGACTTCGCGGACCCGATCTTCCGGCTCGGTAACGATTACTCGAAAGGGATCAGCGTCAGCACCGGCTACGTCGGACAGCGCACGCTCAACGGCCTCGTCACCGCGCTCACCGACGGCCATCCCGGCGTCTCAGGGGGCGGCGTGCTGAACCAGAACGGCGACCTGGTGGGCATCCCGATCGGCCGCATGCGCGAGGACTACCGCTTCTCGTTCATTCTCCCGGTGCGCGCCGAGATGTTCCGCAAGATCGACTCGGCCGGCACAATCGGGCCCGCGTCACCGCGGACCGAGGCGATCGTCGGAAAGCCGGTCACGGAAAACTGACGCGGCGCGACCGCACCTGTCGCACCCGTCGCACTCGTCGCACCTTTCGCACCCGCTCTTAGCCCCCAGCCTCGTCCGTAGGCTGGCCTATCATTCCCCCCCGCCGCCTCTGCCGGTGCGGTCTGTTATTCTCTGGAACCTCAATTCATCGCGCGTCAGCTCGTCGGCATCCTTCGACGTTTCGGTTTTTCGAGGAGGCCACCCTATGAGCTCGCATCACGCTCGGTTGGTTGTCGTTGCAACGATCGTCAGTGCGTTCGTGCTGGTTACCGTGAGCGCCGCCGCGCAGGGTCTCTCCGACATGCGCGGGACCGTTGCCGATACGTCGGGAGGCAACCTGCCCGGCGTTACGATCACGATCACCAACCAGGACTCGGGCACGTTCCGGGAAGTCACCAGCAACGCCGACGGCAGTTGGTACGTGCCGGGGCTCACACCCGGCACCTATCAGGTCGCAGCGGAGCTGAGCGGCTTCAAGCGCTTCTTGCGCCGCGACCTGGCGGTCGTGGTGGGGAACACGACCACGGTGCCAATCAGCCTCGATATCGGCACCCTCGAGGAGACGATCACTGTCACCGGCGAGTCGCCGCTCATCGACGTGACGTCGAAGCAAATCGGCGGCAACCTCGATACCAAGGACCTGACGCAGCTGCCCAGCATCTCGCGCAACTGGCTCGGCTACGCCGCGCTATTGCCGGGCGTGGTGCAGGTGCCGAACCTGGCGTCGTGGGGCTCGGAGACGATCTCGGCCAACGGCGTGGACACGCGCAACAACTCCTTCCTCGTCGACGGCGCCTGGGACAACGACGACTATCTGGGCCAGAACAACGGCGGCCAGGTGCGCGTGCCGGTCGAGGGCGTGCAGGAGTCCCAGATCCTGATCGGGCAGTTCGACGCCGAGTTCGGCCGCACTTCCGGCGCGATCGTCAACGCAGTGACCAAGTCGGGCACGAACCTCTTCCACGGCGCAGGATTCCTGTTCTACACGAACAAGGCGATGCGCGCGGAGGACTTCTTCGTCAAGCAAAACAATCTGGAAGAGCCCAACGCCCAGAAGCGGGAGTACGGCGGTGCCCTCGGCGGGCCGGTGATCAAGGACAAGCTCCACTTCTTCGCCAACATCGAGCGCGTCTGGATCAACGAGGGCCGAACCATCCAGATTCCGCCGCGGCCCGAGCTGAACTACGCGACCGTCACCGAAGTGCGGGCGTGGAATCACCTCTACCGCGTCGACCACCAGATCAACGCCAACAACAGCTGGTCGGCGCGCTGGCTCGCCGAGTGGTCGCCGCAGCGCAACCAGACCAACAACCTGGCGGTGACCCCCGAAGGGCGCCAGCGCGAATGGGACCTCGACCAGCACACCAACGTCGCGCTCAACTCGGTGCTGAGCCAGAACATCGTCAACCAGTTCCGCTTCGGGTGGACGCGCGAGGACGATCGGTTCGCCCCGAACGACTTCGAGACCTGCCCGAGCGGCGGCTTCGACGCCTGTAGCGACCAGAACTTTGTCGCGTCGCAGACTGTCGGCGCGAACATCAGCTACCTGACGTTCTTCGACGGCCCACGCAACGCCGGCACGCACTGGATCACGAACTCGCCCGAGGTCTCGGAGACCTTGAGCTGGTTCCTCCCCGACAAGAAGGGCGACCACGATCTGAAGTTCGGCACCAAGTACTACTTCACCACGTGGAACTTCCAGAACCACGCCCAGATCAACGGGCAGTTCATCATCCCGTCCAATGGCCCCTTCAACGCGGCCGATCCGCGGACCTATCCCGAGCGGCTCACCATCCAGGTGCCTGCCGACTTCCGGGTGAACATGGACCAGCGGGCCTGGGCGATCTTCGCGCAGGACAAGTGGCGGCTGAACTCCAACCTCACGTTCAACATCGGTCTGCGCTACGACCTCGAGTTCACGCCGCTCGACGAGTCGGCCAACCCGTACTTCGCCAGCGATCCGGGCAGCTACCCCGTCGACAAGAACAACTTCTCGCCGCGCGTGGGCGTGACCTACTCGATGAACGAAGGGCGATCACTGGTCCGCGGCGGGTGGGGCTACTTCTACGACAAGATCAATTTCGGGATGGTGCAGGACTTCGTCAGAAACGGCATCGACTCGAACTCGTTCCTGGCGCAGTTCCCGGCCGACCGGATCGACCCGGGCCCCCGCGCCGGGCAGTTCCCGACCAACCCGATGCTCGTCGACGGGCCGGTCGTGAATCGCGCCCTGCTCGATCAGCTCTACCCGCCCGGCCAGCGCGTGCGGAACACCGGCGACGTCTATCTCGACAAGCCGAGCCGGACCACGCCAAGCATTCAGCAGATCAGCGCCGGCTACCAGCGGCAGCTCGGACCGCGCATGTCGGCGTCGGCCGACTACGTGCACACCTACGGGCGCGGCTTGTTCATGGTCGACAACCTGAACCCCGGCGTCCGGACCAGCGAGCTGGCCAGCGCGCCGATCGTCCGCGTCGATCCCAGCTTCGTGACCAATGTCTATACGCGCTCCAACGTCGGCGAGTACGACTACGACGGCCTCAACGTCCAGCTCGAAAAGCGGGAGTCGAACGGCTGGAGCGGGCGGGTGTCCTACACGCTCTCGTATTCACGTGGCAACACGAATGGCGAGTACACCGCGCCGATCCAGTTCCAGTTTCTCGACGACCTGAGGCTCGATCAGAACCAGGGTCCGACCGATCGCGACCGGCGGCACAACCTGGTGATCAGCGGTCGCGGCGAAGTGCCGCACACCTTTGGCATGACGCTGGCCGGAACGCTCCGCATGATGAGCGGCCTGCCGTTCACGATCATCAACACCTCGGTGGATCCCGATCGGAACGGCATCCTGTTCGATCCGCTGCCCGCCGGTGATTACTCGGGCAACGGCGCCAACGCCATCACCGTGCACAACGATGGCGGCCGTAACGGCGCCTACGGGCCGGGCTTCCTCCAGTTCGACATGCGCCTCGGCTGGCGGTGGCGGCCGAAAGCGAGTCAGACCATGGATTTGACGGTCGATCTGATCAACCTGAGCAACCGATCGAACTTCCTGAATCCGACCGCTGGGAGCACCCAGAACGCTGCGGATCAGCGGCTGACCAACTTCCTGCTGCTCACGCAGCTGTCGGGCGGAGGACAGCCGCGGCAGGCGCAGGTGGGAATTCGCTTCGGATTCTAAGAACCAGGTGCGACGGGTGCGACAGGTGCGACAGGTGCGACAAAGCGCCTCGGGCCTCCGTCGCACCCTCGCACCGAAGCGGGGGGACGATTGCCTACGCGCGGGACAGGTTTGCGGCCTCGAACGCGGCCTGAGCGCACATGAGTTCGTCGTAGGTCGCGCGCAGCTCGGATCGCGGTTGGACCGGTCCTGGGGAGGCGACGCGGACGAACGGCGAGACGATATCAACCCAGGTCACCTCCCGGCTGGATTGGGATTCGACCGCATGCCAGGCACGAAGCGCCGCTCCCAGTGACGCGGCATTCGACGACTCCAGCGGCAAGACGGGGACACCTGCCACGTCCGCCAGCACCTGCAGAATGTCCCGGTTGACGGCAGCGCCGCCGGTCACGTGCAGCACGGAGGTTGGGACGCTCATCCAACGTGAGTGCCGCCAAATCGACATCATCTGCGCCTCGACGATCGCGCGAACGTTCGCCGGCGCATCGTCCGGGTCGAGCCCGGAGCGCTGGACGCCTGGCGTCGCCACGGCCGGCGTGATCTCCGGCTCGAACCACGGCAGCATCAGTGCGCCGTTGTTGCCAGGCGGCGTGCCTCGCAACGCGTTCGAGAACCCGCTCCAGTCCAGAGCGTAGGCGTCCTTGATTCGCTCGCGCGCGAGCGACCCGTTGGCGAAACACGTGAGGCCCATGAACTCTTCGGTTGGGGCGCCGAACACGTGCGCCGTTCCCGAAAGATCCACACGCGGCATCAGCATTGCGCCGAACACCGTGTCGCTGGTGCCGAGCGAGACACCGAGGCGTCCTTCACCAACGAGGCCGAGACCGATCAGGCTCGATGGGTTGTCTCCCGTCCACGCGACGACGCGAGCCGCCGGAAAGCCGTAGCGCTCTCGCCAGTACCGCGCCAGGGTGCCGACGATCGTGCCCGACGGAACGATCGGCGGGAGCTTCGCTTCGAGATCCGCCGCCGTGGCGGCGACGAGGTCCGGCGCCCACGCGCGCGATCCCAGCTCCATCAGGTTCATTCCCGATGCGTCGCCTGGCTCGAGCGGCGCATGGCCGCCGATCAGGAGCGATGCCATGAACGAGCTGACGAGGTGTACTCGTCCGGTTTCCGCATACGCCTGGGGCTGCGCGCGAGCGAAGGCGTGAACCTGCGGACCCGTGAACCGCTCGAAGGCGCGCGAACCGGTCCGCCGGGCCAGCGTCGCCGCGCCGCCGGCCGCCGCAGTGATCGCCGCGCACGAGGCTGACGTGCTCGAATCCAGCCACACTGGCGCGGTCGGACGCGACCAGATGTCGCGCAACTGCAACGCCAGCGGCTCCGTCGGCTCCAGTGACGCCAGCCTCGACTCCGCACCAGGTGAGAGGTACACGCTGCCGTGCTGCTGCGCGGCACCGCTGATGGCGGCGATGTCCTGCAGCCGAAGGCCGCTGCGCGCAACGCGCGCCATCATCAGGTCGAGCGCTTCGGCCCACATCAATGGTGGTGCGTGCACCACTCGAGGGTCGGCCGGCGGCAGGACGCCGTGGCGCGTGCCGTACTGCGGGAGCGCCTCGTCGAAGTTCAACGACTGCTCGAAGAGCAGGTCATGACGGCCGCGATCCACGGCGATCGCCGTCGCAGTCAGGCCCTGCGTGCTCGAGTCGAACCCGAGATAAATGGCCATGGCCGCAGATGGCACAGATGAACGCAGATTACCCGCTGCTAGCCGACGAAATAGAGATACGCGGCGAGGATCATCGCCAGGACGACACCAGAGGCAAGGACGTCTCCCTGATTCCAGGTCTTCCGGTTCTCCGCGCGATCCGCGGCTGACATCGTGCCTCGGGTCAGGCCGGCAATGCGCGCCATCTCCGGGGGCGCCGTCGCGTAGCTCACGCCAATCAACACGGCGCACGATACGGCAAAGATCACCAGGCTGTAGTACTGGAAGTAGATGTTGTTGACGATCCACAACAACGATCCAGCCGTATAGCCCTGCTCGAAGCCCGGCAGGCGGAGCGTGACCGGCGTGTCCACGAGCAGCCGGAACATGCCGAGTGCAAAGCCGGCGAGGAGCGCAGCCAGGCAGCCGGCTGCGTTCAGCCGTTTGTTGAACACGCCGAGGAAGAACACCGCGGCAATCGGCGGCGCGAGGTATCCCTGCACACCCTGGAGATACTCGTAGAGCCCGCGCGCACCCTGGATGACCGGGATCCACAACAGCCCGACGAGCACCATGATCGTCGTCGCCACACGCCCAACCCACACCAGGTGCGCTTGCGAGGCTTTCGGGTGCAGCTTCTGGTAGAAATCGATCGTGAAGAGCGTCGAGCTGGCGTTGAAGGCGCCGGCGAGCGAGCTCATGAGCGCGGCGAGCAGTCCCGCGACCACCAGCCCGCGGAGGCCCGTCGGCATCAAGTGCTGGACGAGCATTGGGAAGACGGCCTGACTCGCCTCCGGCAGCGTCCGGCCATCCGGACCGAGAATCTGTTGAAGCGCGGCGACCCGTCCGGTCCGCGCCAACGCCAGCGCGATCATGCCCGGAACGATGAAGATGAACACCGGCAGCAGCTTGAGATACGCGGCGAAGATCGTGCCGCGCCTGGCCTCGGTGACGGTCGGCGCTGCGAGCGTCCGCTGCACGATGTACTGGTCCGTGCACCAGTACCACAGGCCGATGATCGGCGCGCACAGGAGCATGCCGGGCCACGGATAGGCCTGGTTGAAATACCACGCCATCCGGCCGGGCTCTTTCACCGGCGCCCACGTCCCGGCCACGCCGTCGGGCAGCACTGGCTTCCAGAGATTGAACATGTCGGGTTCGAGCGCGGCTCGCAGCTCGCCCCATCCGCCGAGCGCGACGAGCCCGAACACGGTGAGCAGCAGCGATCCGACCACGAGGATCAGCGTCTGGATGGCTTCCGTGTATGCCACCGCGCGCATTCCGCCGATCACCGTATAGAGGCCGGTGAGGATCACCACGCTGACCGATCCAATCCAGAATGCGTTGACCGGCATGCCGCCAAGTCGGAAGCCGAGATCCGGCATGAGCGCGGAAAAGACCACGCCGCCGGCAAAGATGCCGACCGCCATCTTGGTCAGCACGTAGGCCACAAGCGAGATCAGCGACAGGACCCAGCGGGCGGTGGGCGAAAAGCGCCGTTCGAGGAACTCCGGCATCGTGTAGACACCGGAACGCAGGTAGATCGGGACCAGGAGCCAGCCCAGGACGAGCAGGCACCACGCGTGCAGCTCGTAGTGCGCGTAGGTGACACCGTTGGTCGCGCCGGAGCCGGCCAGGCCGACCAGGTGCTCCGACCCGATGTTCGACGCGAAGATCGAGGCGCCGACCACCAGCCAGCCGACGTTCCGGCCGGCGAGAAAATAATCGTCCGCGGTCTCGCGATTGGTGCGCACGGCCCATGTCGTGATGGCGAGAAGCAGCGCGAAGTAGGCGGCGATTACGACCCAGTCCAGCGAGGTCATCGACGCGCTCCGAGCAGGATCTCCACCGTCAGTTGATCGAGCCGCTCGCAGGCGAGACCGGCGGCGCCGATTGCCTCGCGTGGGAACGCCTGCGCCTTGAGCATCTCCGCTTCCTCCCGGGAGTAGCGCGGTACCGGCGCCTCCGCTCCCGCAGCCGCCAGCAGCTCCTGCACCTCGGCGTCGGCGTTCCACTGCCTGGCGCGCGCCTGGAGGACCTTGTAGGTCCGCATGCAGCCACGCGCGAACGCTCTTACGCCCTCGACGTCCTCGGTGCGGTAGGCATGCGCGTCGAAGTGGCGACTGCCCTCGTAGCCGACATCCTCGAGGAACTTCACCAGGAAGAACGCCGACTTGAGATTGTGAGACCCGAAGCGGAAATCCTGGTCGTAGCGGCCGAACGCCTGATCGTTGAGATCGATGTGAAACAGCTTGCCGCGATCCCAGGCCTGCGCCACGGCGTGCAGGAAGTTGAGTCCCGCCATGTGCTCGTGGGCGACCTCCGGGTTGACGCCAACCATCGCCGCGTCGTCGAGCGTTTCGATGAAGGCCAGCATCGCCCCGGTGGTCGGCAGGTAGATGTCACCCCGCGGCTCGTTCGGCTTGGCCTCGAGCGCGAACACCAGGTCGTAACGCTGGTCCCTGGCATACGCGGTCAGGAAGTTCAGCGCGTCACGCAGGCGCTTGATCGCGTCGAGCGGGTTGCGGCCCGCATCGGTTTCGGTTCCTTCCCGCCCGCCCCAGAACACGTAGACACGCGCGCCGAGCTCGACGCCAAGATCGATCGCGCGCATCGTCTTCTGCAGCGCGTAGGCGCGGACTCGCGAGTCGTTCGAGGTGAATGCGCCGTCCTTGAAGACAGGATCTGTGAACAGGTTCGTCGTTGCCATCGGGACCTGCAGTCCCGTCTCGGCGAGCGCGCGCTTGAAATCGCGGACGATCGCGTCACGCTGGGCAGACGCGGCGTCGATCGGCACCAGGTCGTTGTCGTGGAGGTTGACGCCCATGGCGCCGACCTCGGCGAGGAGGTGGACGATCTCGACAGGCGTCAGCCGCGGCCGAACCGGCTCGCCGAACGGATCGCGTCCAGGGTTGCCGACGGTCCACAGGCCGAACGTGAACCGATCAGCGGGTGTGGGGTCGAACCCGTCCGCTGCAGCCATCCGTAACCTCGCCTCCCTTCGGACAGCGTTGTACGTGAAGTTGCGGAATCTTACTTCGCTCCGCGCCTGGGCCGCGATGGCCGGCAGCGGTGCGACCCTGTCGCTCCGCTACAATCGCCACCGTGAACCGCTCGTCCCTTGTTCTTGCCGTCGTCTGTGCGGCGCTCGCCGTCTCCGTCGTGGCGGGTCAATCCGCCGCACCCTATGACCTGCTGATCAGGAACGGCCGCGTCCTCGACGGCAGCGGCAACCCCTGGTTTCCCGCCGACGTCGCCGTCAAGGACGGCCGCATCGTCGCGGTCGGCCGCCTCGGGGGCGGAACGGCGACGACCGTTATCGACGCAACCGGCAAGTACGTCACGCCCGGCTTCATCGACATCCACTCTCATGCCGACGACGGGTCGAGCCCGGATGGCGGACTGCGCGACACGAACCGGGCCCGGCGTGCGGCCCCGAACCTCGTCTCGCAGGGCATCACCACTGTTGTCGTCAACCAGGACGGCCGATCGCCCTGGCCGATTCGCGATCAGAAGAGCCTGCTCGAGAAGCACGGCATCGGCATCAACGCCCTGCTGCTTGTCGGCCATGGCACCGTCCGGCGCATGGTCATGAAAGACGACGTGAAGCGGCCTTCAACGGCAGCCGAACAGGCACGCATGCGTGAGCTGCTGCGACAGGGACTGCAGGACGGGGCCGTCGGTCTCTCCGCTGGCCTCGAGTACGAGCCCGGGCGCTGGAGCACCACCGACGAGATCGTCGAGATGGCACGCGAGCTGCCCGAGGTAGACGGTATCTACATCTCGCACGAGCGCAGCGAGGGCAGCGATCCGTTGTGGTACGTGCCAAGCCAGGACGGGCCCGGCCCGCCGACGCTGCTCGACGCCGTACGCGAGACCATCGAGATCGGCGAGAAGACCGGCGCCCGGGTCGTCGCTTCGCACCTCAAGGCCAAAGGCGAGAACTATTGGGGGTCGAGCGCCGCCGCGGTCGGCCTCATCCAGCGCGCCCGCGATCGCGGCGTGGACATCTGGAGCGATCAGTATCCGTATCCAACGAGCGGAACCGATGGATCTACGGTGCTGATTCCCGCGTGGGCAACCCGCGCCCCCGGCGCAACCGGCGCACCCGCGCCTGGATCACGAGCCCAGATGCTCAAGCGCGTTCTCGGCGATCCTTCCACAGAGAAACAGGTCCGCTCCGACATCGCCCACGAGATCCGTCGCCGCGGCGGCGCGCACAACATCGTCGTCTTCGACTACTCGGACAAGTCGCTTTACGGAAAGCCGCTGAGCGAGATCGCAGCCGGGTGGAAGCTCGATCCGGTCGATGCCGCGATCCGCATCCAGATGGACGGCCTCGATCGGCCCGGCGGGGCGCGGATGCGCGGCTTCTCGATGGCCGAGTGGGACATGGAGCACATCGCGAAACAGGAGTGGGTGGCCACGTCCACCGATGGCGGCATCGCGCTGCCCGAAGACGGTCCGTCCACTCACGCCCGGTTCTACGGCAGCTTCACGCGCAAGATCAGCTACTACGCGATCGAGCGCGGCGTCATCACGCTGGAGCACGCGGTCCGGGCCGCGACCACGCTGCCGGCGCAGATCATGCGGCTGAAAGATCGCGGCTCGATCCGCGAAGGCATGGCCGCCGACATCGTGGTCTTCGACGCGCAGCGGATTCGCGACAAGGCGACGTTCTTCGAGCCGCACCAGCACTCGGAAGGGATTGAGCAGGTCTTCGTCAACGGCGTGGCGCGAGTGCGCGACGGCCGCCTCGTCGACGAGCTGCCCGGCCGGGTGCTGACCCGCACGGCTCAGTGACGCCGTGCTAGCATCGCCCCGTACTCGACTTCTATTGCCTCAGTCCCGGAGCATTCCCATGCACCTCGATCGTCGCGCCTTTCTCGGCTCCTCCGCAGCCGCAGCACTTGGCACCGCCGCGTGTTCGCCGGCGCAATCCACCGCAACAGCCGCGCAACCAGGCCCGGCAGCGCCGTCAGGCGTACCCGCGTCCATCCAGGCTTTGAAGCCGATGACCGACGGCATCAAGCCGATCACCGCCGCCGAGCGCGCAGCGCGCGTCGAGAAGGCGCGCAAGCTGATGGTGGACAACAAGCTCGACGCCATCGTTCTCGAGGGCGGCTCGAGCCTGTTCTATTTCACTGGCGTTCGCTGGGGCCTCAGCGAGCGGCCGTTCGTCTGCGTCATCCCCGCCAAAGGTGAAATCGGCTGGGTGAGTCCGGGATTCGAAGAAGCCCGTGCCCGGGAGCTGGTCGGCGGCGAGTCGGACGTGCGCGTGTGGGAAGAAGACGAGAGCCCGTACCGGCAGATCGTGAACATCATCAAGGATCGCGGTCTCAATACCCGCCGCGTCGGTGTCGAAGAACGGTTGCGGTTCTTCATCTACAGCGGCGTGAGGAGAGAGGCGCCGGGCGTCGACTTCACCGATGCGGAAGTCGTCACCGCCGGCTGCCGGATGTTCAAGTCTCCTGCCGAAATCGCCTTGATGCAGCGGGCCATGGACATCACCCTCGCCGCCTTCAAGGCCGCCTTCGACACCTTCCGCGAAGGGATGACGCAGGACGAGCTCCGCGGCAACATCGCCGCGGCCCACCGCGCCCTCGGAGCGCCCGGCGGCGGAGCGTCGGTAAGCTTCGGCCAGTTCACCGCGTTCCCGCACGGCAGCATCGAGCCGCAGCGCCTCAAGCAAGGTGACGTCATCCAGGTGGACGGCGGCTGTAAGGTCGAGGGCTACGAGTCGGACATCACGCGGACGACGGTGTTCGGGAAGGCGTCGCAGAGGCAGATCGACGTCTGGAACCTCGAGAAGCAGGCTCAGGCCGCTGCTTTCGCGGCGGCGAAGATCGGCGCGCCGTGTGAGGTCGTCGACGCTGCGGCACGGAAGGTGATCACCGATGCCGGCTTCGGTCCCGACTACAAAGTCCCCGGGCTTCCTCACCGAACCGGTCACGGCATCGGGCTCGACGGGCACGAGTGGACGAACTTCGTCCGCGGCAACAAGACGCCGCTGGCAGCCGGCATGTGCTTCAGCGACGAGCCGATGATCGCAATCTATGGCGAGTTCGGCATCCGGCTCGAGGACTGCATCTACATGACCGACGCCGGCCCGAAGTGGTTCACGCCGCCGAGCCCTTCGATCGACAAGCCGTTCGCGTGAACGGCGCTGACTACTCGTTTCGCAGCGCGGTCATCGGATCGACATGCGCCGCGCGCCAGGCCGGCGCCGCGCCGGCTACCGCACCAACGGTGAGCAGTACTATCACCGCGGACGCCAGCGTCCATGGGTGGGCAGGACTCACTTCATAGAGGAGCGCGCTGGCAAGCCGTGATGCTCCGAGCGCCAGCGGCACGCCAAGGGCGAGTCCGGCGAGCACCAGCCCCAGTGACTCGCGGACCACTGCCAGGAGCACGGCCGGCCGCGACGCCCCGAGCGCGAACCGGATACCGAGCTCGGCGGTGCGTTGCCGCACGCGGTACGAGAGGATGCCGTAAAGGCCAAGGCAGGCAAGGGCGAGTGCCATGCCGCCGAGGAGCGTTGTGAGTCGTGCGATGAGGCGATCCTGGCGGAGCGTCGTATCCGCCTGATCGGCCAGGATGCTCACCCGATCGACGGGAAGCCGAGGCTCGGTTTGGGAGATCGTCTTGCGGATGGCGGCCACGACCGCCCGCGGATCGCCAGAGGTACGCAGCTCCAATGTCCCGGCGACAATGGCCGGCTCGATCGGGTAGAACGCCATTGGCACCGCGGCTTCGCGCACGGTGTTCACCCGTGCGTCCCGGACGACGCCAACGATTTCCACGGTCGGCCGGTCCTCGCCGTAGCGTTGACCAATTGGCGAACGGTTCGCGAAGTAACGGCGCGCGGCCGCCTCGTTGATGATGGCCACCGACTCCGGGTGGGTGCGATCCCGCTCGGTGAATCTCCGTCCCTCGACGAGCGTCATGCCGACGGTGTCGAAGTACTTCGGACCGACGTAGTTCTCCTGCAGCATGACTTCCTCGCCGGGCTGGCTCTGGTAGCCGCTGATCGTCAGGCCGCCGACCGATGACCGGCAGTTGGCCATCAGCCCGCACATCGCGATGCTGGCCGAGCGTACGCCGGGAAGCTGCTCGGCCGCGTCGACGAGGCGTTCGTAGAGCGGCATCCACTCCTCGGGCTGGTAGCCACCCAGCACCGGGTTGATCGACGCGGAGACCACGTGCGTTGTCTCCAGGCCCAGCGGCGCGGCTTGCAGGTTCTGCAGGCTTCGCAGGAACAGCCCGGCGGCGACGACGAGCAGCAGCGACAACGCCACCTGCAGCACGACGAGCGCACGGGACAGACGGCCGCGGCCGCCGCGTGGAATGTTGCGGGCGCTGGCCCTGAGCGCGTCGGCCAGCGCCACGTCGGTGGCGTGCCACGCCGGGGCCACGCCGAAGAGGGCGCTCGTGGCCAGCGACACCAACGCGGTGTAGACGAGCACGCGCCAGTCGACGGCCACCGAGAACGGCAGCGGGCCCGACTGCACGCCAACGGTCATGCGGACCAGAAGCTCGCTCGCAATCGGCGCGAGGACGAGGCCGAGGGCGGCGGCCAGCGTTCCAAGAATCAGGCTCTCCGTGAGCAGCTGCCGTACCACGCGCCCGCGGCTGGCCCCGAGCGAGAGGCGCATCGCCATCTCGCGCTGCCGGCTCGTGGCGCGTGCCAGCAGCAGGTTGGCGGTATTCGCACACGCGATGGAGAGCAGTACCAGGGTCATCGCCATCAGCACGAACATCGGCGCGCGGAACCGCTCCCGCAGATTGGAGGCGCCGTGGGCGAACGGCTGAAGCGCGAGGCGGCGGTCGATGGCGAGGCGCCGCTCGGTCTCGTCCTCGATGCGCGTCGCCGCTTCCAAGAGATGAGGCCGGAACGCCGCATTCAGGGCGGCTGCTTCCCGGCCTGCCGGCGCCGCGGTGCGAATTACGACGTCGAGCCACTGGATGCCGGCCTGCGGCGTCCACGGCCGATCGGGCTCCGCGTCGGCAGCGGCACTGAAGTTCTGCGCGTAGTGCAGGTCGGCCTGCATCGTTGTGGGCACCCACGCGTCAACCGGCGACTCGAGCCAGGCGCCGGCAAACCCTTCAGCCGCGACCCCGACGACAGTCAATCGCACGCCGTTGACCACCAGCTCGCGACCCACGACGTCAGGCTGGCTGGCGAGGCGTCGACGCCAGAACGCGTGGCTGATCACCGCCACCGGCGCCGCTCCGATCGCGCTGGCATCATCCGGAGTGAGGAGCCGGCCGGTCGACGCTGACACGCCGAAGACCTGGAAGTAGTCGGCGGAAACGAGTTGAACGGCCGCCGCCTCGGGCTCACCGCCGTCGAGCCGCAGCCGCGCGCGCGTCACCCGGCTCATCGCCGCGAGCACGTGCGGATCGGGAAGGCCTCGACGCAGGTCGTCGACCAGCGGCGCGGAGAAGCGCTGCGGTACCGGCAGGCGGGAGTCGATCCGGACCAGGTGGAGCTCTTCGGGCGAGGTGACCGGGAGCGCTCGCCACACGAGCGCGTTGGCCACGGCAAACATCGCGCTGTTGGCGCCAATGCCCAGTCCGAGCGAGAGAACGGCCACCAGCGTGAAGCCCGGATTGGCAGCGAGGAGGCGAACCGCGTAGCGCACGTCGTTTGTCACGGTTTCAATCTCGGCGCCGGCCCGGACGTCGCGGACCCGTTCCTTGACCGGCTCGACGCCGGCGAGCGCAAGCCGCGCACGCCGAACCGCCTCGGCCGCTGGCATGCCGGCCTGCCGATGCTCATCGACGAGAAGCGCCTCGATCGCGCGCATCTCATCGTCGAGCTCGCGCTCGACGCGGTCGCGATGAACCAGGTTCCGCCACAGTCGCGTGAGCCGGCCGAACATCGGAAAGTCTCCCTATGCGTCGAGCGCGCGCGACATGGCGAGCGCGATCCGCTGCCACTGAGCGGTCTCCTCGCCCAACTGCTTCCGCCCGGTTCGCGTGAGCGCGTAGTACTTGGCCCGGCGGTTGTTCTCTGAAGCGTCCCACCGGGAGCTGAGCCAACCCGCCTCCTCGAGACGATGGAGCGCCGGAAAGAGCGAACCGGGCTGGACGGTGAAGGCGCCGTGGGTCATCTGCTCGATCCGGCGCGACACGCCGAGACCGTGCCGCTCTTCGGTAGCGAGCGCCTTGAGAATCAGCAGGTCGAGCGTGCCCTGGAGCAGCGTGGCGCGTTGACGAGGCATCCGGTCTCCTATCGATAGTCGATACGAGTGGAGTGTCGCGCACGTTCCTATCGAATGTCAATAGGAGGCTTACTGACGAGTGCCGCCGCTGCGGACCGATTCACGCACGCTGCGCACGTAGGCGAGGAGCTCGGCGAACGAGGCACTGCCCCGTAGCGGCTGCAGCAGTGGATCGCGCTCGAACCAGACCAGGCACGGGAAGCCGCTGTCGGCAGCGGTACGGAGCCACTGCCCAGCCCGATCCGCGTCACCAAGCTGCGCGTAAGCGGCGCCGAGCCCATACGCGACATGGTGATCGCGATACTGTCGCGCCAGTACCTCGTCGAGGCGGCGGCGCGCGCCGGCCGCATCGCCGCGCGCGGCAAGCACCCCGGCAAGCGCCGTCCCCGCGCGTGAGGCGGTCGAGGCCGAGGGGTTCGCGGACAGCGATTCGAGCATCTGCTCGGCGCGAGCGGCATTGCCGGAGTAGTAGTAGCCGAGCGCAAGGTAGGTATCGCCGATCGGCTGGCTGCTGCGGCGGCTCACTTCCTCGAGCTGGGCGACGGCCGGCGCGAAGCGTCCGCTGAACAGCGCCACCAGCGCTTCGATCCGGAGCGGCTCGACCGTGTCCGGACCTCCGAGGCGGCGGCCTCGCTCCATCTCCAGCAGCGCCTCCTCCATGTAACCAAGGTGGTAGTAGGCGGCGGCGATGAAGAAGTGCGCCTGATCGAGCGTTGGATTGAGCACGAGTGCGCGGCGGCTGGCCGCGATCGCGGTTTCCCAGTCGAACTCGCGCTTGCGGGCGACGGCAGCGCGGGCCAGGTGCGCCTCGGCGAGATCGGGATCCATATCGAGGGCCGCGCGAGCTTCGCGCTCGGCTCGTTCGGCCCACCCCTCCGGATCGCCGGCCGGCGCGAACCGGAGATACATATCGGCGGCGGCCGCGGCCAGACCGGCGCGAGCCGGGGTGAACTCAGGGTCGCGTTCGAGCGCACGCTCGAATGCTTCTGCGGCCCGCCGCGTGCCGTCGGGTGTGTACTGCGCCATCGCGGCACGCCCGCGCAGGTAATCGGTATAGGCCGGGGCATTGTTCGTGTAGCGTCGGCGAAGTTGTCCCTGCTGGGCAGCGGCAGCCCGCAGCCTCAGCGCTTCGGACACGCGCTCGGCAATGACGTCTTCCACGCTGAAGAACTCCGCGGCGCGAAAGGTGAATCGCTGCGACCATGCCACCGATCCCGAGGCGGGCTCGACCAGCCGAGCCGACATCGTGACCGCGTCGCCGTCCTGCGACAGCTCCCCTTCAAGACGAAGCGGAGCGTCCGCCGTTTGCCGAGGCCCCGCCACCGGCCGCACGGTCAGGCCGCGCTCGCGTCCCAACCGGTTCGTGATCTCGTGCGCGAGGCCGAGCCCGATTGCCGGGTCGGGCGAGGACTCGAACGGCACGACCTGGATCACACGCAGCGCGTCTGCCTCTGCTCCCGCAACCGGCAGCCCCGGGTGGACTGCCAGCCACAACACGAGGCCAATCACGGCAGCGCTGAGCGCCAGGATCGTCGCGCGGGTCAGGTACGGGCGCCGCCGCGCACCATCCGACTCGGACGCTGAAGTGACGACCCGCTCGATCGGATCGGCCACCGATCCGGTATGCACCGCCTCGTCCGACGCCTGACGAGGATCATGGATGGTGACCGGGGCAATGAACCGGTATCCGCGGCGAGGCAGCGTCTCCACGAACCGCGGCGAGTCCGCATCGTCGCCAAGCGCGCCGCGGAGCTGATTGATGCAGTGATTGACGCCCTGGTCGAAATCCACGAAGGTGTCGCCGCCCCAGAGGGCGTCGCGGATCTCGTCGCGCGACACCAGCTCACCGGCACGGGAGAGGATCAGGGCCAGCAGCTTCAGCGATTGCGGCCGAACGCGGACGAGGAGCCCGCGCTTGCGCAACTCCAGCGTGCCGGCGTCGAACTCGAACACGCCGAAGGAGTAGCGGGCGCTCGTGGAGCGGCCGGCCATGTCGCGGGAGCGGCAGGATAGCACGGCGAGGCCGCGCCGGCGTTCACCCCGGCGCCGAAGTCACGCTCTCTGAGCAACTTGCCCGCACAGGTGGAGATCAGGCGAAAAGCACCGGTCATCCATTGCCCGCGCTGCGCCGCGGCCCAAGACTGCCGGCAAAGCGAGGTGTCCCATGACGCTCAGGTCGCTGTCCCCCGTTCGACCTCTGACGATGCGAGTTGCCGTGTCCGCCGCCCTGGTTGCGGTGGCTCTGGCCGGCGTGTCCGCGCACGTGATCAGAGGATCTCTCCACCCGACGCTCGCCACGGGATTCGTCTCCAGCCCATCGGCAGGAACCGACGTGCCGATCGCGGTGGCCTGGGGCGCACGGACAACCGGCCTGCGGGTGGCGTGCTTCTTCGTCGCCAACACGTCGGTTCCGCGGTCCGATGCGCCGGAATGGCCGCGCGTGACGGCGGTGGGGTTCGCGCTGCCAGGCGAGGCTCGAGGCTTCGCTCTGATGTCACCGCTCGACGCCGGGTGGGACCTGGTAGAAAACGTGCCGGTGACCATTCCCGGGGTGGGCGACACGACGGTGGACTTCGCGCTCGTCGTACCGGTCAACCCGATGGGTCACGGCCGATCCCCGCGAGGCGGTGAACTGCTGGGTATTGCGCCCGGGCAGGTTGGCGCGCGCGGCAACGGCACGCGCTTCTGCGTGAGCGGACCGTTCCCCGACGACCCGGCGAATCCGACCCCGACGCCGCTGACCATCGAGCAGATCATCAACGGCGTGGTGCTGCGCTTCCACGGCGTGGAACCGCACGGTCCCTCGATCGAGCTTGGCATCTGGGAGAATCTGCTCCCGCGGCCGGGCACGCTCTCGCGGTGACAGTCCCGCACCGCAAGGTGCCGGGACTCAGATCGCGAACTGGAGATCAGGCCGGCCGTTGCGTGCGCAGGAAGTCGATGATGTGCGACGCGACATGCGCGGCCTGCTCCTGCTGCACCCAGTGGCCGGCGCCCTCGACCAGGTGCGTCGCCACGAACTTCGTACACGCCGTCTTCTGCATTGCCTCGTAGCTGCCGGCGCGCTGGAACACGCCCCAGTCGCTCTTGCCCGAGACGAACATGGCCGGCACGTCGATGGTGCGCCCGGCAAACAGCAGAAGCTCGGCGCCGAGCCGCGGGTCGCGGCCAACGCGGTAGGACTGCAGCCCTCCTTGGAAGCCGGTCCGGCCGTATTCGGACACGTACACCTCGAGCTCTCGATCGGGCAGCCACTGGCAGGCGGCGATCTGCGCGGCTGACGGCATGTCGCTCGCCACCTGTTCAGCCATGCCCTTGTCCAGATCCATCACGTAATAGCGCGGCAGCTTCGCGAACTCCTCGGGAGTGTTCGCCGCCAGCGGATGCGGCTGGTTCCCCGGCCAGTCAGCGCTCTTCGCGTGGTAGTAGGCGCGGAGGAACGCCTGCAGGCCCTGCGGCGGATTCGACAGGTTGGCGTTCGCCTCGCGAGTCGTGTAGTAGGTCTGGTAGTGCTTCCGCGGCGGCGACAGCTTCGCGAGCCCTGCGTCCATGTCGGGTGCCGGCGGAGGTAGCGTGGCTGGCTGGTTGGCGGTGTTCAACGGGAATCGCGGCGACCCCGCGAATGGGGCGCTCATCATCACCACCGAGCGGAACACGTCGGGGCGGGTCAGCGCACACCATGCGGCAACGGGCGATCCGAAATCGTGGCCGACCACGGCGGCGAGCGAGCGGTGGCCGAGTGCTGAAGTCAGCGCCAGCAGATCGCGAACCCGGTTCAATGTCGCGAACGGCGCGAGATCGTCATCGTAGCGAACGTCGGTGCCGCCGCTGCGACCGTAGCCACGCTGGTCCGGGGCCATCACGTGAAAACCGGCGTCGGCCAGGGGCGGCATGATCTTGCGCCAGCTGTAGCCGAGCTCGGGAAAGCCGTGCACGAGGAGCACGCCGGGGCGGCCGGGCGGGTCGTAGCCGGCCTCGAGGACGTGCATCGCGATGCCGTTGATCCCGTCGATCACCCGCGAGCGGATGCCGGAGGGCAGCGTGCCCGCGCCGTAGGGCGCCGCGGATGACACCTGCCGGGCGGCGACGCGTGCTTCCCTGCGCGTGCCGGCCGCGAGCGGGACGACCGCGATCGCGCGAAGGCAGTCCCGGCGAGTCCAGCGGGTCGTCATGACCGGATTCTACAGGCGGCGGCTTAGCCGCCGTAGGCCTCGCTGCGCTCGGCGGGCGGCGCTTCGCGCCGTGGGCGTCCGCTTCGCGGCCGCAGGCGCGCGCCTCTTGGCGCGCGTAGGTAAGAGCTTTCTTGGTTTTGCAAACCCTCGCTCTGCCCACCCAATCGTCAATCCCTACGCGCCGAAGGCGCGCCTGCGGCGGCGCAGCCGCCGCCCGCCGAGCGCAGCGAGGCCTGCGCCCGCGGCCCGGTCGTGTCCGCGCGCAGCGAGGACGCTACGGCCGGGCGGCGGGCGCCTGAGGAGCGAGACTCGGCGCCTTCGACTGGCCGTCGAGAACGCGCTGCGCCGCCAGGTTCACCACCTTCACGTTGTTGCGGATGGCGCCGAGATAGGCCGCCTGCAGCAGCTGCTCCTTGCGGCTCTTCAGGTTGGTGGAGATCGCCTGCTTCACTTCCGGCATGCTCGGGTCCCGCTGCCCGGCCGGCTCTCTCGCGATCAGCAGCACGATGGTGTGCACGCCGTTGACCGTGACCGCGCTGACGGTTCCCGGCTGGGCCTTGAGCACCGCGTCGCGCAGCGGCGGCGGCGCCTTCTGTAGCGCCGACATCGGCACGAAGCCGAGGTCGCCCCCGCGCTGCGCCGACTGCGGATCCTCGGAGAAGTCGGCGGCCAGCTCGCTGAACTGCGCTCCCTGCTTCAACCGCTCCATCATCGCCTGCGCTTTGGCCGCGGCCTCCTGCGGCGTCCCGGCATCGTTGCCGCTCCGGTTGACGCGCTGAGCCTCGCGCTGCGGGGTGACGACGATCTGGGCCAGCCGGAACGACTCCTCGGGGCGATTGAACTGCTGGATGTTGGCCTTGTAGAAGTCGTTCACGTCCTGATCGGTGATGTTCACCTTGGACGTGACCTCGCGCTCGATCACCTTGTCGGCGAGCAACTGGTGACGCAGCCCCTCGCGCATGTCGGCCGGCGTCAGGCTGCGGCGGGTCAGCTCCTGCTGGAACTGGTCCTCGGGGATGTCCTTACGGGCGTCGGCGTAGGCGGTGTCGAGCTCGCTGTCGGGGATCTCGATCTTCAGATCGCGCGCCTTCTGCAACAGGATGTCCTGGACGACCAGGTCGTTGAGGACACTCAGTTTGGCCGCCATCACCTCGTCGTCGGACGGCGTCGCGCCGATCTGCATCGTGCGGCGGTAGGCCTTGTCGACGGCGTCCTGCTTGATCTCGCGGCCATCGACGGTCGCCCACGCGTCGGCCGACGGAGGCGGGGCCGCCGCAGGCTTCGACTGACACGCGCCGGCCAGGACTGCCGCGGCGAAAACGAGAAGGACGGGTGTATGGGCCGCCAACCGTGGTGTCTTCATCCGAACTATTGTATGCGCTTTGTGCAGGCGTCCAGTGACTGTGGTGTCCTGGTGTCGGCGTCCCATTGACGATTTGGGGATTGACGATTGACGACTTGTTCACGACTGTCGATCGGGCGATTGCGCCATTCGATTGGCGATTGGGCAACTGGCGATTGCGAAATCCGGTGAATGGCGATTGACGATTCGGGGCCTCGGCTCACGGCGCTTGCAATCGGACCCATCACTGCGCCGGGTCGATCGTCATTCGTCATTCCGAAAATCGATCACTCGTCAATGCCTCAATCATCAATCGTCAATGGACACGGTTACCGAAAAAGCGACTTCGCAAGCATGGCGTGCACACCCTTCGTCACGTCCACGTTCTGGCTGACGCGGAGGTCCACCGCGGCTGAGCACAGGATGTACGCGTCGTCACGCGTCAGGCCCTTTTCGGTGACGAGGTAGTCGATCATCTCGCGCGTCGCGATGCGGGCGGCTTCGTCGAGGTCCTCGTCGAGGCCGATCGTAATCATGTGCGTCGGCGTCTCGATGCGGGCGTAGCGGAGCGGCTTCTTCTTGCGCAGCGTGATCTGTAGGGTGGTCGAGAGCGAGGTCTCGATAGCGGTTCCGGTCACTTCACCGTCGCCTTGCGCGGCATGGCCGTCGCCGATTGACAGCAGAGCGCCGGGCACGTGCACGGGCAGATAGACGATGCTGCCGGCGCCGACTTCCTTGATGTCCAGGTTTCCGACGTGCGGGCCCGGCGGGCCGCTCGACACCCGGCCGGACAACACTGGCGGGGCGACGCCGATCGACCCGAAGAACGGCCGGAGCGGAACCTGCACGCCGGGCGCCAGTGCCGCCGTCCGTCCGCCCGGGTCGAAGCGAACCAGCTTCAGATAGGCATACGGGAACTCGCCCGGCAGCGTGCCGCCGCCGGGCAGGAACCCGATCACACCATACGGGTGGAGAAACGCGATGTCCCCGATCCGCACCTCCAGCGAATCGCCCGGCTCGGCGCCGGTGACAGCGATCGGCCCGGTGAGCGGATGCGCGCCGGGACCGCGGGTCTTCACCGCCGCCTCGACTGCCTTCAGCGACTCGGGAATCTCGTTCTCGGCGGCGCCGGCCAGCCGCAGCCGCTCGAGCCCGCGGGCGACCATCGTCTCCACATGCACGCGGGCGCCCGACTCGATCGTCAGGACCGGCTTGAGCGAGGCGTCGTAGTAGCCCCAGTGCACGTTGTGCGGAGCCAGCAGCAAATCGTGCGCCTGCTGCGCGTGCAGCACGAACGCTGCCGTCACGCCGATCGCGACGATCACCGAGGCTGCGGAGGCATTTGCACGGGATCGGATCATGGGCGGAGTATAGCCGCGCGTCCGGCATGACGTGCTGCGCTATCATCGCGCCGATGAGCGGCGAGCGTCGTGAGCATGCGCGAACGCCGGGCCCTTTCGAGGCGGTCTGGACCGACGCCTCCGGCCCTCACCTCTGTCAGGTCATCGGCCTCAATCCGGGCGGCTGTTTCGTGGACGACGCGCCGGCACCCGAACTGGCGACGCCGATCTCGGTCACCGTGGCGTTCGACGGACGACGGTTCACGGTACCCGCCGAGGTCGTCTACCGCGATGCCGCGCGCGGCTTTGGCGTGCGCTTCCTCGCCTCGGATCAGCGGCGAGCGCTGGCCTATGCGATGGGCGTGACCGAGACGCCGCGAGGATAGAATTCGAGCGTGCCTGTTTCGCCAGACAGCGGCCGCTCCGGTACGCCAGAACGTGTTGGCGCCTACCGGATCGAGCGGCGGCTGGGCGCCGGCGGAATGGGCGCGGTCTACCGGGCCTTCGACGAGAAGCTCCAGCGCCCGGTCGCGTGAAGCGGCTGCTGCCCGACACGGTGGACCCGGTCCGGGCGCTTCGATTCCGCCGCGAGGCGCGCATCGCCGCGCGCCTGAACCACCCCGCGATCTACGAGATCGTCGAGGCTGCGGACGGCGACTGGATCGTGATGAAGCTGGTCGAGGGGAAGACGCTCGATCAGCTGCTGCGTGAGGGGCTCCTGCCGCTGGCCCGGAGCGTGCGGCTGACCCGCGAGATCGCGGAAGGGTTGGCGGAGGCCCATGCGGCAGGCGTCATCCATCGCGATCTCAAGGCGACCAATGTCATGGTCACCGCCGCGGGACGCGCGAAGATTCTCGACTTCGGCCTCGCGAAGCAGTTCAGCGGCGAGGCGGGCCAGGACCTGTCCGACTCGGGCATCGTGCTCGGCACCTGTCATGCGATGTCGCCCGAGCAGGCCCAGGGGCGGCCGCTCGATCCGCGATCCGACCTGTTCTCGCTCGGGTCACTGGTGTACGAACTGCCGTCCGGCACGCCGCAATTGTATGCGCGTCGATCCCCCACTAGCCGGCGGGGCGGAGCTTCGCGAGCCCGCGCGTCATCCCAGCGGCGGCCTCAACGACGGCGACGGCTTCTCCTGCCGCGGCTTCCGGCCAGGTCAGCGGACCCGAAACGCCGAACACGCCGCGCTCGGCGGGCTCGGGGGCCACGGCCGGACGCCCCTTGGGTCCGAGCGCGCGATCGCGGGTGAGCAGCTCCTCCACCGCCGGGATCGGCAGCGGCTTCGAGAACAGGTACCCCTGCGCGTGAGTACACCCGAGGCGCTCGAGCTCGAGGGCCTGCACGTCGGTCTCGATACCTTCGGCCACGACGTTGGTGTTGAGCGTGTGCGCGAGCGCCAGAATGCTCTCGACGATCGCCGGCCGATCCACCTGCAGCAGGCTCTTGACGAACGAGCGGTCGATCTTCAGGGCATCGACCGGCAGGCGGTGCAGGTGGCTCAGCGATGAGTAGCCGGTTCCGAAGTCGTCGAGATAGATCTTCACGCCGAAGTCACGGAGGTCGCGGAGCAGCTGCGCCGCTCCATTCGGGTTCTCCATCAACGCGGTCTCGGTGATTTCGAGCCGGAGCTGGCTCGGCTCGAGCCGGGCGTCGGCCACTGCCTTCTCGACGACGCTGAGGAAGTTCTGGTGAACGAGCTGACGGCTGGAGACGTTGACGGTGATGTAGTCGAGGCGTCCGGGAAAGCGGCGCTGCCACCGCGCGAAGGTCTGGCACGCCTCGCGGAGCACCCAGGTGCCGAGCGACTCGATCAGGCCGAGCTCCTCGGCAAGCGGAATGAAGGTGGCCGGCGACACGGCCTCCCCGTTGCGCTGCCAGCGAATCAGCGACTCGAACCCGACGCACATGCCGGTGTTGAGCAGCACGATCGGCTGGTAGTGGACCTCGAAGGCGTTGTTCGAGACGGCGTGGCGCAGATCGTTCTCCAGCCCCAGCCGGTCGCGGACGCGAGCGTGCATGTCGGCGTCGAACAGCTCGTGACGCGCCTTGCCGCTCGTCTTCGCGTGATACATCGCGGTATCGGCGTCGCGCATCATCTCGTCCGGGGTCTCGTAGTGCGAGAACGACAGCGCGATGCCGATGCTCGCGGTCGTGAACACCTCGCGCCCGCCGATCGCAAACGGCGCCTTCAGCGCCTCCTGAATGCGGAAGGCCACGGTATTGGCCTGCGCTTCGCTACCGAGGTTGCTCACCAGGACCGCGAATTCGTCGCCACCCAGCCGCGCCAGCAGGTCGGCCGGCCTCAGACATTCCTCGAGGCGCCGCGACACGCCGCACAGCAGCTCGTCGCCAACCATGTGGCCGAGGCTGTCGTTGACCACCTTGAACCGGTCGAGATCGAGGTAGAGCACGGCGAAGCGATCGCCGTCGGGCCGCCGCTTCAGCTCGGTGAGCCGCCGGCCGAGCCGCTCGACGAAGACGGTCCGGTTGGCCAGGCCGGTGAGCGGATCCATGAGACCAGCGTGGCCCTCGCGAATCGGGCCGTCGAGCCTGTAGGTGAGGGCGCCAGCCAGTTTTGCCGGCCGGCCGCCGGCTCCGGGCGCGGCCACGCCGCGGCACGACACCCACCGGTAGCTGCCGTCTTCGTGCCGCAGCCGGTGCTCGTGCTCGAGGCTCTTCGTGTCGCCGGCGAGATGGCGGCGAATCGCATCCTTCAGCGATCGCAGATCGTCAGGATGCACCCGGGCGAACCAATCGGTGGGGTGACTCGCCGGCGCGTCGGGATTCAGTCCGACGATGGTCTTCCAGCGCCCCGAGAAAAAGCAGTCCTGCGTCCGCAGGTCCCATTCCCACAGCCCGTCGTTGGCCGATTCCGCGGCCAATGCGAGCCGCGTCCCGGCTCTTTCCGCCGCCGCATCGTCACGAACGCTGGCGGTGACGTCGAGCCAGAGCAGCGTCGCGCCGCCGTCAACCGGCAGCACTCGGACGTCGACGAGGCGGGCGGCGGACCCGACCGTGACGGTCAATCGCGAGATGATTCGCGGCGAGCCGGATGCCAGCACCTCGTCAATCGCCTGCGGCAGATCGGTACGGGCGAGCGCCGGCATCGCTTCGGTGAACGAGCGGCCGATCGCCTGGCTGCGTACCCGGCCAACCATCCGCTCGAGGACGTCGCTCCACAGCGTGACTTCGCCGCTGCTGTTGACGACGGCCATGCCCTGGATGAGCGAGTCGATGACTTCGCGGCGCCGGTGCTCCTCCTCGATCCGGTCGAGCGAACCACAGTAGGCGTGGTAGGCGAAATAGAGCGGGACGGCAATCGCCGGCAGCAGCTCCCATCGTCCGTGCGCGACCACTTCGGCAATCGCAACCCCGATGGTCGCGCCGAGCGCGTAGGCCGGCCAGGCGCGGGCGGCGCGGAACGACCAATCGGCCTCGGCGCGCCTGCGGCGGACGAGCGGCACCAGGAAGCGGACGACCGTGCTGCGCACGATGCAGTACGCGGCCGCGGCAGTGGCAGTGGGCAGCACGTGCCAGGGCCAGGCGAGCGCCCCTGGAATTCCGCCGAAAGCCCTGAAGACGGCGCCGGCCGACTCCATCGCTATCAAGGCAGTCGCCACGTGAATGCAGGAGTCGAGAATGCGGCGGCGGCGCGGCGCCTGCGCGAGCCCGTGGGCGATCTCGCCGGCCGCCGACACGGCCAGCGCGAGCGGCAGGCCAATCATCACCAGCGCGGCGAATTCGGCCACGAACGAGGGCTGCATGATGTCGCCCTCGCCGACCGAGCCGCGACGCGGCTTGTAAGCGGAGAGCAGGATCGCGACGAGCAGCAGGCCGCACAACTCGAGCGTCCGATCGGCGTACCTCCAGCCTGCCAGCCCCAGTAAGAGACACGCACCGGGAACCAGCGCCGCAAACCACGCGACGGCAGAGGGACGGGCCAGCAAAGACATCGGCCCGCGACTATTGCAATGAGGGGACCAGAATTGGAATCAGCAACTAACCTGCTGTGACGGCGACCTTTAGCTCGGAATCGAGCGGTCGTGCCGACCAGCGCGACTGTTCCAGATCGTAACAGCGACGTGCTGCATTGAGACGCTACTGCACCGCGAAGGCGAGGAGCACGTTGCCTGGCCGTCCCCGCCACCTTCCGTATCCTGAGCCGGCGAACACCATTCCACCCACGACGACTGGTCCGCCGCCGTCGATCGATCCGCCTGAGGCGCGAACGCCGTTCACGGTGTCGAAATCGCGTGCAGTGTCGTAATCCCAGATGATGCGGCCGTCACCAGTGTCGTAGGCCCGCAGATGCCCGTCGACCGATCCGGAGAAGACGACGCCCGGAATGACGCTGACGGCGGCCGACTGAGCACCCGAGCATCCGAGCGCGCCCTTGCACGAAAGCGCCGGCGCTGGCGTGTGCCAGATCCGTTCACCACTGCTCAACCCGATCGCGTGCAATCCGCCTGCCTCCTCACCGAGCACATCGGAGACCGGCACATACATGATTCGCTCGTCGGCGGCGGCGCCCCACTCGATGCCGCCGAGCGGACTGCCCTTGCCCGCGCGGTATTGCCAGAGGACAGCGCCCCTGCGATCCGGGTCCATGCCGTAGGCCACTCCCGACTTCTGTCCGATGGCGAGCACGGTTCGGCCGCTGGCGAGCTTCCGCAGGATTGGCGAATTGCCGAAGTCGAAGTCGGGACCGAGATCGTCTGGGCAATTGTCGTTGTCCGGCCGGCATCCGACGACGTAGGAATCCTTCGGCGTGACCTGTGAGATCCACTCGATGGCGCCGGTCTCGAGCGACATCGCGATCACCGCGTCGGTGGTCGGCGCCGCCGGCTCGGTGTAGGCGTTGCCGGTCGCGACGTAGAGCACCTTGCGCGTGGCGTCGATGGTCGGCGCTGCCCAGATCGCGGCGCCGGCGTGCTTCCAGAGCGGCGTGCCGGCAGCGTTCTTCCCGGCGATCTGCGGCACCTCCGGGATCGTGAACGTCTTCCAGATCTGTCTACCGGTGGCGGCGTCGATGGCGACGACGCTGCCGCGGAACGTGCAGCACTGGTAATCGGGCCGAGCCGCTGGCAGCTCTTCGAGCGACGAGACGGGAACGTAGAGCCGGCCGCTGCTCAACGCCGGCGCGCCGGTGATCCGCGCCGCCGCGTGATCGTCAACTCTGAGCGACCAGATCGGCTCGCCGGTAAGCGCGTCCACGGCGTACACATTGGCCCTGAAGTCGCCGAAGTAGGCGGCGTAGCGGGCCGGCTTGCTGCCGGCGAGCGGCGCGATGGTGATCGCGCTGCGGACTCCGCCGGCGGCCTTGAACTGCCAGTAGAGGCACCCGCTCGCTGCGTCGAGCGCGTAGACGGTGCCGTTCTCGCTGCCCATGAACACGCGGCCGGCATATACCGTTGGCTGGGCGCTCACGGCGCTGGCGCCGGGAATGCCGAACGCCCATTTCAATGTGAGCTTCGGCACGTTCCGCACGGAGAGGCCGGCGAGCGCGGCTGGCTGGAATCGCGCGTTGCTGGCATCGACGCCCCACCCGTTCCAGTACGGGAGCTTCGCCGGATCGGGGAGCGACGTGGGCTGGGTCGGGCAGCGTCCCGCGTTTGGATCGACGGGCGGCTCCACGATCGGAGACAGAAACGCGGCGAGCGAGGCTTTCTCGACTGCGGTGAGACCGGTTGCCATCGGCGCCATCGATCCGCCGGTGGACAGCGCGGCGATGATCGACTCACGGCTCCTGGCGCGCAGTGCCTCGCGCGAAGGCGCCCGGGTTGCCTCGGGAGAGCCAGCCGCGCTGTCGTGGCACGACGCGCAGCGGGTGCGGAAGAGGACCTGCGCCGGGCTGCCGAGTGACAGCTCCTGCGCCCCGGCCGCGCGAATGGCATCGGCGGACGGCACCTGCAGTGCAAACAAGGCCAGGAAGAACGTTACGTTGACGAAGACCACGAGGCGGGTGTGGATCCTCATGGTCAGCGAGTATACGCCGCGCGATCACGGCGGCCCGGTGCCGTCGAGCGCCTGTCGCCACTTGCCAGCGGTCGCGGCGTCTCCGCGGCGCGCGGCTATCGTGGCCAGGGCTTGCAACGCCGTCTTACGAATGGATACGAACGGCGGATTCGACTTGTCGCCAAGCTCGCGAACGATTGCTTCGTACTCGCTCGCCGCTTCCGCCAGCCGATCCTGTGCGAGCAGCGCGCTGGCCAGATAGTCCCAGGTACGGATCGTCGAAGGGTGATGTGGCCCCAGCACGCGTCGGCGGCCATCGAGGGCCCGGCGAAGCATCTCCTCCGCCTGCTCGAAATGACCGAGCTTCTGGTGCACCGAGCCCAGGTTGTGGAGACTGCTCAGGCTCTTGGGATGATCGGGGCCGAGCACTCGGGCTTCACCTTGCTGGACCTGTTCGGCGAGCGGCAGTGCCTCCTCGTAACGCTTCGCCTGGTAATACAGCGCCTGAAGGTTGTTCAGCGAAGCCAATGTGTCCAGATCGCCATCGCCGAACGACGCACGTTGCTGTTCGAGCGTGGTGCGCAGGAGGGTCTCGGCGTCCTGTAATCGCCCGACGCCCTGGTAGGCGCTCGACAGGTCGTACTGGGCCTTGAGCGTGGCGCGATGCGCGTCGCCAAGCGTGGCACGCCGGGCAGCAACCACCTGGCTGTACAGCTCCGCCGACCGGCGGTAGTCACCTTTGTACCAGACGACCGCTGCCAGCGCGTCGAGCGCGGCGATGGTTTGAGGATCGCGGTCGCCGCCAGCCTCGCGCGCCAGCCCCAGCGCCTGTTCGAGCAATGGCTCGGCCGAAGCGTACAGGCCCAGGTTCGTATACACCGTTCCGATTGTCGTACCCAGGCGAGCCCGCACCAGCGGCTGATCGCGAAGCGTACCTGCCAGCTGTTGCGCGCCGCTGTCGAGCAATTCCCGAGCGGTCAGCGAGTTGCCACGGGCCTCGGACGGATCCGAGACGTTGAACAGGCTGATGAGAAACTGCGTCACCTGGGTCGCGGTGGCGGCTTCCTGATTGGCGCGATCGCGCTCCGAGGCCAGCCGCTCTGCCTGGAAGAGCAACACGCCAGTGACCACCAGCAGGGCGACCACCGCCGCGGCCGCCGCGCCGACCCCGAGGGCGTGGCGCCGGACGAACTTCCCCACCTTGTACCAAGTACTCGGCGGACCGGCTGAGACCGGCTCATCGGCCAGGTGTCGGCGCACGTCGAGAGCGAGAGCGTTCGCGGTCGGATAGCGTCGCGTCCGATCCTTCTCCAGCGCCTTGAGGGTGATCCAGTCGAGATCACCGCGCACCGCGGCGGCCAGGTTTTTCGGCGGCAGGCGGCGGGTGCCGGCCATTTCCGTCGCCACACGATCCACACGCGTGCTTGGCTTGCGCGGGTCCGTTTCCAGCAGCACGCGGCGCGCGTGCTCGATGCCACCCGAGCGCAAGGCCTCGCGATCGTGCGGCAGGGTGCCGACGAGCAGTTCGTAGAGAATGACGCCGAGCGAGTAGACGTCGGTGCGCGTATCGACGTCCATCGCACTCGGATCCGCCTGCTCGGGGCTCATGTATTCCGGCGTGCCAACGAAGCCGCCGACCTCGGTGTAGAAGGGGCTGTCGGTCAGGCGGCGCGCGGTCGCCTTGGCGATGCCGAAGTCGATGATGCGCGGCAACGGACGATCATCGGAAACCGCCACGAGCACGTTCGACGGCTTGAGATCCCGATGGATGACGCCCTTTTGATGCGCGTGCTGCACACCGTCGCAGAGGCTCGCGAACAGATCGAGCCGTTCCCGCAGCGACAGCATCATCCGATCGCAGTAGCCGGTGATAGGCTCGCCGCGGACGTGCTCCATGACGAAGTACGGCCGGCCGTCGGGAGTCGTCCCCCCATCGAAGACCTTGGCAATCGCTGGGTGATCCATCATCGCCAGGGCCTGGCGCTCGGCCTCGAACCGGGCCACGACCTGGGCGGTGTCCATGCCTGCCTTGATCACCTTGATCGCCACCTGCCGCTGCACCGGACGGGTCTGATCGGCCAGCCACACCTCGCCCATGCCGCCTTCGCCGATTCTGCGCAGGAGTCGATAGGGCCCGATCTCGGCGGCCGCGCGCTCACCCTCGGCGGGCGGGCGGGTCACATCAGGGTCGTTCGCGCGCGACGGGAAGGGGAGGTCCGAAGCGGACACCGGCGCACCTGCGGCGCATCATATCCGGAAGCCTGCTCACCGGAAGGCAACTTCGACTGAGACAGCCGCGGTCCGGGGGGCGCCGAAATGCGTCCCGCTGAACGGGTTCCCAAAGTTGAAGGCGTAGGCTTGATCGAACAGGTTGAGAACCGATCCGCGCAGCAGCACGCGGATCCGATCGGTGTCAGCCAGCGGGAACGTGGCAATCAGCGAAACGGGAAATCGGGGCTTGACCCGCCCGCAATCGAAATCCACGAGCTCGGCGCCGGGCCGCTCTTCGAGATCGGTGTCCTCGGTATCCCTCTGGACGGGTGTGCCGCTCTCGTAACGCGCTGCCACCGACGCCGTGAGCCCTGAGCGCGCGTGCTCCCAGGTAACGCCGCCGGCCATCGCCACGCGCTGATCGTGATCCGGCAGGAACTCCACGCCCGGACCGAGGTCGGGAATGTCGTCCTCCAGGAACAAGCCTCCGGTGACAGGCCCCGTCTGGATCACCTTGCTGATCGTGGCGCTGCCATACCCGGACCACCCGCGGCTGCGCGGCACCTCGAGCCGCACGTCAATGCCCTGCGCGCGGCCCTTCGCAACCGCGTTCGGGAAGATGACGGTGGTGCCGAAGAAGACGTTCGGATCCGCCACCTCGCGCGCATCCCTCCGCCACCAGGCCGTATCGATGCGCCATCGGCCGACGCGGTGCTCGAGGCCCGCCTCCAGAGCCCATTGCCGCTCCGGCTCGACGTCGGCGCCACCGCCGGCTTCGTCCGTCACAAACGGTGACAGCTCACGTGCCTGCTCGGACGACGAGAGCAGCAGATACTCAGGTTGGGGCGGCTGAAAGTAGCGGTTGATCGACGCCCGCACCACCGTCGAATCCGTCACCCGAAAGGAGACGCCGGCTCGAGGGCTCGATTGCCGGCGCGCCAGCAGCAGCGTGCTGCGATCGAAGCGCACGCCGGCGGCAACGGTCAGCCGCGCGCTCGCCTGCCACGTGTCCTGCACGTAGATCGACACCAACGACGGACGCGAGCGTCCGCCGAACACGAACGGGTTCTGCGGTCCGTGCTCGAGTGCACCGTCGCTGAGCCCCGCCTCTTCGCCTGCCTCGACATCGGTCACCGCGAACGTGAAATCTTCGTCGAGGGACAGGGCCTGCGCCTCGATGCCGCCTTTCACCAGATGAGCGCCACGCTGGTGCGACAGGCTGGCGAGCAGCCCGGCGCGGCGCAGCGAGCGGTCAGCGGAGGCGAACAGCGGCACGTCGCGCTCGCTGCCATCGAGGGCGCTGCCGCTTCGCCGCGCGTACGCCGATAGCTGGCTCGCCGTCCGATC
Source organism: Vicinamibacterales bacterium (assembly GCA_035495795.1). GTDB lineage: Bacteria > Acidobacteriota > Vicinamibacteria > Vicinamibacterales > UBA2999 > VFZN01. The sequence continues at coordinate 32,060 of DATJFF010000098.1, forward strand.
CGACCACATCCGCTGCCACGAAGCGGTGAGCGCGTCGCTCCAGATCCGCTGCCGCTGATCCTGTTCTGCGAGCTCCTGCGCCTCGGTGTTGGGAACGTCATACCGGGCGCGGCCCACGGCCCACCCGACCGTGGCGCGATCGCGACCGCCACGGCCGGCGTCGATCTCACCCGACACCGACCCCTGATGGCCGGTGTTGTGCAGGTTGTCGGGGTGCACCGGGTCCAGGAAGCGTTCGGAACCGACCGCGGATCCGGAGATGCGCACGCCGAACCCATGGCCCAGCGGCCCTCCCGCACTTCCTCCTGCCTGTCGCGTCGAGAGCGTGCCCAGGCCGCCGTCCGCGGTTCCACGCCATCGATCGGCGGCGGGCGCGGAGCGAAGCTCGATCACGCCGCCGGCCTTGTAGCCGAACTCGGGCGCGACATACCCGGTGAGCACGGAGATCGACTCGAGCGACGCCGGGTCCGGAGCAATGCCGTTGAGCGCGTCCAGCCGCTCGTAGACCGGAACGCCATCGACCACGTAGAGAAACCCATCGTCAACCCCGCGAGCGTGGAGCAGACCGTTGTCCTCGATCGCCCAGCCCGGCAAGGTCGCGACGGCGTCCTGCAGCGCTCGGCCGCGGACGCGCGCCGGCACGGTGGCGAGCGATTCGCTGCCAAGCGACGATCGTGTCGATACGGCCTCGAGGCGCGCCTCGACCTGGACGATCTCTTCCACCCGCGGCGCGAGCCGGACGATGACCTCGAGCGGCAGCGCCGATTCCACCGCGACCGAGACTGAGGTGACCTTGCCCGGCGCCGCGAGCGCGCGGATCGTGAAGCGGCCGGGTGCGACCTGCGGAAACACGAAGCGGCCGCTCGAATCGCTCGTGGCCTGGAAAATGGTCGCGCCAAGAGGGTCCGTGAGCGCAACGGCAATCCCGCCGACAGGCGTGTCGTCACTCTCGACAACCACGCCGCGGATCTCGGCCGACTGCCGCTGCGCCATTCCGGGCAGCGCGGTGACGGCCAACAGGGCCAGCGCCGTGGAGAACGCACGCGGGACGGACACGCGGCGATTCTACGTGGGTGGCGTCGGAACTGAACCGTCGACGGGATTGGCTGCGCTCGGTCGGGATGCCGTCGGCTCTTCGGGACAGCGCTTCGCGCTGTCGGGACTGCAGGTCAGGGTCGTCGCCAGCACCTGGGGCCCAGCTTGCGCCGCCGGCTGCGATCCGGGTGAGCAGCCAGTCCCGAGCTTGTCCCATAGGCGACCCGAAACCACCGCAGGCGCTCCCGCCCGCGATTCACTCCCGACACGCGCCAGCGACACGCCATATAATCAGCCGCCTTCCTCAGCCGGAGACCCGCATGCCGTTCCGCAGCCCCTACCCGGACGTCGTCGTCCCCAACCTGCCGCTGACCGACTTCGTGCTCGGTGGCGCCAGGGCGTACGTGGATCGTCCGGCCCTCGTCGATGGTGTCACCGGCCGCACCATGTCTTACGGAGCGCTCGTCGACGGCGTTCGCCGGCTCGCCGCCGGCCTGGCGCGGCGCGGACTCCGTAAGGGCGATGTCGTCGCGATCTACGCACCAAACCTGCCCGAATACGCCGTCGTCTTTCACGGCGTCGTCTGCATGGGCGGCATTCTCACCACTATCAACCCGACGTATACGCCGGCGGAGGTGACCTTTCAGCTGACGGACGCTGACGCCCGCTTCCTGGTGACGACGGCGGCGCTTCTCGATCGCGCGCGGGCGGGGGTCGAAGCGAGTGGGATGCCAGTCGAGATCATCACCATCGACCGTGTCGACAATGTGCTGTCGATCGATGACGTGTACGTCGACGCCGAACCGCCGGCGGTGACAATCGATCCGGCCGCCGACGTGGCGGTGCTGCCGTATTCCTCCGGCACGACAGGACTGTCGAAGGGGGTGATGCTCACGCATCGCAACCTGCTCGCGAATCTGGTTCAAATCGACGCCATCGAGACCGCGGAGCTCAAGGCGATGATCGCGTGCCTGCCGTTCTTCCATATCTACGGCATGGTCGTCGTCATGAACCTCGGGCTGATGCGCGGCGCGACCTGCGTCACCCTGCAGAAGTTCGATCTCGAGGCATTCCTGCGCGTCCTGCAGGACTGGCCGATCGACGTGGCGCACATTGTCCCGCCGATCGCGGTTGCGCTGGCCAAGCATCCGGTCGTGGACAACTACAACCTGTCGCACCTGCGATGGCTGTTCTCCGGCGCCGCGCCGTTCGGCCCTCACCTGACCGACGCGGTGGAGGCGCGGCTTGGCGTGAAGGTCAGGCAGGGCTACGGCATGACCGAGGCGAGTCCTGCGACGCACTACACCGTGCCAGGAGCGGAACGAACCGGCAAGATCGGGCCGCTCATGCCGAGCACCGAGGGACGGATGGTCGATCCGCAGACCGGTCTCGACGTCGCCGTCGGCGAGGCCGGCGAGGTCTGGGTGCGCGGGCCGCAGGTGATGAAGGGATACCTGAACAACCCTGAGGCGACCGCGAAGACGGTCGACGCCGACGGTTGGCTGCACACCGGCGACATCGGGGTCGTCGACGCGGACGGTTATCTCGAGATCGTCGATCGCCTGAAGGAGCTGATCAAGGTGAAGGGCTTCCAGGTGGCGCCGGCCGAGCTCGAAGCGCTGCTCCTGAAGCACACCAGCATCGCCGACGCAGCGGTCATCGGCGTCATCGATGGCGAGTGCGGCGAGGTCCCGAAGGCGTTCGTCGTCGCGCGCGAACCGATCACCTCCGAGGCGGTCATGGCCTTCGTCGAGCAGCACGTCGCGCACTACAAGCGGCTGCGGCACGTCGAGTTCGTGGAGGCGATTCCGAAATCGCCGTCGGGCAAAATTCTCAGGCGCGTTCTGGTCGAAAAAGAGAGAGAACGAGCGCGAATCTCGTGATCCGGTGACTTACCTGGTGATCTCCTGCTCCTGCGAATCGAGTTGCGAGGCGATGCCGGCGAAAGCCCGCCACCGTCGCAGAAGCAGCACATAGATCGCCGCGTAGATGCCGATGACCACGAGTCCAATCCACTCGATCTTGAGCGGCGTGAACTGGAACGCCAGCACCAGCGCATACATCAGGGTCCAGTGCGTGGCGACGTAGCTGCCCTCGCCCATCCGGCGGGCGGTCAACCCGAGGTTATCCGAATAGAGGCGAGTCAGCGAGTCGAGCGAGTTGACGACGAAGACGATGCCGACCACCACCATCGCAATCCCGAGCACGGGATGCACCGGCGCGCTCTTGCGGTAGTAGAAATACAGCACCGAGAACCAGGCCGCGATCGGGATCGACGGGATCACCAGCATCGCCGCCGCCAGCTGCCAGGTCCGCATCCCGCCGACGAACCGCGAGACGAACTGGCCGATCATGATGCTCCACGAGAACCACCAGAACAGGTAGAACGCGTGGTAGTCGGACATCGGGAGCACGAAATGCGGCAGGTTCGTGAAATACCCGCCGATGTTGGCGGCGCTGGCCAGGAACCCTGACGCGCCCATGCCCGAGGCCAACCACATCGCCGCGACCAGCGCCCCGAACGTCCACATCGACCAGACGCTCAGCACCCGTACGTAGCGGATGTGCGTGCTGGTGAGCACCGACATCAGCACGGTCAGCGCCACCACGCCGTAGCGCGACACCTGGCCGATGTCGGGCACGTAGAACGGAAGGTTCTGCCACAGCAGGTGGGCGGTGAAGGCGCTGGTTCCGATGATGACCACGTTGTTGACCATCTTCACCTGCGGCAGTTCGAACAGCCTGACCCGCGGCTCAACGGCGACGAAGTAAAACGTGCTCAGAAAATAGAAGCCCCAGACCAGGAACCCCCACGAGCCGAATGCGATCGCGAGCGGGTTGGCGAAGGCGTAGACCGGTTCCCGCGCGTAGACGGGGAACTCGGTGAGCGGCAGCATGATCAGCCCGACGTCGAGGCCGGCGGTGAAGAGCAGCGCCATGAAGCCGAATAGCGAGAGCGGAATCGGCCCCTCGACCCGTTTCCCGCCCCATCCGAGGACGATGACGATGGAGGTCGAGAACGTGACGAGGATCGCGACGGACAGGATCGCGTTCAGCACCCGCCGCGTATGGTAGCCGAGTGCGCGTTCAGCGAGCCGGCCGGCCGCTGGTCCGCGCGAACCACACGTACACCGGCACGCCGACCAGCACGATCGCGAATCCCGGCCAGGTGGTGGTTGGCCGGTAGATTGCGAGGATCAACAGGATCGCCGCCGCAATGACGATGTACATGGCCGGAACGAGCGGGTAGCCAAACGCTTTGTAAGGCCGCGGAGCATCGGGTCGGGTCCGGCGGAGTCGGAACACGGCAGCGATCGTCAGGATGTAGAAGACGAGCGCCGCGGACACGACGTAGTCGAGCAGGCTTCCGTAGAGGTTTCCGTAGGCGCGGGTTACCGGATCGTAGGTCCGGATCAGGACGAGCACCGCCGTCCAGATCCCCTGGATGACCAGCCCCCTGGCCGGCACCCCGGCGGCATTGAGCTGACCGGCGCCTCGGAAGAAGAGCCCGTCACGGGCCATCGCGTAGTAGGCGCGCGCTCCCGACAGCAGCATGCCGTTGGCGCACCCGAAGGTCGAAATCATGATGCCGGCGGCGAGGAGCATCGCACCGACTCCCGGCAGTGCCGCCTCGAGGGTCGCCGCCGCCACGCGATCGCCAGGCACCGTCTGAACCGCCGGCGTCGGCAGCGTTACGAAGTAGGTGACGTTCGCGAGCAGGTACAGCGTCATGACGACGCCGGTCCCGAGCGCCAGCGAAAGCGGCACGTCGCGGCGCGGGTTCTTCACCTCGCCTGCCGTGAAGGTGATGTTGTTCCACGCGTCGGAGCTGAAGAGCGAACCCACCTGCGCGATCGCCAGCGCGACGAGCAGCCCGAAGGTGGACGTCGCGTCCAGCCCCGGCGCGAGCGGAGCCGGCGAGACCCGCGTCCAGGCGTTCGTGAAATTGGCCGCGATGGTTTCGGCATTCGCGCCAAGCGCCAGTCCGATGACGATGAGCGCGGCCAGAGCGCCGGTCTTGGCGGTGGTGAAGACGTTCTGGATCAACCGCCCGTAGTCCAGCCCGCGCGTGTTGGTCCACGTGAGCAGCGCGATGATCGAGATCCCCACGAGCTGGGCGACCGACAGCGAGAGCGCATAGCGCGTGCTGATGTGGATCGGCGGAATCAGGTAGCGGTCCTCGGCGATGCCAGGGAAAAGCACGCCGGCATAGCGCGCGAAGCCGACGCTCACCGCGGCGACGGTGCCGGTCTGGATGACCGCGAAGAGGGTCCAGCCGTAGAGAAATCCCCAAATCGGCGAGAACGCTTCGCGGAGGTAGACGTATTGTCCGCCGGCGCGCGGCATCATCGCCGCGAGCTCGCCGTAGGACAGGGCTGCGGCCAGCGTGAGAACTGCCGTGAGGCCCCACGCCGCCAGCACCCATGCCGCGGACCCGAGCAGCCGCGCCATGTCGGCGCTGACCAGGAAGATCCCCGACCCGATCATCCCGCCGACGACGATCATCGTCGAATCGTAGAGCCCCAGCGACCGGTGGAAGCCGGCCTCCAGGACGGCGTGAGGCTCGGGCTCGGAGGCCACTGCCTCGGCTGGCGTCATGTCAACCCTTTTGATTCGAGCCGGACGAGGTCGGCGGTTTCGTCGTCAGGAACGGGAACGCGCGCCGCTCCAACACCTCGCCGACCGCGCGATTCGCCTCCAGGAACGCGGCATCGGTGTGCGGACTGGCCGCCGCGTCCGAGTTGGCGATCGTGATCCGGCCGAACGGCTGCCGTGCCTTGACGCACGGCCGCTCGAGGCTCGTCGTGTACACCCACTCGATCGGCTCGTAGAGGCTGTTGTAGGTGTAGGCGTAGCCGTGCGGCCAGCGATTGACGGTGATGGCGGCGATATCCCGTGCGGGATCGAACCCGCCGCCGCCGAGCGCCCGCGAGAGCTGATCGCGGATACTCCGCTCGAAGTCTTCGAACGTGGCGGCCAGCAGATCGGCGCGACCGATGCGGTGCTGTTCCTTGCGCGGCTTCCCCGGCGCGCACGGATGACGATCCATGTGCAGCACGACCGGATCGTTCGGCGTGCGGGCGTGCTTGATGTCGCCGAGATCGACGGCCTCGGCCAGCCCGAACGAGTCGTGATACATCGTCGGCGACGCGACGTTGCTCACTCCAAGCTTCTCGAACGCCGTCCACCGGTGCAGCGCGACGCTGGTGTAGACGAGCGGTCCTTTCACGCCGTAGAGCAGCGCCTCCTTCTGTGCCTGCGGCAGCTCCGGCGCGAGGTAGGGGATGAACATGTTCCAGCACGCCATGACGACGTGCCGGCCGCGGACGTCATACAGCTTCCCGCCGCGGCTGTAGGTGACGATCACTTCCTTGGCGCTGTCCGGGCTGCCGTCGTGGCGCACGTTGACGGCGGTGCTGTTCAAGCGAATGCGGGCCGTCTGGTCGGGCCGATCGAGCAGCGCGTAGTTGACCCGGGCCCCGCCCACGTCTTCCTGCGTCTTGCCAGGCACTGCGTCGGGAATCAACCAGCGCACCAGGAGCCGCGTGAGCGTCGCATTGCCGTCGGGGAAATGGATGCTGCCGCCGCCACCGGCCGCCTTTTGACGTCCGTGCATGCCGCCGGGCATGTCTGCCAGTACGCCGTCGGGCGTCGGCTCGAGCCTGAGTCCCTGGAAACCCGGCACGCCCATCTCCCAACCGAAGAGAGCGGGGATGGCATCGGCGCCGACACAGAAGTTGCCGCGGCCGGTGGTGATGAAGAACCAGAGGCACTGCTTGTCGACCTTCGCCACCTCGAGCAGATAGCGCTCGAGACTCATCTTCGCGAGCTGCGCCTTCTTCGCGTCCGAGTCGAGGCCGGGCATGTAGTCCGGCTGGTTCGGATCCGAGATCCGGATCATGTCGGCCCTCGCCTTCGCCGACAACGGCATCGCATCCAGGTATTCCTGAGGATAGCCACCGCCACGACGCCCCTGGCCCTGCCCGGCGGCCGGCCGCACGGTCAGCTTGTCCACACCCCACGTCTCCTTGTCGAAGAAGTGGCCGCCGCGGAGGTTGAGCGAGCCATAAAGGCCGGCCAGCGACTCGTTGGACTTGACGAAACGCGGGATGTCGACGCCAATCGACTCGAGCAGCTGTCGCGACGGCAGGTTGTAGCGGAGCGGCGATTCGATGTTGAGCGTGCCGCCGTTCAGCACGATCGTCTTGCCGTCGACGACGAATTCGTTGCGCTTGGCGTGGCCGCCGAAGTCGTCGTGGTTGTCGAGGACCAGAACGCGGGCGGAGCGGCCGACGTTCTTGACGAAATAGTGCGCGGCGCCGAGCCCGCTGAGCCCGCCGCCGACCACCACGAGGTCGTAGGTCTCGCCGGTATGGGTTGCCGACGCGGTATCGACCGCTCGCTGGTCGCGCAGCTGGTGCGCGACCTCGAACGAGCCGGCATGGCTGCCGCGCATACCGGTGCGCAGCGGCGGATAGTAGTCCGGCGACTGTTCCAATGCTGCCGCCTGCGCATCCAGCTCCATCGCCCACGTCCACTTCGGCAGCAGCGAGGCGCCAACGCCCATCGCGACACCGTTGACGAACTGGCGGCGATCGATCGGCCGATCCATCCCGAGACTCTTGTCCTGGCTATTCATTGACGACCTCTTGTTCGAATCCTCTGCGCCATCTGCGTCATCTGCGTCATCGGCGCCATCTGCGTTACCAGACGAACTTCACGCCGACCCGGGCAATCCGCGGCGGGGTGATGGCAACCGGCCGCAGCCACGACGACCCGGAGGTGGTGGTGATGGCCTGCTCCGCATTGCTGTTGAACACGTTGTAGATGTCGAAGAACCCGGTCAAGCGCCCCTGCGTGAACCGGAACGCCTTCTCCGTCCGGATGTCGAAGACGTTGATGTTGGGCGTGCGCTGGGCGTTGATCGGCTCGGCGCGAACGGTGGCGTTGCCCCAGTTGAAGGTCTGGGTGAACGTGCGCCCATAGGGAGTTCCGGCCTGGAGGCGGATCGTCGGCGT
>DATJFF010000099.1:0-46704 GCA_035495795.1 Vicinamibacterales bacterium
GTTGGCGTTTATCCCCGCCCTCAGGCCTCGGCGTGCTTCATCAACTCGGTCGAAGACTCGCTGGGCTCCATCCTCGAGCTCGCCAAGACCGAGGGACGCCTGTTCAAGTTCGGCAGCGGTACCGGCACCAACCTCTCGCCGCTGCGCGCCAGCAGCGAGCCGCTTTCAGGCGGTGGCACCGCCAGCGGCCCGGTCTCGTTCATGCGGGGCTTCGACGCTTTCGCGGGCGTCATCAAGAGCGGCGGCAAGACGCGCCGCGCGGCGAAGATGGTCATCCTCAACGCCGACCACCCCGACATCGTCGAGTTCATCAATTGCAAGGTCGACGAAGAGAAGAAGGCCTGGGCCCTGATCGACGCCGGCTACGACGGCTCGTTCACCGGCACGGCCTACGGCTCGGTGTTCTTCCAGAACTCCAACAACTCGGTCCGGGCGAGCGACGAGTTCATGCGCGCGGTGCTCGACGACGGGCTGTGGCAGACCCGGACGGTGACGAGCGGCGAGACGATGGACACCTACCGGGCCCGCGATCTGATGCGCCTCATCGCCGAGGGGACCTGGGTGTGCGGCGATCCGGGCATGCAGTTCGACACGACCGTCAACGAGTGGCACACCTGCCCGAATACGGCGCGGATCAACGCGAGCAACCCGTGCTCGGAGTACATGTTCCTCGACGACTCGGCCTGCAACCTGGCGTCGATCAACCTGATGAAGTTCGTCGGCGGCGACGGCGAGTTCGACGTCGAGGGGTTCCGCGCCGCCTGCCGCACCCTGATCACCGCGCAGGAGATCATCGTCGACAACTCGAGCTACCCGACCAAGGCGATCGAGAAGAACAGCCACGCCTTCCGTCCGCTCGGGCTGGGCTACGCCAATCTCGGTGCCCTGCTGATGTCGCGCGGCCTGCCCTACGACAGCGACGGCGGCCGCGACTTCGCCGGCGCGATCACGGCGCTGATGACCGGCGAGGCCTATGCGCAGTCGGCCCGCGTCGCCCGCGATCACGGCGGCCCGTTCGCCGGCTACGAGGTCAACCGCGAGCCGTTCCTGCGCGTGATGCGCAAGCATCGCGATGCCATCAAGCAGATCAACGCCAAGCACGTGCCGGCGGATCTCTATAACGCCGCGAAGCAGGCCTGGGACGACGCGGTCGAGCTTGGCGAGGACTTCGGCTACCGCAACGCGCAGTCGACGGTGCTCGCCCCGACCGGGACGATCGGCTTCATGATGGACTGCGATACGACCGGCGTCGAGCCGGACATCGCCCTCGTGAAGTACAAGAAGCTCGTCGGCGGCGGGATGATGAAGATCGTCAACCAGACGGTCCCCATGGCGCTGCGCAAGTTGGGCTACACCGCGACGCAGATCGACGAGATCGTCAAGTACATCGACGAGCAGGAGACCATCGAAGGCGCCCCGCACCTGCTCGAGCGCGACCTGCCGGTGTTCGATTGCGCGTTCAAGGCCGCCCGCGGCGAGCGCTCGATCCAGTACATGGGCCACATCAAGATGATGGGCGCCACCCAGCCGTTCATCTCCGGCGCCATCAGCAAGACGGTGAACGTGCCGAAGGAGGCGACCGTCGAGGACATCGAGCAGGCGTATCTCGAGAGCTGGCGCCTCGGCGCCAAGGCGATCTCGATCTACCGCGACGGCAGCAAGCGGACGCAGCCGCTCAACACGTCCAAGGACGCCAGGGCGGCGACCTCAGCCGCTCCGGCCACGGACGTGATCGACGCGGCCGTCGCCGCGGCGCTGGCGGCGCGGGCGCCGATGCGGCGGAAGCTGCCGGACGAGCGCCATGCCATCACCCATAAGTTCGACATCTCCGGCCACGAGGGCTACATCACGGTCGGCCTCTTCGAGGACGGCATGCCGGGCGAGATCTTCCTGGTCATGGCCAAGGAAGGCTCGACGATCTCGGGCTTTGCCGACGCGTTCGCCCAGGCCATCAGCTACGCGCTCCAGTACGGAGTGCCGCTGCAGGCGCTGGTCGACAAGTTCAGCCACGTCCGCTTCGAGCCGTCGCGATAAATCGAGATCGCCTTGGCACCCAGGCGCCAGCTCTCGAGATAGGCCTGCTCGATGTCCTCGACGGTCGCGTCCTTCGGCACGTTGACCGTCTTGCTGATCGCGCCCGAGATGAACGGTTGAGTGGCGCCCATCATCTTGATGTGGCCCATGTAGTGGATCGACCGCTCGCCGCGCGCGGCCTTGAAGGCGCAGTCGAACACCGGCAGGTCGCGCTCGAGCAGGTGCGGCGCGCCTTCGATGGTCTCCCGCTCGTCGATGTACTTGACGATGTCCTCGATCTGCGGGGCGGTGTAGCCGAGCCGCCGCAGCGCCATCGGGACCGTCTGGTTGACGATTTTCATCATCCCGCCGCCAACCAGCTTCTTGTACTTGACGAGCGCGATGTCCGGCTCGACGCCGGTGGTGTCGCAGTCCATCATGAAGCCGATGGTGCCGGTCGGCGCGAGCACCGTGGCCTGCGCGTTGCGGTAGCCGAAGTCCTCGCCAAGCTCCACGGCGTCGTCCCAGGCCTGCTTCGCGGCGTTGTAGAGATCCGCGGGCACGTGCTTCTGGTTGATCGCCTTGATCGCGTCGCGATGCTTGCGCATCACGCGAAGGAACGGCTCGCGGTTGGCGTCGTAGCCGGCAAACGGCCCGCCGTGATCGCGGGCGACCCGAGCCGACTGCGCGTAGGCCTCACCGGTCATCAGCGCGGTGATCGCGCCGGCCATGTCGCGGCCGCCGTCGCTGTCGTAGGGCAGGCCGCGGGACATCAGCAGCGCGCCGAGGTTGGCGTAGCCGAGCCCGAGCGGCCGGAAAGCGTGGCTGTTCTTCTCGATCGCCTTCGTCGGGTAGCTCGAGTTGTCGACGATGATCTCCTGCGCGGTGATCAGCGTGCGGCACGCGGCGCGGAAGCCCTCGACCTCGAACTCGCCGTCGGCGCCGACGAACTTCATCAGGTTGATCGACGACAGGTTGCAGGCCGAGTCGTCGAGGAACATGTACTCCGAGCACGGGTTGCTGGCGTTGATCCGGGCCGTGTTCGGGCAGGTGTGCCATTCGTTGACCGTGGTGTCGAACTGCATCCCGGGATCGCCGCACACCCAGGTGCCCTCGGAGATCAGGCGCATCAGGTCGCGGGCCCGGTAGGTGTCGAGCACGTCGCCGGTGGTCACCGCCTTGGTCTGCCAGATTCCGTCGTCGAGTACCGCACGCATGAACTCGTCGCTGGACCGGACCGAGTTGTTCGAGTTCTGGAAGAACACCGAACCATAGGCCGTGCCGGTGAACGAGCCGTCGTAGCCGGCGTCGATCAGGGCCCAGGCCTTCTTCTCTTCCTCGACCTTGCAGTTGATGAACTCGACGATGTCGGGGTGCTCGGCGTTGAGGATGACCATCTTCGCGGCGCGACGGGTCTTGCCGCCCGACTTGATGACCCCGGCAAACGCGTCGAAGCCCTTCATGAACGACACCGGGCCGGAGGCGGTACCGCCGCCGGCCAGCAGCTCCTTCGCCGAGCGGATCGACGAGAGGTTGCTGCCCGTGCCGGAGCCGTACTTGAAGAGCATGCCTTCGGTCTTGGCGAGCGTCAGAATCGACTCCATGGTGTCGTCCACGGAGTTGATGAAGCAGGCCGAGCACTGCGGCGCCTTCTCGAAGCCGCAGTTGAACCAGACCGGGCTGTTGAACGCGGCCTTCTGCTCGACGAGCAGGTGCTTGAGGTCGTCGCTGAAGGCCTGCAGCGCGTCCTCGGACGCGAAGTACTTCTGCTTGCGGGCCCAGCCGGTGAGGGTGTCGACGACGCGGCCGATCAGCTGCTTGACCGAGCGCTCGCGATCCGGCGAGCCGAGATGGCCGCGGAAGTATTTCGAGACCACGATGTTGGTCGCCTGCTGCGACCATGGCTTCGGGATCTCGACGCCGCGCTGCTCGAAGACCAGCGCGCCCTTTTCGTTGCCGATGACCGCGTCGCGGAGCTCCCACTCCAGCTCGTCGAACGGATCGGCCCCGGCAGTTGTGAAGAACCGCGGAAACTCCAGACCCGGTGCGGCCGCGGCCCGCGAGCCGGCGCGGCCCGCTTCCGTCGTTTCGCCGTACGTTGTCGACGCTGCCACCGTCTGCTGTCCGGCAGGGGCTGCCGTCAGCTTCCGAGCATCATCCATGCTCCCTCCAAACGCCGTGGCGACACCCCTCCCCGAGGGAACGCCACCCTACAATTTCGATGTCACAAACCTTTAGGTTGCTTGGTGCGCGCGTGTGCTGTTTCGTGCAGTGATGCTCATGGCTTCTGGCTCGATCGTGTCCTTCGTGACTAGCCGCTGGGAGGGGCCGGCACCAAGAACCTCGTTCTCGCGCGCGACGCTCAATATGCGCCCGTGACATGGTCTTGTCAAGGGTCGTAACCACAATATGTTGCGCCTCATTTTTAGGTCGAACGCAAAATGTCGTCGTTTCAGCCTAAAACGCGGCCTTTCGCTCTATTTTCGCACGGCGAAGAATTTTCAGCAATACGTCGGCCGCGTAACGGCGGACGGCTGAGGTGCCGCGGTGTTACCTGACCAGCACAGCCGCCATGGCGGCAGCCTTGTCGGCCAGCTTGCTCGCGTAGACCAGATTGCGGCTCTTGAGGGCGTCTTCCGACTGCTCGACGAAGCGGCGGGCAGCGTCGTACTGCGTGTGGCCGTCGGTGGACAGCCCGGTGGGATTGACGCGGCTGAGATCGCGGGTGACCTGGCCCAGCAGTGCGCGGATCGACGCCTCGGTTTTGGCCTCGGTGCCGGTCGTCGGCGTCAAGGTCAACGGGGGCGGCGGCGGAGGTGGAGGCGGCCCTTCAGTGACCACGGGGTTCGGCGCCGCGGACGGAGGTGTGGCCGGACGGGACTGCTGAGGCCGTGACGGCACCGGCGGCTCCGGCGCAGCCGGGATCTCCACCGGAATCGGCTGCTCCTCGGGCTCCAGATACGTGGCCACGATTCGGGGTGGTGCTGGCGGAGGATCCAGAACCGGCATTTCCGGTTCCGGCACCGGGACCTGAGCGCGTGCGGTGCAGGCGGCACCGCCCAGGGTCAAGGCCAGCACGACAGCAAGGGGATGCAGTCGCATCGGTCGATCGATTTTAACGTGCTCGCGGGAGTCTGACGACAAACGTCGTGCCGGTTCCAACCGTCGATTCGACGTCTATATCCCCATTGTGCAATTGGACCGTGCGAAAGACCAGTGACAAACCGATGCCGCTCCCCCTTTTCTTGGTCGTGAAGTAGAGGTCGAAAATCCGGGCCAGATTCTCGGGCGGAATCCCGTCGCCAGTGTCCTGGACCCGCACTTCGACCCGCCCGTCCTTCCCCGTTGCACATGTGAGGCGCAGTTTCCCACCCCGGGTCATGGACTGGATCGCGTTCTGGGCCAGATTCAGGAACGCCTGCCTCAACAGTGTCTCGTCCCCTTCAATCGCCAGCTGCGGATCCTGGCAATTGGTCTCGCAGCTGACGCCGGCGCGCTCCGCCTCGGGCCCGATGGCGTCGAGCACGCTCGAGATCAGCGACGTGGTCTTGACCGGCCCGAGCGTCACGTCCTCGGGCCGGACGAACTTGAGGAACCCCTGCACCACGTCGTCCAGGCGGCGAATCTCGGCGCCGATGACTTCGGCGTGGCGCGTCGCGGCGGCGGGTTCGGGCGACGAGAGTTTCTGCTTCAGCAGCTCGAGGTGGATCGTCATCGCATTGAGGGGGTTCTTCACCTCGTGCGCGACTCCGGCCGTGAGCCGGCCGAGCGAAGCGACGCGCCGCGTGAGGTCGGCCAGCTGGGCCCGTTTTGGCCCATCGCCGACGGCCTGCTGCAGTTGGGCCGACACCTGATCGAACACGTCACCCAGATCGCGGAACTCCTCGTCACTCAAACCGAGCGGCTTGCCGAGCTCCCCGCGTCCCAATCGGGTCAGACCGCTGGCGATCACGTGAATCGGCCGGAGCACCACCTGCGCGAGGAGCATGGCGACGCCGATCGCGATCACGAGCGTGAGGCCGACGGCAATGGCCGCCGGCTTCAGCGACTTGACGATTTCGTTGCGGATGAAGACGAGGGAGACGCCGACCGAGATCTCGCCGAACGGCTCGTCGCCGAGTGACAGCGGCTGGCTGTACTCGAGCGTGCGCCCTTCGGCGTACACCACCCGGACCTGCTGGTAGCCGGAGGCGTCCACCAGGATCGCGAGGTCCTCGCCGCGCGGCAGCGTGCGGCCGATCTGCGCCGGATCGTTGGCCGCGACAACGCTGCGGCTCCGGTCCACGATCGCGGCATAGAGCACTTCCGGCGAGTAGATGGCCGCTTCGAGCGCGGAGCGCACGGTAGCGCTGGACCGCAGGTCCTGGTACGCGGTCTCGCGGCTCGCGATCACGTCGCGCATCTGGTGCGTCACGCTTTCGGTCACGAACTGCGCTCTCGTCAACGTCTGCTCGAGCAGCACCCGCACCAGCGTCCCGATGTGCAGCACCGCGAAGCCGATCACCACCATCACCACGATCGTGGTAACGCCCAGGACCTGCTTCTGCTTGATGGACAGTGGCATGTCAACAGAGCGGTGCGACTGGTGCGACGGGTGCGACGGGTGCGACAGGTGCGACAGGTGCGACAGGTGCGGAGAGTGGCCTGCTGCGGCCAGGCCTCGGCGTGACGCCCACTTCAAGGTGGACCGTATCGGCCGTGACCGGTGGCGTCAGACACGCAGGCGCCTGCATCGGCAGCTCCTACCGCGTCGCGAAGGTGAGCGGCAGCGTCGCGCGGCCCTCCGCTGTCTCGATCGCCAGGCGCAGCTTGCCGTCCAGCAGCAACGGGCGCTGATACGGGGGAAGCTCGATCGTCACCTTGCGCGCCGAGGTAGCGGGATCGAGTACGCGATGCAGTACCGGGCCGTCGGGGCCAGGGTCGCCGCGCTGGATCGACGCGGCGCGCACCCGGGCCGGCAGCTCCATCGTCAACCTGCCGGACACCGGATCGAATTCGCCGCTCAACGGAAGGTTACCGAGCGACGGTGAGACGGACCCGAACGTCACCGCCCCCGGCCGCGGGGCGGCGCCATTGACCAGAGCCGGCGTCGTCGGCGGCGACCGGCGCGGCTTGGCGGCCTGTTCGTAGGCGTAGGCCAGCGAGACGAGCCGCTGATCGCTCCACGCCGGGCCGAGTATCTCGAAGCCAATCGGCACGCCATCCGGCGTGAAGCCGGCCGGCATCGCCATCGCCGGAAACCCGGTGGTGGCGCTCAGCTGGCACGTGGTGCCGCGCTGCGGCTCCTCGACGACCACCGGCCGGCGCCGCAGGGTGGGATATGCCAGCGCCTCCACCTTGTATTCCGCCAGCGCGACGCGAATCTGCTGCCGTACCAGCTCGCGGCGGGCCTCCACTTTGCGGATTTCCTCCGGGTCGGCGACGGCGGCGTTCCGCAGCTTGAACGTGTTCTCGAGCGAGGCGTGGAAGAGCCCGCGATCGAGGATCTCCTGCAGCGACTTCACCGGCGCGTTCGGAAACTGCGCCAGGTAGGCCTGCAGATCGGTCTTGAACTCGAGGTTGATCAGGCTCGACTGGTTGAGCACGTCCTCGAGGCCGGGGACCGTCACGTCCACGAGCTCCGCGCCCTGGGCCTTCATCACCTCGAGGGCTTTGCGGACGATCCCGGTCACCTCTTCGTCCTCGGGACTCGACCCGAACAGCACCTTCAGCACGCCGATGCGAGCGCCCTTGAGCGCATCGGGCCCGAGCCGCTCGCGGAACCGTCCAGTGAGTTGACCGCGGCCGGCCGCGGTTACGCTGTCGGCCGGGTCCTCGCCGACGGTCGCATCCAGCATCAGCGCGAGATCGGTGACCGTGCGAGCCAGCGGGCCGCCGATGTCCTGGGTGTGCGAGAGCGGGATGATGCCGGTCCGGCTGGACAGACCAGCCGTGCCGCGCAGGCCGAACAGGTTGTTGTTCGCCGCAGGAATGCGAATCGACCCGCACGTGTCGCTGGCCATGCCGGCAACCGCGAAGCTCGCCGCGACAGCCGCCGCCGTACCGCCGCTCGAGCCGCCGGGAGTCCGCGCCGGATCGTACGGATTCCGCGTCTGCCCGCCGAGCGAGCTGATCGTGATGATGCCCGCCGCCAGCTCGTGAAGATTGGTCTTGCCGAGGATCACGGCACCGGCGTCGCGCAGCTTCCGCACCTGGAATGCGTCGCGCCCGGTCATGAATCCGGCCAGCGCCATCGAGCCCCCGGTCGTCGGCAGATCCCGCGTCTCGTAGTTGTCCTTGATGACGATGGGGATGCCGTGGAGCGGACCGCGGACCTTGCCCTGCCGCCGCTCCGCGTCGAGCCCATCGGCGTCTTCAATCGCCCGCGGGTTGAGCGCAATCATCGCGTTCAGGCCCGGTCCCTGCTTGTCATAGGCCGCGATACGGGCCAGGTGCGCCTGCGCCAGATCGCGCGCGGTCGACTTGCCGTCCTTCATCATTGCCTGCAGGTCCTCGATCGAGCGCTCGGTCGCGTCGAAGAGGATCGGGGAACGGCTGGCGGCGGCACTGGGAGGCGCGGACTGCCGCCCCTGTGCGGAGCCGGAGAGAACGAAAGCGGCGGCGAAGGTGAGGGCGAGGGTGCTTCCGGTTAAGAGCTGAACGGCTCGTGTGCGGCTAGCTTCCCTGTGCGACATGCCCCTCGCCCTTCATCCGATTGAGCTTGTTGTGGAGCGTCTTCAGGCTGATGCCGAGCATCTCGGCGGCGCGCGTCTTGTTGTTACCGGCCGCCTCCAGCGTCGCCAGTATGAGCTTCTGCTCTGCTTCGTCCACTGTCATGCCGGGCACGAGCGCGACGGCGCTGTTCGCCGCGGCCGGAGCCGATCCCCGGGTGGCCCCAAGAGGCGGCAGGTGCTCGGGCTCGATGTACTCCCCGCGGGCGAGGATCGTCGCCCGTTCGATCACGTTCCGCAGCTCGCGGACGTTGCCCGGCCAGTCGTAGTCGGTGAGCAGGCGCATCGCCTCGGGCGTGAGCGCGCGGACCGTGCGGTGATCGCGGACGTTGAACTCCTCGATGAACGACTGAATGAGCAGCGACAGGTCCTGCTTGCGGTCCCGAAGCGGCGGCAGCTCGATCGAGAACACGTTGAGGCGGTAGTAGAGGTCTTCGCGCAGCCGCCCGTCCTTCAGCGCCGTCTGCGGGTTGACGTTGGTCGCGGCGATCACCCGCACGTCGACGTCCTGCTCCACCCGTCCGCCGAGGCGGCGGAAGCGCCGCTCCTGAAGCACGCGCAGCAGTTTGACCTGCGTCGCGGGAGCCATTTCGGCAATCTCGTCGAGGAACAGCGTGCCGCGATCGGCAAGTTCGAAGCAGCCGGCGCGCCGGTCCATGGCGCCGGTGAACGCGCCCTTCTCGTGGCCGAAGATCTCGCTCTCGAGGAGTGTCTCCGGAATGGCCGCGCAATTGAGGCCCACGAACGGCGCATCGGTACGGGGGCTCAGCTGATGAATCGTCTGCGCCACCAACTCCTTGCCGGTCCCCGACTCCCCCAGGATCAGGATGGATGCCGGCGTCGGCGCGGCTTGTTCGATGACCCGGTAGATGGCCCGCATGGCCGGGCTGTGGCCGATGATTCGGCCGAACCGTCCACGGTCGGTGAGCTGGCGCCGCAGCGCCTGATTCTCGCGCTTCTGCGCGTTGAGCTCGGTGAGCCGGTCGAGCAGCCGCCGCAGCCGCTGGGGATCGACCGGTTTGCTGAGGTAGTCTTCGGCACCGGACTTCACTGCCTCGACAGCGGTGTCCACGGTCCCCTGGGCGGTGAGGAGGATCACCTTGACGTGATCGGTGTCATCGCGAATCGCCTTCAACAGCTCGATGCCGTTCATCCTCGGCATCACCAGGTCCGACACGATAATCGTCGGCCGGAACTCGGTGATGCGCTCGAGCGCCTCGGCACCGTCGCTGGCTTCATCCGCCGTGTATCCCCAAGAGCGGACGAGCTCGGTCAGTCCGCTTCGGGTGCTCTCTTCGTCCTCTACGATCAAGACGCGTTCGGCGCTGGTCCTTGTCCCCTGACTCACGGGTTCGAGTGTACCATCGCTGCCCAGAGCGATGCTCGCCCGCCGCCAGTGGCAATCTCTCGCCGAAGTCGTGCTGTGCTCAGGCTTTCCCACTCAACTCGGCCTCAGCGGTCTGGCGATGCTCATGGGGATCGGCCCCACGACCCGGGCGGGTGGCTTGTCGCTCCCGTTCGTGACGTTCGTCTCGGTGGCCGATACCGCTGCGCTTCTGGCCCTGGTGCTCTGGTTCCTGCGGCACAGGGGCGAATCCGCGCGCGCGGTCCTTCTCGGCCCCCGTGTAGCGCGGGAGGCCAGGCTCGGGATCCTGCTGGCGCCGGCTGTCGTTGTTTTCATGGTCCTGGGGATGTGGTGGCTGCGCCAGCTCCTGCCCGGCCTGCCTACCGTCCCGGAGAACCCGTTCGGCGAGCTCGCCCACTCCCCGGCCGGAGCGGTCACGGTGCTGGTCGTCGCTCTCGTCGCCGGCGGCCTGCGCGAGGAGGTGCAGCGCGGATTTCTGCTGCACCGGTTCGGAGACCTGGGCGGGCGCGTCAATGGACTGGTCCTGACCAGCGTGGTCTTCGGGTTGGGCCACGTCATCCAGGGCTGGGACGCCGTGATTGTCACTGGTGCGCTCGGCGCGTTCTGGGGAGTGCTCTTCCTGGCTCGAGGCAGCATCGTCGCCGCCATCGTCAGCCACGCCGCGGCGAACGCCGTGCAGGTGCTGATCGCGTTCGCGCAGGGCCAGGCGGTAATCGGGTCTTGAGGTCTTGAGGTCTTGAGTCTTGAGGTCTGGGGGGTCTTGGGCTCTCAGGGTTCGAACACCGTGATTTGCGTGCGGCGGCGCAAATCGCTCAACCAGTCGGCAATCAGATCCGGGCGCCGTTCGTCGGCGGCAAAACGCTGGCCCAGGTAGCTCTCGATCCGCAGGTCGTCACGAATCCAGGCGCGCAGCCGCTCGGCCGTGAAGCCTCCCGCCGCAAGCAGCTTCGCCAACTCCGCCTCGCCACCGGCGCGCTCGGTGGTCCGCGCCAGACTGTCGTCGACCTGCTGACGTGGCGGCTCGGCCGGCTGATACCGCTCGGTCTCCCGCAGCATCAGCTCCCGGTCCACCAATCGCTGAACGAGCGCGCTGTCAACCGATCCGCCCTCGACCAGTCCCAAGGCGAGTACCGTGCGCGCGTCCGACAACGTGATCGTTCGTCCGGCCACGATCGCCAGCGTTCGGTCGATCAGCTCCGGGCTCTGTGGACTCTGGAACAGCAGCAAGGCACAAAGCAGCGCCGCCATCAGAACGCCTGCCCGAGCGAGATGTAGAGCGACGAGCCGCGCTCGCGGCTTCCGTCGGCGAGCACCTTCGGATGGACTTTGAATCCGAGGTCGATCCGCAGCGGTCCAATCGGCGATCGATAGCGCACGCCGAATCCGGTCCCGACTCTCAGCTCTGCAAGATCGACGTCGCTCGCGCGGCGGAAGACGTTGCCGGAATCGACGAACCCGACCAGTCCCAGCCCCTTCCAGTAGGGCGCTCGCAGTTCAACGTTGAGGACGAGCATGCCGTTGCCGCCCTGCGGGAATCCCTGCGGATCGAGGGTCTCGGCGGTCCCCAATCGATCGAGCGCGAAGCCGCGGACCGTCGTATCGCCTCCCGAGAAGAAGCGTTCCGCAGCCGGCAGGTCGGTGACGATGTCGGAGAGCTGGACGCCGTTGTCGTCGAAGATGGGATTGCCTCCTTCGTCGACGCGGGGCACTTCGTAGGCGAAGGCCTTGGCAAGTCCGAGCCGGGCCCCTCCGGCGACCACGAAGCCGCGACCGGGAAGCTTGCGGTAGATGAAGCCCTGCATGAACGTCTTCGCGAATCCGACCTCAGAGCCGTAAGCGCGCGCGGCCACCGACCCGTCCACTCCCAGCACCGTTCCCAGTGTCGGTTCGAGTACGTCGTCGCGCGAGTCGCGAAGGATGCCGCCGAAGAAGGTCGAGAGCCGCACCTGCGGAAACAGCCGATCGACCAGCAGCTGGTCCTGCGGCGCGATCTGCTCGTCGATGATGTCGGTGTTCTCGATCTGGTACCGCGCGGTGGTCGTCAGTCTCTGCCCGAACCGCCGCGCGTAGTCGGCGCGGAACCCGCGGCGATCGAAGGTGAAGCTGGTACGGATCCCACGCTCTATGTAGGCCAGCAGCTGACCGTCGCCCGGACGCCCGAACACGCGCGGCTCGCGGAACGTGCCGGTCACGCGGTAGTCGTTGAGGCCGTAGCCGCCGGTATCGTTCGGATTTGGATTGTCCACGGCTGGATCGCGCGGCCGCAACGAAGCGCGCGCGAAGAAACTCAGGGTGCGGTTCTTGCCCCAGAGATTGCGCCGGCTCAACTCGACGAAGCCGCGCGGCGCAATTTCGATCCGCTCGACCGCGGGCCCGCCATTATCCGCGGCGCGCAGCCGCCGTCCGACCGTCAACCCGCCTCCGTAGGTGACGGCCGTGGCCGGCGCTTCCTCGACGGTGACCAGGACGTCGCGCAGCGGCGTCCCGGTGCGCGGCAGATCGACAATGCGGACGCGGCGAAAGAGACCGAGCTGGCTGATCCGCTGCTGTCCCTCGGCGATGGCCTCGACGCTCAGCGGGTCGCCCTGCGACAGACGCAGCTCCCGCCGGATCACATCGGCGCGGATGCGATCGTTGCCGGTGATCAGCACGTGATCCACACGCGACTGTTCACCTTCCCGCACCGCCCAGGTGATGACGGCGCGACCAGTCTCGTCGAGCTTGACTGCGGGCGTCGCGATGGCCGAGAGGAACCCTTGATTGCGGTACCATCGCTCGATCGCGTCGAGGTCGGTCGCGATCAGCGGCCGATAATACGGCTTGCCGACGACGAGCCCGAGCACACTGTGCACGGCAGCGTTACGGCTTTCGGCAACTCCGGCCAGCACCACGGTGCCGACCATGGTCTGCGGCCCTTCGCTGACGGCAAACCGCACGTCCACCGGCCGGAACCGCGTGCCGCCATCGGCCTGCTCTGGAAGCACCTCGACGCCGGCCTTCACTGCAACGGCCTCGTAGCCGCGCACGCGGTACAGCTCTTCGATCGCGTTGGTGACGGCGGTCACGCGGGCATCCACGAATGCCTCGCCCCGCGGCAGCTTCAGCAGCGGCTCGAGCTCGGACGCGGGCTGGGTCACGTTGCCGGCCAGCGACACGGTGTTGACGCGGTGCAGCATGCCACGCGTGATCGTGAAATTGATGAGGAGCTCACCGGTCCGCTCCTCTCGACTGAATGGCGCCGACGCCGAGCGATAGCCCCGCTCGCGCAGGTACGCTTCGATCTTGCGGCTGCCGTCCTCGAGCAGGTCCTCGTCGGCGGAGCGCTCTTGCGCGATCGGAACGAGGGTCTCGAGCGTGTCCTTTGACATCGGATCGCCGGTGTAGCTGACCCGTACCATCGGCCCGAGGTCCACGGTCACGGCCACCACCGCGGCGTGCTCGGCATCCGAGAAGGTCGTCTCCTCACGCACCTGGGCCAGGTAGTGGCCGTCGGCCCGAATCTCGTTCTCGTAGGCCCGCAGCCGCTCTTCGAGCGCCACCCGGTCGTATGGACGGCCGCGTTCGAGGCCCAGGCGCGAGAGCGCACGGCTCTCCGGCACGTTGGACAGGCCCTTTACCGATGCAGAAGTCAGCGTCGTACGCGCACCAGGCTCGATGCTGAGGGTGAGCACCACATCGCCTTCCTCGCGCCCCTGGGCGAGTGTCGGCGTCACGTTTGCGGTGCGGTATCCGCGATCCTGATAGAACGACGCCATCGCGGCCGCCATGGCAGGCGCGCGTGACGCCGGCCGGGGACCGCCGACCTCCTCGTCCAGCACCGTGCGCAAGGCGTCGCCTTCGAGTCCGGCGCCGCCGGTCGCGATCGTCCGGACGATCCGTTCCACCGGCCGCAGCGTCCACGTGAGCACGACGCCGGCGCCGTCCGCCGACGCCTCGGCCGACAGCCGCACATCATCGTAGCGGCCGAGGCCGACGAGGTGATCCATCGTGTCACGGACCTGCAGCATGGCGAACGGCTCGCCGAGGCGAGTCTCGACGAGCTCGAGCACACTCGCATCAACGACGGCACCGGCTAGGGTCTGCACCCGCACGTCGGTGATCAGCCGGCCAAGCCATTGATCCACCGACGCCTCGGCGCGGCCGGCAAGCACGATCGAGCAGACCACCAGCCACGCCGGGCGCCACATCAGAACGCGTGCCTCTTTCGCACTTCGAGCGCGTAGGTGCGGTCCTCGTTCTGCGAGAGCACCCAGCCGAGCGTCTCGCTCTGGTCGAACTCCAGCAGGATGATCTCGTCCCGCTCCGACGATGACAGGCTGCGGGCGTAGGTGAGGTAGACCTTGTCCGAGATGCGCTTGCCAATGGTGATGCGCGCCGAGGGGTTCACGCTCAGGCGCGCGGACTGCTGGTAGGGATCGACGAGGAGCGGTGTGATCTGGAACGAATCGACGCCGAAGGTTTCCTGGACGACCCGGCCGACTTCCGCCGACAGCGTCCCGGTCAACGCGCGCGTCGCGCGCGCCTCGAGGAGGCGCTGCTGTCGCTCGTTGGGCCGCTGCTGGGCGGCCAGTTCGACGTCACCGCTTGGAGTCGAATCGCTGAACAGCATCGTCAGGATGTCGAGCGGCGGCAGCGGCGGGTCGGAGGTGAACTCGGGCTGCAGGCGTTCGGTGGTGCCGGCCATCCGCAACACGACGCGGTAGGTCTGGCCGGGGACGCGTACCCTGGTCTCCGCTTCAACGTCGAAGAACGGCTGAATCCGATCCGGGTTCGTGAAATCGAGGCTGCCGCGCGTGACCTGATAGCGGCGGCCCTCGAAGCGGACGTCTCCGCGCTGGATATCAGCGCGGCCGAGGACCACCGGCTTCTCGTAGGTGCCCCGCAGGTTCACGTCAGCACTGGCGACGATCCGCGCCTGATCGTTCTCGATGTGCAGCGTTGACGGCGCGACCAGCCTGATATCGTAGGTGACCTCGCCTTCGGGCCTCTCGGCCACCGCACCGGCAACGGTTGGCAGCGAGTTGCTGTTGCGGGACGCGAAATCGAAGAGCCCGCCAGAGGTGTCGAACTGCCTGGCCCACACCGCGCTCTTCACCTGAATCAGCCCGCTCAACACCGGAGCGGCACGGGTACCGCGCAAGGCGAGGTCCGCGTCGACGAGCGATCGCATGCCCTCGGGGAACCGGAGTCGCATGTCCGTCCCGGTCGCGGTCACGTCGAAATCGCTCAACGTGTAGCCGGACAGCCCGATCCGCCCGCCGAACTGCACTGCCCCGCCGCCAACCCGGCCGCGAAGCCCGTCGAGCCTCACCCCGCTCGCGTTGAACGTGACGATGCCGTTCAGGGCCTCGAGCGCATGGGGGATCGCGAATTGACGAAGCCGTCCGTCCGAGATCAGAGCCGTGCCCGAGACGACCGGCGAAGCGGTCGAACCGGTGATGCGGGCGGCAACCTCGGCCCGGCCCGATGTCCTGACGTCGGGGAGGAAGCCCTGGAGCACCGCGAGGTTCGCGGCCCCGTTGGCCGTCAAGGCGAGCTCCTGCTTGGTCAGATCCACCGAGCCCGCGAGATCCAGCTCCGTGTCGAGGCCGACCAGGCGAAGCGCGTTCACATGCAGCACCTGCTGATCGACGCTCATCTGAATGCGCCCGGCATTCTTGAGCTCGTAGTCGAAGAACCGGAAGTTGACGTCGTCCATCTCCACGTCGACGCGCAGCGCGTCGGGGTTGTAGAGCTCGCCGACCACGCGGATGGCGCCGCTGGCGACCGCAGACGTGAACGGCGAGAACTGCGGCTGAAACGCACGCACGTACGGATCGATCGACGTGTCGGTGACGCGGAACGAGAGCTCCGCGTCCATTTCGTCGGTCAAGGCGATTCGGCCGGTGCCCGACGCGGCCAGCCTCGTCGATGCGGCCTCGAGCTCGTAGATGAGGACCTTTTCACGGACCGAAAGCCGCCCGCTCACCTCGCCGATTCCTTCGTCGCCGTAGAACAGATCGCGAATGCCGAACTTGACGTCGTAGCGGGGCTGATCGAACGTGCCGCTCCCGTTGGCGGAGAAGTCCGCCAGTCCGGTGAAACCGGGACCGCGCTGCACAGACATCAGCGCAAGGGTTTCGACCGCCATACCCCGCGCGTCGGCGTTGAAAGAGTAGGTGCCGTTCCAGCCGACGTAGGCGGCGCCAGTGACGCTCGTCCCGCCCTTCGCGATCGTGAGGCCGTCAAGGCGCACTCCCGCGCCTTCGAAGCGCAGCGATGCCGACGCGTCGGCAAACGGCTCCCCGTAGGCCGTGCCCTGAGTGATCACCAGCCGGCCGAACCCCTGCGGCTGGGTGTATTGGCCGTAGAGATGGAAATCACCCGACACCAGCCCGTCGAGCTTGTAGTCCTCGAGAACGAACGCAGCCAGGAAGTCCTTGACCGTACGGGTGTCGATCCTGATTCGCGCGTTGATCTCCTCGCCGTTGTCGTCGCGAGGGTAGCCGAGCGAGAACTGACCGCTCACGTCCATCCGCGACGCCCCGGCGCGAATCACCGAACGGCTCACGAACGCGTACTTGTTCTCGACGACGAAGTCGCCGTCCACCGCGCCCCAGGTGACACCCCAGGCGCGGATCTCATCGCCGACGAACCGGCCTTCGATGCGCGGCTGGCGGAACGCGCCAAGCATCACGCCATCGAAGCGACCCAGTCCGTCAATCGGAATGGCGTCCGTCGAAGCGCCAAAAGCGGTCATCATCCCCGCCAGCAGGCGATCGCTCTCCTGCCAGTTCGTGCTGGTGACCCTGAACGGCAGCTTCGACCGATCGCCCCACGCGGTGGCGCCTTCGAAGGCGACGTAGGTCTCCGCCGTCGCCAGCTCGCTCGGCTCGACTCGGATCGCGTCGCCGTCGAAGCTGTAGGTGAGGCGGCCGGCGATACCGACGGGTTCGAGCGGCCGGTGGTTGCTGAACGGGCCCAGCTGCAGCGCCCGGCCCCGGGCCGCTTCCTTCGCGCCATCAGGCAATCGCGGGCTCTGCACCTCGACCCCAGGCGGAGGAATCACGGCGACGTTGCCCTCGCCCTCGCGGGCCGCGAAGCGCCCGGTCGGCCACTCGAGCCGGTTGTGACCGGTCGCCCGGCCGGTGAGGCGCAGGCCCCGGGTCTCGAGCAGGTTGGTCAGCGCCAGCAAATCGACGTCGCGATAATCGACGAGGAAGCGCGAACGCGAGCCGTGCGCCTTGTCGTCGAGCGGCGCCATCAGGAACGTGAAATTGGTGTGCCCGCCATTGAATCGCGATGAGGCGCGCGTCACCTCGAACTTCTCCGGCAGCCAAACGAGCGATCCTTCGAGCTCGGGGAAGCGGTAGTAGTTGAGTCCCGCTTCACGACTGTGGAAATCGCCCTTCAGCTCGCGGCCGCCCTTGAAAAGATGGAAGGTCCCGGTGAAGTCGCCCTCGCCGTGCAGCGAAAAAGTGTTGGTGGCGAAGAAGATCTCTCGCATCCGCGGGAACTGGATGCGCGACTTGACGTTGTAGATCTGCTCGGGCCAGTTCTTCAGATCCACCATCCCGGTCACGTCCGTGGCCGCTCCGTCGGTGACGAGTTCCAGCTTGTCGAAGAGGACCTTCGCGCCGTCCAGCCTGAAGCTGCCGCGGGCTCGCGCCGACATCGGCTCGAAGTTCTGGATGGTGACGGTGCTGTCGGAGAAGCGGACCACCCCCCGATACTGCTCCGCCTTCAGCAACGTGATGTCGAGATTGCGCGCGACCGTGCTCCAGTTGGAACCGTAATCGCGGAACACGAACTCGCCACGGTAGGTGTGCACGTATTTGAGCGTCGTCACCACCGGGTTCGGACCGTCGCGAGGTGGGCGCGGCGGCCCGGTCACCCGCGGAAACGTCTGCCGGCCATCGGCGAACGACTCGACCACCATCCGCCAGTCGGTCATCTGGATCGAATCGAGCAGCACCTCGCGGCGGAAGAGCGCGTTCCAGGTGAGCGACACCTCGATGCGCTTCGCGACCAGCCAGGGCTCTTCGTCCGAACGCATGCCGTCGATGACGACATCGTCGAGAACGAAGCGGCCGCGGCCGAGCAGAACGCTGAGCCGTCCGATGTGCATCGGCCGGTCGAGCCAGGCGCGGCCGCCGCGCTCGGCCTGCGCCTTGAGCGAAGGGCCGAGGTCGATGCTGACGACAGTCGCCAGCACGACCGCGAGCGTCACCGCGAGCACGACGACGATCGCGCGCGCGTAGCGATAGATCGCGGCGATCAGTCTCTTCACCGGGCCTACTCCACGATCACCAGCAGGGCCCCGGCTTCGACCGACTGCCCTTCCGCGGCGCGCACCGTCTTGACCCGTCCGGCCCGCGCCGCACGCAACTCGTTCTCCATTTTCATCGCTTCGATGACGACGAGGCCCTGCCGCGGTTCAACCGAATCACCAGGCGCAACCATGACGCGCACCACTTTGCCGGGCATCGGCGCCAGCACCTGCTGCGGGCCGCTCCCCGACGCGACGCCTTCGGCCGGCCGCGCGCCGAAGCGCGTGAGTAACGTCGCCGGGAGTGTCTGTCCCGACACGCTCACGTCGAGCGTACTGCTGCCCGGCCGCGGCTGCACACTCGCGTCCACGCTCCGCACCGATCCGTCGCCATCCTGGACCAGCAACGAAAGCGTCTCGCGATTCACCGCTCGCGAATCGACCAGGAAAACGCGGTCGTCGACCGCCACCTGGTAGTGCGCGTCCTGCCGTTCCACGCGAACACGCCGGACACGCCCGCCGATTTCGAGGTCGAAATGCACGCGAATTCCTCTGCCGCGTCCCTACCGGAGCGCTCCCTGCCGGGCCGCCTGCTGCCAGCGCGAGGTCGACTCCGCTCTCGCCGCCTCGGCCGGCGCGGCGCTGCCGGTGGCCTGGCGCAGTGCCACGGCCACGGCGGCTACGACCGCATGCTCATCGTCGGGTGCGCCCAGCGGTTCGCCGTTGCGAGCACCCAGCTTGCGGTCGATGAAGGTCGTATCGAAACGAGCGGCCCTGAAGTCCTCGTCCTCGAGAATCCACCTGAAGAACGGAATCGTGGTGCGGATGCCTCGCACCTCGTACTCGGCCAGCGCCCGTTTCATCCGAGCAAGCGCGCCCGGCCGATCCTCCGCCCAGGTAATCAGCTTGGAGATCATCGGGTCGTAGTAGATGGGCACTTCGGCCCCCTCGTAGACTCCGCTGTCATCGCGGACCCCGGGGCCGTGCGGCACCCTGAGCCCGCGGAGCGGGCCGGGTGACGGCATGAAACCAGTATCAGGATCCTCCGCGTAGATTCGGCACTCGACCGCGTGGCATCGAGGCACGAGCATCGCGGCCGGATCGAGCGTCAGGCGTTCGCCTCGCGCGATCCTGATTTGCCACTGCACCAGATCGACACCGGTCACCTGCTCGGTGATCGGGTGCTCGACCTGCAGCCGCGTGTTCATCTCCAGGAAGTAGAACGAACCGTCGGCATCGAGCAGGAACTCGATCGTCCCGGCGTTGGTGTAGCCGGCTTGCCGGGCCACCGACGCGGCGGCCGACGTGATTCGCTGCCGCAGTTCGGGTGAGACGGCCATCGACGGGCTTTCCTCGACGACTTTCTGGTGCCGGCGCTGAATCGAGCACTCGCGTTCCACGAATGGAATCACGGTGCCGTCGTGGTCGGCCAGCAGTTGCACTTCGATGTGGCGCGGGGTGAGGATGCGGCGCTCGAGATAGACCGCGGAATCGCCGAAGGCGGAACTGGCTTCCGAGCGCGCCGCCCGCAGCGCGCTGGCCAGCTCCGACGGTTCCGTCACCATCCGCATGCCCTTGCCGCCGCCGCCGGCGACCGCCTTCAGCATCAATGGATAGCCGACCCGCTTCGCAATCGCGAGCACGTCGGCCTCCGAGACCTCGTCGCCGAGCGGATCCTCGGTGCCAGGGACAACTGGCACGCCGGCCTTGATCGCGACCTGCCGCGCGGCGGTCTTGCTCCCCATGAGCGTGATCGCCTCGGGCGAGGGGCCGATGAAGGTCACGCCGGCGTCGCGGCAGGCGGCCGCGAACTCCTCGTTCTCGGCCAGGAAGCCGTAGCCCGGGTGCACCGCGTCGGCGCCGGATCGACGGACCGCGTCGATGATCCGGTCGATGCGCAGGTAACTTTCTCGTGGAGGGTTCCCGCCGACCGCGTAGGCCTCGTCCGCCATTCGCACGTGAAGGGCCGCTCGATCGCAATCGGAGTAGACCGCGACGCTCCGGACTTCCATGTCGCGGCACGCGCGGATGATTCGCACCGCGATCTCGCCGCGGTTGGCGATCAGGATCTTCTTCATCAGACCGAAACTCTTACGATTCTATCACTTAGGGACACTCGCACAGGGTCGGGGCAGCCGTCCGGGAATTCCGCCGCCGGTGGAACGATCGGGGCGTATGATCGCGATCAGGACCAGTTGCCTGTCCCGCAGTGGGGAACCCCGAATGATCTCCGCTCGTCTCGTTGAACTCATCCAGACACACGCGCCGCAGCTGACCGCGGAAACGGTTGCCGATCTGCTCAGCAACCCGCGCACGCCGTCGTTCGGGCAGGTCCCGCGTCTCGATCTCGAAACGCGGCTTTTCAATGTCTACAACCACCTCGGAGACTGGATCGCCTCGGGTCACGCCTTTGCCGAGGACGAATTCGAGGAGTGGGGCCGGAGGCGGTTCGGCCAGGGCATTCCGCTCAGTGAGATTGTCTACGCCGTCCTGATCCTGAAGCAGCACCTGAGCCGGTACATCGCCGAGCATGGCCTGATCGAAGCGGCATTCCCCCGCTCCGAGCAGGACTACATCCTGCCGATGCACCTGCACAGCCTGCAGGAGCTGAACCGCATGGTGAGCAACTTCTTCGACCGCGCGCTGTATCACCTGGCGCGCGGATACGAGGCGGTCACATCCAAGCAGCCGCCGGCGACGGTGAGGTAGGCGGAGAGGCCGGTCGCTGCGCGAGCGGTGGGCGCGGCTCTCGCCGCGCAGGCCTTCGGTAGGCGGCGCCTCGCGCCGTGGGCGCGGCTTCGCCGCGTGGGCCCTCGGTAGGCGGCGCTTTGCGCCGTAGGCGCGGCTTCGCCGCGCAAGCCGCGCTTCGCGCGTCAGGCGCGCTGCACGGCGCGCAGGAAAGCTGTGGACTTCGGGTTGCCAGATCAGGAGGCTTTCCGATGTCCCTTCCACACAAACACCTCGCAGTCTGGCAACGCGCCGACGACCTCTTCATCGACGTGCATCAGCTGACGCTGCAACGATTTCCAGCCCATGAACGATTCGAACTCGGCTCACAACTTCGCCGTGCCGCCTGGTCTGTACCGTCCAACATTGTCGAAGGAATTGCGCGCTCGTCGCGGCGCGACTCTCTCAGATTTTTCGATGTCTCAGCATCGTCTCTGAGTGAGGTGGGTTACGGTCTACATGCCGCCCGGCGACTGGGGTACATCGACGAGATCGCGTTGACTGCATTCGAGGAGCAGGTGCGCTTGGTGGCAGGTCCACTGCATGGATTGATTCGCAGATACCGCCTACGCGGAGCGCTTGCCACCAGCACCGGTGTGTTGGCGGTCGTGATTGTGCTGGCGGGTACCCTTCTCTAGCAGCGGCTTGCCCTACGCGCCGAAGGCGCGCCTGACGCGAGCGTAGCGAGTGGCCTGCGGCGCGAAGCGCCGCCTGCGCGATGGCCGCAGGCCTACGCGCCGAAGGCGCGCCTGACGCTCGTGCAGCGAGCGGCCAGCGGCGCGAAGCGCCGCCTGCGCGATGGCCGAAGGCCACGCGCCTATAGCGGAATGTTCCCGTGCTTCTTCGGCGGGTTGTGGTCCCGCTTTGTCTCGAGCGTGCCGAGCGCCTGAATCAGCTTCCGCCGCGTCGTCCGCGGCAGGATCACCTCGTCGACGAATCCGCGCTCGGCCGCGACGTAGGGATTCGCGAACTTCTCGCGAAACTCGGCGATCTTCTGCTGGCGCATCGCAGCGGGGTCCGCGGCCTTCTCGATCTCCCGTTTGTAGAGGATGTTCACCGCTCCTTCGGCGCCCATCACCGCGATCTCCGCGGTCGTCCAGGCGTAATTGAAGTCGGTCCGGATGTGCTTGCTCGACATGACGCAGTAGGCGCCGCCGTACGCCTTGCGCGTGATCACCGTCACCTTCGGCACCGTCGCCTCCGCGAACGCGTAGAGCAGTTTGGCGCCGTGGCGGATGATGCCGCCGTACTCCTGGACGGTGCCGGGCAGGAACCCGGGCACGTCCTCGAAGGTGACGAGCGGGATGTTGAACGCGTCGCAGAACCGTACGAAACGGGCGCCTTTCACCGATGCGTCGATGTCGAGCGTCCCGGCCAGGTGGGCCGGCTGGTTCGCGACCATCCCAATCGGCCGGCCCCCGAGCCGCGCGAACCCGACCACGATGTTCTTCGCGAAGTGCTGGTGTACCTCGAGGAAGTAGCCCTCGTCCGCGATCGTGTGGATCAGGTCCAGCATGTCGTAGGGCTGGTTCGGCGAGGCCGGCACCAGCGTATCGAGCGCGGTGTCTTCGCGATCTGCCGGATCGCCGGTCTCTGCCCGGGGCGGGTCGTCGAGGTTGTTGCCGGGCATGAACCCGAGCAGCTCGCGAATCAGCGCGATGCACGCCTCGTCGTCCTCGACCGCGAAATGAGCGACGCCGCTCTTCTCGTTGTGGGTCATCGCCCCGCCGAGCGCTTCCTTCGTCACGTCCTCGTGAGTGACCGTCTTGATCACGTCAGGACCGGTGACGAACATGTAGCTCGTCTCCTTCACCATGATGGTGAAGTCGGTGATGGCCGGCGAATACACCGCGCCGCCGGCGCAGGGCCCCATGATCGCGGAGATCTGCGGAACCACCCCGGAGGTGAGGGTATTGCGCAGGAAGATGTCGGCGTAGCCGCCGAGCGAAACCACGCCCTCCTGGATGCGCGCGCCGCCGGAGTCGTTCAGCCCGACGATTGGACAGCCGCTGCGAACGGCCATGTCCATCACCTTGCAGATCTTGGCAGCGTTGGTCTCGGAGAGCGATCCGCCGAACACCGAGAAGTCCTGGGCGAAGGCATAGACCACGCGCCCGTTGACCCGACCATGGCCGCTGACCACGCCGTCTCCCGGATAGAGCTGCGTCTCCATGCCGAAGTCGCGACAACGGTGGGTGACCAGCTTGTCCACTTCCTCGAAGGTGCCCGCGTCGAACAGCAGCTCGATGCGCTCGCGAGCCGTCAGCTTGCCGGCTTCGTGCTGCCGCTTCAGGCGCTCGGCGCCGCCGCCTTCTTCGGCACGGCGCTCGCGATCTCTCAAGGTGTCCAGGGGGTTCATTCGGGTTCGCGGGGTTCTCGAGGTTCTCGGGGTCAGGCGGCGACGCAGGGGTTGCTCAGCGTCCCGACGCCTTCAACCTTCACCATGTTGCGATCGCCGGGGAGCAGCGGACCGATGCCGGCCGGAGTCCCGGTGGTGATGATGTCGCCGGGCTGCAGCGTCATAAAGCGCGTGACGTGCTCGACGAGGTAGTGCACCGGGAAGATCAGCTGATCGGTGTTCGAGTGATGGCGGCGCTCCCCGTTCACCCAGCCCTCGATCGCCAGGTTCGACGGGTCGAGGCCGACGGCAATGCACGGCCCGATCGGCGAGAAGGTGTCGAACCCCTTGGCGCGCGAATACTGGACGTCCCGGGCCTGCAGTTCGCGCGCGGTGACGTCGCACAGGCAGGTGACGCCGAGCACGTAGCGCATCGCATCCGCGGCGCTCACGCGCGAGGCGGTCCGGCCGATCACCACTGCCATCTCGGCCTCGTGCTCGATCCGGCCGGCCCACTCCGGGATCCGGATCGGCTCCTCCGGCCCGACGACGCTCGTCGCCGGTTTGAGGAACACCAGCGGCTCCGACGGCAGCTTCTTGTTCATCTCGGCTGCGTGATCCTTGTAGTTCAGGCCGATGCAGACGACGATCGACGGCGAGACCGGCGCCATCCAGGAGAGCTTTTCGTCGCGAGCGATCTCCTTCCCGGCCCAGTAGTCGCCGAAGATGTCGCCGCCCAGCCAGTAAAAGGTCTCGTCCCGCTCCAGGACGTAGCGCCCGCCCATGCCCTGCCGTGCTCGGTAGATGCGATCCATATCCGTGTCCTGCCCTCCGGCCGTCGTGCCGCTCACCGCGGCGCCCGGCTGCTCTCCTCGACTCGGTTCGACTGCCCGCTGACGTTCTGGGGATTGGCGTTGTCCACCGCGACCACCGCGTAGACATAGCGCTCGCCCGGCCGCACCGATTGATCGCGATAGGTGGTCTCGCGAATCGGTGTCGGGGTAATCGCCTGCAGCATGTCGCCCGGAGCCGTGCCCCGCAACACGATATACCCGGCGAGGTCCGGTTCGCTGTTCGGCTCCCAAATCAGGTTGATGACGTTCACGCCGGCAATCGCCGCGAGGCGCTGCGGCGGGGCCGGCGGGAAGGTATCGCGCGGGGTCACGCACCCGGGCTCCGAGGCACGGCCGAGCGTCACCGCACCGGCGATCGTGTCCACCGGCCTGACGACGAAGCAGCGTTCGACGCCGTAATCGATGGCGCCGGGAATCGAGAACTCCGCCGATGCCACGGGGGACTGCGACAGCGGCGCCGGCAGCTGCAGCTGGTACATGTCACCCGCCGGCGACGGGGCCCGCGGCGCGTCGAAGACGTGATACGTCGTAGCCGGCGGCGGCGGCGTGAGCGGCTTGCTCGCGAGCACCGTCTTGTCGTCCGGCGCCACCGGAGCGACGTGCGCGTCGGGCGCCGTTGACCATTTGAGGGTTATTCCCTTCTCGGTGTAGTCCAGCGCCAGGCCGGATGGCGGCGAGGTCGCCTCGCGAAGCGGCACCGACACAGCCGCCGTCGGACTGCTCGCACGCCCGCGCGGGCCTTGCGCGATCAGAACGTAGAACCGCTTCATCACCGCCGCGTCGGAAGCAGGCACCAGCGGTCCGGCGACGGCCTCGTAATGCGGCTCTGGTTCAGAGCCGGCGGCCGAGGCAGGTTGGGTCTTGCTCAGGGTCGGCTCCATCACCTCCGGTGTCAGCGCTTCGCGGACGACCGCCTGCGCGCCCTGGATGAACGCAGGGATGGGAGGAGGCGGCGGTGGCGCCGGCTCCCCTTCGCGCGGCGGCGCGGGCGGGGGCGGAGGCGGCACGACGGCATAGCTGCCAATCTTCACTGCAGTCTTGGTCGGATCCGGGCCGGCCGGCGGCGCCGTGCCGGTGAAGGCGTAAACATCGATCGACGTGATGTCAGCAGGCGACTGCCCGCTCGCGTTGGCGGCCGGCACGCCGAACGACAGATAGACCTCGTTGCCGACGCGGACGGCGGCCGGCTTGATTGGCGCCTGCGGCACCCGCGCAAGCGGCGGCAGCGGCGGCCCTTTCTTGCCGCACCCTATCACCGCCACCGCGCAGATCACGAGCAGCAGGAGGAACAGGTGTTCCCGAGGTGGCGGCTTCACAGGATGTAGCGGGACAGATCTTCGTTCCGCACGATGTCGGCGAGCATGCGGCGAACGTATGCCGCATCAATGGTAATCGATTGCCCGGTCAGCTCGGGACCTTCGAACGACACTTCGTCGAGCAGCCGTTCCATGATCGTGTGCAGCCGCCGCGCCCCGATGTTCTCGGTCTGCTCGTTGACCGTCGCCGCGAACTCGGCGATCAGCGCGATCGCTTCGTCGGTGAAGGTGAGCGTCACGCCTTCGGTCACCATCAACGCGGTGTACTGCTTGATCAGGGCGCTCCGCGGCTCGGTGAGAATCCGCACGAACTCGGCCTGCCCGAGCGCCTCGAGCTCGACCCGAATCGGAAATCGCCCCTGCAGCTCGGGAATCAGATCCGACGGTTTCGAGACGTGGAATGCGCCGGCGGCGATGAACAGGATGTGATCGGTGCGGACCATCCCGTGCTTGGTGTTGACGGTCGTGCCTTCGACGATTGGCAGGATGTCGCGCTGCACCCCTTCGCGGCTCACGTCCGGGCCTTGTCCACCCTCGCGGCCGGCGACCTTGTCGATCTCGTCCACGAAGATGATGCCCGACTGCTCGACGCGCCGAACCGCGAGCTTCGACACCGAATCCATGTCGACGAGCTTCTGCTGCTCGTCTACGAGCAGCCGCTCGCGGGCCTCCGACACCGGCACGCGCTTGCGCTTGGATCGTCCCTGAAAGAAGCCGGGCATCATCTCCTTCAGGTTCAGCCCGATCTCCTCGATCGACGAGCCCTGGATGATTTCGAGCGATGGCACCTGTCGATCCTGCACGTCGATCTCGACGATGCGGTCGTCGAGGCGGCCGGCACGGAGCTGCTCGCGCATCCGCTCCCGCGTCGATTGCTGGGCATCGCGGGCGCGGCTCGGATCCTCGTCCGGCGCCGTCGGACGGGGCGGCAACAACAGATCGAGCAGCCGCTCCTCGGCCGACTGTTCCGCCTTGTCCGCCACCTCTTTCATCTGCTCTTCGCGAACCATGTCGACGGCGAGCTCGACCAGGTCGCGGACCATCGACTCGACGTCGCGCCCGACGTAGCCGACCTCGGTGAACTTCGACGCCTCGACCTTGATGAACGGCGACTGCGCCAGCCTGGCCAGCCGCCGGGCGATCTCCGTCTTCCCGACGCCGGTCGGCCCGATCATCAGAATGTTCTTCGGCGCCACATCGTCGGCGAGGTCCGGCGGCAGCTTCTGGCGGCGAAGACGATTGCGCAGCGCGATGGCGACGGCTCGCTTGGCGCGGGCCTGGCCGACTACGTACTTGTCGAGCTCGGCGACGATCTCCCGCGGCGTCAAGGTGTCGATCGCACTGGCCGAGCGTTCTGGCAGAGGAATCACAGTTCTTCGAGGGTGAGATGGCTGTTGGTGTAGATGCAGATGTCGGCGGCCACCTGCATCGACGCTTCGGCGATGGCGCGCGCGCCGAGCTCGGTGTGCCGCGCCAGCGCCTTGGCGGCCGCCTGCGCGAACGCGCCGCCCGAACCGATGCCGATGATGCCCTCGTCGGGTTCGATCAGGTCGCCGGTCCCGGACAACAGGAACATGTCGCGCTTGTCGGCGACGATCAGCATCGCTTCCAGGCGACGCAGCGCGCGATCGATCCGCCAGTCCTTGGCGAGCTCGACGGCGGATCGTTCGAGATTGCCGCGATACTGTTCGAGCTTCGACTCGAAGCGGCCGAACAGCGCAAAGGAATCGGCGGCCGAGCCGGCGAAGCCGACGATCACCTGATCGTTGTACAGGCGGCGGATCTTCCGCGCGCCCTGCTTTACGACGGTGTTGCCGATGGTCACTTGGCCGTCAGCGGCCAGCACCGTGCGATCGTCGCGACGGACCGCCAGGACGGTGGTGGCATGGAAGGTCGCGTCGTGAGTGGACATGCCAGATCGGTAGTCTCTCACGAGGACAGCCGTACCGCCCACCGAGGACAGTTGGGTGAGACGCGCCGCGGTTTTGGCGCGATTTTCACGACCTCGAGCATGGCAAACGCGTTGCTCTTGCGCCAAGCGCCTGCCTCGCCATCGAGGTCTGTCATGAGACGACACGTCGTGGCCACCGTCGTCGTGGTCACCTGCGGAGTCGGGATGCCGCTGCTCGCTCAGAGCTCGACGCCGATTCCGGCCCAGCCGTCGCCGACGCCTCCGCGCGAGCCGGTGAACACCGCCCCTCCCCAACCCGAACCACCGGTCAGGCTCGAGGTCCCGGCGTCCCCCGGCAGCGCTCCAGACCCGAAGGCCGGCAAGGATGAAACCGGCGATGAACCCGACCAGGGCCGCGGCAGCGGTCGAGGCGGTCGCGGTGGTGCGAGCGGTCGTGGTACCGCATTCCCGGCCAGTCGATCCGCGATGCCGCCGGGAAGAGGGCCGGCAGCGCACCCGTCTGGCGGACCGCGCGGTTGGTGGGGTCCCGCGTGGGGATCACCGGCCTACTACTTCGCGCATCCGTACTACTGGGATCCCTTCTGGGTGAGCGGCGCCTTCGCCTGGAGCCCGCTCTTCTACGCGCCGTGGCCGCTGATGTGGGGCACCGCCGGCTA
The DNA here is from genome assembly GCA_035495795.1 of Vicinamibacterales bacterium. Taxonomy (GTDB): domain Bacteria; phylum Acidobacteriota; class Vicinamibacteria; order Vicinamibacterales; family UBA2999; genus VFZN01. Next base: position 28,141 of record DATJFF010000099.1, read on the forward strand.
CTGGCCCTGGCCGTACTCCTACGGCCCGCCGACGACGTTCATGACCGGAGGGGTCCGGTTGAAGGTGAAGCCGCGCGAGGCCCAGGTCATTGTCGACGGCTATTACGCCGGCACGGTCAACGACTTCGACGGCGTATTCCAGGCGTTGCGCCTGGCCCCGGGCGGCCACAAGATCGAAGTGCGGATGGACGGCTTCCAAACGGCCAGCTTCGACATCCATGTCCAACCGGATCGGATGTTGACCGTCACGCAGAACCTGTCGCCCAACCCCTGAACGGGTTGCTTTCTGCCTTCTGCCTTTTGCCTTGTGCCTTGTGCCTTCTGCCTTCTGCCTTGTCACCGTCGCCGGGAGAACCACAAGTACAGAGGCAGTCCGAGCGCGATGACGAACAGTCCGACCGCTGACGGTCCCATCGGCTGGCCACTGCTCAGCGGCTTCACCAGATCCGTCCACAGCGCGTTCAGGACGATGAGCAGGCTCGCGACGGCGAAGATGCCAGGCGCAATCGGGTAACCCAGCGCCTTGAAGGGGCGTGGCGCGGCCGGCTCTTTGGCCCGCAGCACGAAGACGGCGGCCACCGCGAGCCCGGCGAAGAGCACCACCGCGAAGCCGGTGTAGGTGGTGAGCGCGGTTGCGCTCCCGGTGAGCACGAGAACCGTCGCCCATATCGCCTGGGCCAGGATCGAAATCGCCGGCGTCTTGTAGGTCGGGTGCACGGCGCTGGCACGAGTGAAGAACAGGCCGTCGCGCGCCATCGCGTAGTAGACGCGAGGACCGGCAAAGGTCATCGCGCTGATACTGGCGAGCAGGCTGATGATCGACACGAGTCCCATGATGTTCCCCGCCGCGGTGCCGAGCAGGCGCTCGGCGATCACGTCGAGCACGCTGCCCTTGACGGCCGCGAGCTGACCGACCGGGAACACGTAGAGATAAAGCAGGTTCAGGAAGAAGTAGATGGCGATGACCGCCAGCGTGCCGATGGCGAGCGCCTTCGGGACGTTGCGTCCCGGATCGCGGATCTCCTCCGCCACGTAACCGGCGGCATTCCATCCCGAGTAGGTGAACATCACGGGAATGAGTGCGAACAGCCACGTGGTCGGGGCAACGGTTCCTGCCGACTGGGTTACGTTGCCCATCGATCCGGTGCCGAGCGCAAAACCCAGCACGATGAACAGGAGCAGCGCCGACACCTTGAGCGCAGCCAGCAGGTTGCTCACGAGCCGGCCCGGGCCGACGCCGCGCAGGTGCACGAACGACATCAGCCAGATTGCAGCGATCGCGGTGATCGTCTGCGGTGACACCGTGAGAGGAACGAACGGCAGCGGCACGACGAAATACGCCGCGTCGCTCGAGGCCCACGGGACGAAGCGGCCCATGTAGAAGGCCAGGACCGCGGCACTGGCGGCAATCGCTCCGGCAAAGCCGGCGACGAATGAGGTCCAACCGGTCAGGAACGCAAGCAGGCGGCCGTATGCAGCCAGCAGGTAGACGTATTCGCCGCCGGCGCGCGGCCGCAGCGCCGCGAGCTCGGCGTAGGCCATCGCTCCCGCGAATGCGAGCGCTCCTCCGGCGAGCCACGTCCCCAGGAACCACCACGGGTCCGGCGTCATCTGCGCGACCTGCGGCGGCGTGAACAGGATGCCACCGCCGATGACGTTGGAGACGATGATCGCGGCCGCATCGTAAGGACCGAGGCGGCGCTCGAGCACGGCCGGAGCGCTGGACATGCGCGCGAGTATACGCGGTCGAGCGCGGTTTTCCTTAGGCCGCACGTGCGATCGTGCGGTTTAACGCCGCCGCTCTAGCGCGTGAGCAGCTGGCGCTGAATCGGATACTCGGCGAGCTTGGCCCAGACCTGCGAGCCCTGCTTGAGGAAGAGCTCCACCTTCGCGTCTACGAACTGGCTGTTCTGCAGCATCTGAAGCCGCGGCGTGTCGCTCGTGTAGCCGAGCGCTGATTGCAGCACCAGCTCCTTGGTCAATTCGCCCGGCGGCAGCCCGTCACGCTGCACCGCCCAGCCGAAGTGCTCGCCCCACATCTCGGCTTCGCCGACCCGCCGGAAGATGGCGTTGATCTGGATCGAGCGGACCGCCTCGGTGGACTTGTTGCGCAGCTTCAGCGAGACGCTCGGCACGAGCTTGTTCTTGCCGCCTTCGACAATACCGGCATCGAACCACCCGGTGACGACGTCGATAGGTTCGAGGGCTGCGACCGGATCGACGCTCTTGCGGCAGGCTTCCGTCGGAACGATCGCCGCGAGCAGGAGCAGTGCCCCAACGATAGTCCGCGTCATGGGGAGGCGGCGGGACTGCGTCATGCGATTGCTAGTGTATGACACCGGGCGGTTGAGAAAGTTCCCGCCCGGGTGCGACTCCCGAGTCCCGTTTCTCTACTCCCGAGGCGATCAGAACTCGCCGATGCGTACGCGCTTGCGGGCCTCGACCTTGTCGATCTTTCCCGACCGGTAATCCTTGAGGTCCGAGCCCTTGATGCGGAGCAGTACCGTGACAACTTCCTCGTACGGATCCTGCGGCGCCAGCGAGTCACGCCGTTCGTTGTCGCGGGCGGCCACCGTCAGCCACTCGTCGTTGCCGATCGACATCGGGGCGCTGAAATCGATCATCGCGTCGATGAGCGCGCGCTGGACCTGTTCGGTGTAGCGGCGGTTCGTATCCATCAGCCACGGGAAATCGGCGCCCGGCTCGGGCGCGGGTTGCGCCGCCTGCGGCGACGGCGGCTGCTCCTGGCGAATCGCGGCCGCCGACAGGCCGGCCGGACTACCCATTGGCGGCGTCGGACGGGCGACGTTTGCCAGCGGGTTCGCCTGCGCTTCCAGCCGCGACATAGCCGCTTCAAGGTTCTGGCGCCGTGCCGGATCGGTTTCGGTCTGGATGTGCCGCCGGAGCTCCGCGATCGCCTTCTTGGTGCTCGCGTCGTCCTGCTGGAGCATCATCCGCAGGCTCCACATCATGCTCTGCCGCAGCATCGGGACCGCGACGTCGAAGAAGATGCCGTAGCCTTCGAGGTAGATGCCGCGGGCCTGGGCGTCGCCGGCCAGCAAGAACATCTCGGGCGCAACCGACCGCAGTTCGCGATTCAGCTGCGATGCGCCGAACTCGACCGCGCGGGACAGCGCGCCCTCCATCACGAAGATCTGGTGCCGCAACTCGGTGTGATCCAGCGGACGCGGCGCGGTCGCGGCCGGTGCCGCCTCCTGTGCCGCCGCCGGTCCAGCCACCGCGAGCACGGCGACCATCGTTCCCCCCACCAGCTTGCTGATCATCGGTCGAACTCCTCGTCTGCCACTCACTGAGGCGGCGGCTGTGCCGACACTCGCATGATGTAGTCGATCATCTGGCGCTGGCGTGCGATCTCCGCACCGGCCCGCCCTTCGAACTGCCCGAAGCCCTGGTTGATCCTGACGAGGTCGGTCCGCCGCTGCACCTCGAGGTCGCGGCCGAACTGCACGAGCCGCAACGCGAGCTCCTGCTTCTGGCGCCGCTCGCTCTGCTCGATCAAGTCGGTGACTCGCTGCAGCGACACGTCGCCGCCGCGCGCCGACGCCGGCGCCGGCGTTGACGCGGCGGCGGGGTGCACGTCGTGGATCTCCTGCCGGAGCGACTGTTCAAGGGCCGCCAGCGCCGGCCTCCAATCTGGCGTTTCGGTCTTCGCTGCTGCCGTCGCAGAGGCGCCCGGATCCGCGGAGGGCGTGCCCATCCAGCCGGTGGTGACGACGAGGCCGTCGGCACCGTAGCGGATTTGCAGGTTCGCGATCGACAGCCCCGCGGCGACGACCAGCACCGCGGCCGCGGCCTGCGCCCAGGCCGGGATGTGCGGCCAGCGTGACGGCCGCGCCACGGTTTCCACGGCTGCCGGCTCCTCGGCTGCCGTAATCCTGAATCCGAGCGCCGCCTCGGGCGGGGTCCACGTTGCCAGCTCGCGCCGGACGCCGCCGAGGCCATCGAGCTCAGCGGAGCATGCGTCGCAGAGCCGCAGATGCTCCTCGATTCGGCGCCGGGTGATGCCGTCCACCTCGTCGTAGAGGTACGCGACGAGTTGTTCCTTGTCGTCGCAGGTGAATGTCTCGGTCATGATGCCTTCTCTGTCGTCCGGACGCCGGTCCGACCCTCTGCCTCGAGTCTCCGGCGCAATACGCTCAAGCCCTGATAGAGCCGCGTCTTCACGGTGCTCAACGGGCAACCCTGCAGGTCGGCGATCTCCTGGAAGGTGAGCCCGTGATACTCCTTCAGAATGATGGCGGTCCGCTGCTCCTCGGGAAGGAAGCGCATGGCCTCGCCCACCGTCCTGCTGAGTTGCTTCCGGGCAACCAGATCCTCGATCGATTCGACCGGCCCCTGCTCACTCGCGAGCTCGACAACGTCCACCCCCTCTGGCGCCGACACGATCGGCGTGCGCCGCTGGCGGCGAATCCAGTCCCGGCAGAGGTTGAGGGTGATGCGATAGAGCCACGAGGAGAACTTCGCCTGACCCTTGAAGCCGGGCAGCGCCCGGAAAGCCCGGAGGAAGGTTTCCTGGCAGACGTCGCGCGCGTCCTCATCCCGTCCGATGGTCCGATACGCCAGGGCATAAATCGGCCGTTCCCATCGTTTGATGAGCTGGTTGAAGCTATCCGAATCGCCCGCGACCGTTCGGGCCACGAGCTCTTCGTCTGTCATCGCGACTTGCGGGAGCACCCGGGATTCTCTCGCCTTATTGTCTAAGACGGAGGCGGCAGAAAGTTGGTCTGATTCGGAGAAGAACGTTCACAATCAGCGAAATGCGGGTAAACTAGCGGACTCAGAGATACTTTAGTGGCCACCAACTTCCCGAGCGACGAGATTTTCCTGACGACTGAGGAGGTTCTCGAGTACCTCCAAGTCAATCTGCGAACCGTCTATCGGCTGATCAAAGCCGGGAAGATTCCGGCAGTCCGTGTTGGCCGTCAGTGGCGGTTCCGCAAGCGCGATATCGACGCCTGGCTGGATTCGCAGCGCCCCCGCAGCGGCGAGCGGCCCGTCGTCATCCCGCTCGACAAGCCGCAAGGCCGCGCCGGGCGCCCGCGCATTCTCGTGGTGGACGATGAGGCGAGCATCCGCGAGCTGCTGTCCAAGACGCTGGCGCTGGCCGAATACGACGTGGATACGGCGCCGGACGGGCGTGCGGGAGTCGAGCGGCTTCGCCTCGGGCACTACGACCTGCTGATCGCCGATCTCAAGATGCCCGGCATGGACGGCCTTTCACTGATTCGCGAAGCCAAGCGCTTCAGGGCCGACCTCCCGGTCATCATCATCACCGGGTTCTCGACCGAATCGAGCGCGATCGAAGCCGTGAATCTCGGCGTCGCCGGCTACCTGACCAAACCGTTCCGCGTGCCGCAGGTGCTCTCCGCCGCTGCCAAGGCTCTCGGCGAGTAGGCACCTTTGATAGTGTGAGGTGCTGAAGTACCGAGCGGCGGTACTGTACGTTCGAATCCGCCGTAATCTGCGGCTGCCTTCCCCGCCGCGCCATCCGAAGCCGTGATCCAGCTCCAATCCCTTACGAAATCGTTCGGTGACCGTGTGCTGCTCGACCACGTCACATGGCAAATCGGTGATCGCGATCGCGTCGGGCTGTGCGGTCCCAACGGCGCCGGCAAGACCACGCTCCTCAAGATGCTGGCAGGGTTCGAGGAACCCGACAACGGCGTCGTCCAGCGGCCCAACGACCTCACGCTCGGCTACCTGCCGCAGGACGGCCTGACCCACCGCGGCCGCACGATCGTGGACGAGGCCATGCAGGCCCTCAAGCCGCTGCTCGACATGAAGGCGGAGATGCACGATTTGGAGGAGCGGCTCGGCAATGTGTCGCTGCCCGAGTCCGAGCACGAAGCAATCCTTCATCGCTATTCGGAGTTGCAGGACCGCTTTCGGATCGCCGACGGCTACCAGATGGACCTCAAGGTCGGTACCGTGCTCGCGGGACTCGGCTTCGAGCCGGCGCAGTTCGAGGACATGGCCGAGCACCTGTCCGGCGGCTGGCAGATGCGCCTCGCGCTCGCCAAGCTGCTGCTGAGCGCTCCCGATCTTCTCCTGCTCGACGAGCCGACCAACCACCTCGACCTCGACGCCCGCAACTGGCTCGAGGAGTTCCTCGTCGGCTACCCGCACGCGGTCATCGTCGTCTCGCACGATCGTTACTTTCTCGACGCGGTGGTGACTCGCATCGCCGATCTTTCGCTGAAGACGATCACCGACTACCACTGCAACTACTCGAAGTACCTCGAGGAACGCGACGCGCGGCTCGAGCGGTTGCGCGAGGCGAAGCGGCGCCAGGACGAGGAGATCGAGCGGGTCGAAGCGTTCATCAACCGCTTCCGTTACCAGGCGACCAAGGCGGCGCAGGTGCAGAGCCGGATCAAGCTGCTCGAGAAGGTGGAGCGCATCGACGTCCCGCCCGAGCGCAAGCGCATCCGTTTCCAGTTCCCGGCCGCGCCCAAGAGCGGACGCACCGTCCTCGAGATGGCCCACGCGCGCAAGGCATACGGCGGCAAGATCGTGCTCGACGATGTGAGCCTGCACATCGAGCGCGGCGATCGCATCGCGCTGGTCGGCCACAACGGGGCCGGCAAGTCCACGCTGATGCGGCTGCTGTCAGGAGCCGAGGCGCCCGACCGAGGAACGAGGACCGAAGGCCACCAGGTGGTGATGCAGTACTTCGCACAGGACGAGGCGACGAAGCTGGACCCGGACCTTACCGTCTACGAGACGCTCGCCTCGGGGTCGCCGAATCAGATGGTGCCGGCGATTCGGAACATTCTCGGCGGCTTCCTGTTCTCGGGCGACGACGTTTACAAGAAGGCGGCCGTGCTGTCGGGAGGTGAGCGGACGCGCCTGTCGGTGGCGCGGATGCTGCTGCGTCCGTCGAACACGCTGCTTCTCGATGAGCCGACCAATCACCTCGACATCGATTCGAAAGAGGTCCTCCTCGACGCTCTGGTGGATTACGGCGGGACGCTCATCTTCGTGTCTCACGATCGGTATTTCGTCGATCGGCTGGCGACCAAGATCATCGACGTCGGGCATGGCCGGGCCACGCCCTATCCGGGCGGCTACGAAGCCTTTCTGTGGAGCCAGAAGGCGCAGGCCGCGGCAGCGGCTCCGCCGACCAGTCCTGATCCGACTCCGGTGCCCAAGAAACCGGCAGCGGTGCAGTCAGCGCCTTCGACGTCTTCGGCAACGAAGGCCGTCCCGATCCGCGACTACGCCGCGAAGAAGCGCGACGATGCGGAGCAGCGGAAACACGATCGTGCCCGCCGGCAGCTCGAGACGAGAATTGCCGAGTTGGAGGGCCGGATCGGCGAAGCCGAACGGAATATCAAGACCCTCGAAGCGCAGATGGCCGACCCCGCCTTCTACAGCCGGACCGACGGCGGGAAGTCGGTCATTGACGAGCACCAATCCCTGATGTGGACGGTTGGAGAGCTGCTCGGGCAGTGGGAAATGCTGACATCCGAACTCGAGCAAAAACGTCAGTGATCGACAATTTTGTAATCACGACTATTTTTGGTCAATAATCCAAATTCTGTAATCGCAAGGACTTAGCGGCATCCGCTGGGATCGGGCCGCGGGCACGCCGTTTGCCCCCAGTGGTCGAGCCTACGTCTATGCCTATGGCAAAGCCTCGCCCCGTGCCGGCACCCGCGCCAGTCGCCGCGGACTTCTTCCGCTGCCTGGTCGCCAACATGCGCAGCGGTGTCCTCGCGATCGATCGCGCCGGCCAGGTGGTGTTGATCAATGAAGAGGCGCGCCGCCTCTTTCGTCTGCCCGATGACGACTATTCCGGACGACGGATCGAGCGCGTCCTTGGCGACCATCCCGACATCCTGCGCGTGCTGAGTGGCGTCTTCGACCGCCCCTCCCTGCCGAGCCGCGCCGAGCTGCGCCTCACCTCAACCGATACCGTCGTCGGCTACAGCCTGTCGCTCGTACGAAGCGAGGCCGGAGTGGTCATGGGCGCGACGCTTTTCTTCAAGGACCTCACCTACGTCGAGCAGATGGAAGAGCGCGAGCGGCTGCGCGATCGGCTGGCCGCGGTCGGCGAGATGGCGGCGGTGATGGCGCACGAGATCAAGAACCCGCTCGCCGGCATCGAAGTGCTGGCCGGGCTGGTCCGCCGCAAGACGCCGGACAACCCCGAGGTCCAGGCGCTGGTTGGCGACATCATCAGCGAAGCGAAGATGGCCAACGCCATCGTCCAGGAAGTGTTGGAGTTCGTCCGGCCGGTCCGTCTCCAGGTTGAGCCGACCGCGCTGCGCGAATCGCTGGCGAACGCAATCGGGCTCGCCGACAGCCAGGCCCGGCGCGGCCATGTGCAGGTCCACGTCCTGGTACCGGAAGCGATTCCGCACATCCGCGCCGACCGGCATCAACTGACCCAGGTTTTCGCCAACCTGGTGATCAATGCCTATCAGGCGCTCGAAGGACAGGGGCGGCTGCGGGTGGAGGCGCGGGAGGCGCGCACCGCCGAGGAGGGGGCGCTGGTCCCCGACACGCAGCACGCCGTCCGCAGCGTCGTCGTCGACGTGGTGGACAACGGCCCAGGGATCCCGCCCGACAAGGCCGAGAAGATCTTCCAGCCATTCTTCACCACCAAGCCGCAGGGATCCGGCCTTGGTCTGGCGATCGTGCGCAAGATCGTTGATGCGCACGAGGGGCGGATCGACCTGGCCCCCGGTGACGGCAGTGGCGCTTGTTTTCGAGTGACGTTGCCGGTCGAGCCGGCGCACAAGGCATAGGACGGGTTCATGGCACGCATTCTCGTAGCGGACGATCACGACGCGCTCAGGCGCGGGCTGGCGCTGGCCCTCTCCACCGCCGGGCACGAGGTGGAGGAAGCGTCGAACGGCAACGCGGCGCTCGAGCGGCTGCACGAAAGCTACTTCGACGTGGTCGTCAGCGATTTGAAGATGGGCGGCTCGGACGGTCTCGACGTGTTGCGCACGACCAAGTCGCTGCACCCGACGGTCTCGGTGATTCTGATGACGGCGTTCGGCACGGTGAACACCGCGGTCGAAGCGATGAAGATCGGCGCCTTCGACTACGTCCAGAAGCCGTTCGAGATCGAGGAGATGGAGGTCAAGATCGAAAAGGCGCTCGAGCTGAAGCGGCTGCGCCACGAGCTCGACTACCTCCGCAACGAGCAGCAGGAGACCTACGACTTCGAGAAGATTGTTGGCAACAGCGACGCGCTGCAGCGGGTCCTCGGTGTGGTCAAGAAGGTGGCCAAGAGCAATTCGACGGTGCTCATCCACGGCGAAACCGGAACCGGCAAGGAGCTGATCGCCGGCGCGATTCACCACAATTCGCTGCGGGCGGCGCGGAACTTCGTGAAGGTCAACTGCGCGGCGCTCCAGGAGAACCTGCTCGAATCGGAACTGTTCGGCCACGAGAAGGGCGCGTTTACCGGCGCCGATCGCCAGCGGATCGGCCGCTTCGAGCAGGCCGACGGCGGAACGCTCTTCCTCGACGAAATCGGCGACATGAGCCCGAGCACGCAGGCGAAGATCCTGCGCGTGCTGCAGGAGCACGAATTCGAGCGGTTGGGCGGAACCCGGACGATCCGCGTCGACGTCAGGCTGATCGCCGCGACCAATCGCGACCTGCCCTCGATGGTGACGGCGGGCACGTTCCGCGAGGACCTGTACTACCGGCTGAACGTCGTCTCGATCCAGACGCCGCCGCTGCGCGAACGGAAGGAAGACATCCACGCGCTGGCGATGTCGTTTCTGCGCCGCTTCGGTAACGAGCTCAAGAAGCGGCTCGACGGCATCGAACCCGACGCCCAGAAGCTGTTGATGCGCTACAACTGGCCGGGCAACATCCGCGAGCTGGAGAACGCGATCGAGCGGGCCGCGCTCCTGGCCGAGCGATCGGTGATCGCCGCCGACGATCTGCGGCTCGGCGACGCGGCCCAGGGTACGACGACCGGCGCTCGGGAATCGGCCGTGGTCCGGATTCCGCCGACGGGCATCCCGCTGGAGGACATCGAGCGCCAGGCGCTGACCGAGGCGCTGAAGATGGCGAACTGGGTGCAGAAGGACGCCGCGGACCTGCTCAGCATCAGCCCGCGCGTGATGAACTACAAGATCAAGACGCTGGGGATCGAGCTCCCGAAAAGGCGCGTGGTTGCGATGGCGGGGTGATGCAACCACGCGGCAGGCGCCGCTGACGCGGCGCAGGCCGCGCTCCGCGCGTCAGGTCGTTCGCCTTCGCGAGCGGCAGGGATACCGCGCCCACGCCCGAAGACCCGGGTTCTTCCTGCCGAGCGAAGCGAGGCCTGCCGCCCGAAGGGCGGCGTGCGGCGCGAAGCGCCGCCTGCGCGCGGAAGGCGCGCCAGGCTCACCCGCCAGCCTTCTTGGCCCGCGGGTGAGCCTTCCGATACACCTCCTGCAACTGCGTCGTGTTCACGTGCGTGTAGCGCTCGGTCGTGCTGAGCCGCGCGTGGCCGAGCAGCTCCTGGATCCCGCGCAGATCGGCGCCACGCTGCAACAGGTGCGTCGCAAACGAATGCCGCAGCGCATGCGGGCTGATCCCGGTCCGGGCACTGCAGCCGGCGACGTAGCGGCGCAGCAGCCGATCCACGCTCCGCCCCGTGATTCTCCCTCCGCGCGCGTTGACGAAGAGCGGCTCGTCGTCGTGGGTTCTGCCTGTTGCCTTCTGCCTTTTGCCTTTACGCGGTCCCGATGCCATTACGATCCCGGCCCGATCCTTCATCCACGCACGGATGGCATCGGCCGCCACCGGATTGAGCGGGACTAGCCGCTCCTTTCGGCCCTTGCCGAGCACGCGGACGACCCGCCCGTTGAGGTCCAGGTCCTCGAGGTTCACCCCGACGAGCTCGCTCAAGCGCAGTCCGGAGGCGTAGAACAGCTCGAACATCGCGCGGTCGCGTCGGCCGAGCGGCGTTCGCGTGTCCACACTGTCGAGCAGCGCGGCGATCTCCGTCTCCGAAAGGTGCACCGGGATCGTCTTGTCCAGCTTTGGCGCGACGGCAGCGCCAGTGGGGTCGTGCTCGATCACTCCTTCGCGCTGCAGGTAATGCATGAACGCGCGCGCCCCCGACAGTTTCCGCGCCACCGTCGTCCGCGCCTGGCCGGCGCGATTGAGGGCTGCGACCCAGTCCCGAACGCTGAGGCCATCGAGCTGCGCGGCGGCCAACTGCGAAATGCGGACATCGTTGCCGGACGCCACCCAGGCGAGGTACTGGGCGACGTCGATCTCGTAGGCGCGCACGGTGTGCGGCGAGACGTTTCGATTCAGCTCGAGGAACCGGAGAAACGCCTTGAGATGCTCTCGCAGGTTTTCCGGCACGTCGGCCACGTCGCCGCGAGCGAGCAACCCGCGAGGGCTGGTTCTCCGCTCGGTGCCGCGGCCACGGGGTGCCATCGTCAGCGGGCGCCGACCGCCGGCGCTCCGAGCCAGTCCTGCAGATCGGCGAGCGCCCGTTCCGCGATCAGCGACTTCTTCGCCGCCTTGTCGCGCGGCGGGTTCGCCAGCGGCTCCATGATGCCGTGGGTGATGTTGCTCGGCTCGTAGTGCGCGGGGTCCGCGTGAGAGACGTAATGGGCGAGCGCGCCGATCGCGGTGGTCCGCGGCAGGACGCGAGGCTCGCGCCCGGTCGCGAGCGCGGCCGCGTTGAGACCGGCCAGCAGTCCCGACGCCGCGGACTCGACGTATCCCTCGACGCCCGACACCTGGCCGGCGAAGAAGAGATCGTCGCGGAACTTCGTCTGCCACGTCGGGCGCAGCACCTTCGGCCCGCAGATGTAGGTGTTGCGATGCACCATGCCGAAACGAACGAACTCGGCCTGCTCGAGCCCGGGAATCATGCGAAGCACGCGTCCCTGATCGCCCCACTTGATCTGCGTCTGGAACCCCACCAGGCTGTAGTGATCGCCGGCCAGCGTGTCCTGCCGCAACTGCACCACGGCGTACGGGTAACGGCCGGTCCGCGGGTCGGTCAGCCCGACCGGCTTCATCGGCCCGAAACGCAGCGTGTCACGCCCGCGATGAGCCATCACCTCGATCGGGAGACACCCCTCGAAGAATTTCACCGCGTCGAAGTCGTGCACCGTCGCCGACTCCGCGGCCACCAGCGCGTCGTAGAACGCGTCGTATTCTTCCTTGCCGAAAGGGCAATTCAAGTAGTCGCCTTCGGCTTCCGTCGCACTCGCTGCACCCGCACCCATCGCACTTGTGGCACCTGCCGCACCGGTCGCATCTGGCCTCCAGACGCTTCGATCCCAGCGAGACGCGCGGAACACCTTCGCCATGTCGATCGAATCGGCGAGCACGATCGGACTGATCGCATCGTAGAACGCCAGGTGCTCCTCGCCCACCAGCCGTTGAATGTCGGCGGACAGTGCGTCGGAGGTGAGCGGGCCGGTGGCGATGATGATCGGTGACCATCCCGACCCGGCAACCGGCACGTGATCGATCTCCTCGCGAGCAATCCGGATTCGGGGATGCGACGACACCGCCTCGGTGACGGTCTGCGAGAAGACGTGACGGTCCACGGCCAGCGCCGCTCCGGCCGGCACGCGCGCCTTGTCCGCGGCCCGCATCACGAGCGAGCCGAGCCGGCGCATTTCTTCTTTCAGCAGTCCAACCGCGTTGTCGAGTTTGTCGCCCCGGAACGAGTTGCTGCACACGAGTTCGGCGAGCCCATCGGTCTGATGGACCGCCGTCGGCCGGACCGGACGCATTTCGTGAACCGTCACGTCCGCACCAGCCTCCGCCGCCTGCCAGGCAGCTTCGGATCCGGCGAGACCACCGCCGATGACGTGGATCATGCGCTCTTTCGCTTGCGCGCTGGCGCTTTGGCCTTGCGGGCGCGCCCCCCCTTGGCGGCGCCGGCGCGAGCTGCCAGCAGCTCCTGCGCCTGTGCCATTGTCAGCGATTCCGGAGCCAGGCCCTTGGGGAGCGAGGCATTCGTGGTCCCGTCGGTGACATACGGGCCGTAGCGGCCATCGAGGATGCGTACCGCCTCGCCTGACTCGGGATGGGCGCCGAGCGCCTTGAGCTCCTTCGGCGCGACGCGCTGCCGCCGAGCCGATTTCTTCGGCTGGGCGAGCAGCTCCTTGGCACGCTCCAGCGTGATCGTGTAAACGTCGTCGGTCGCCTCCAGCGAACGGAACTCCGAGCCGTGCTTGACGTACGGACCGAAGCGGCCGACGTTGGCCACGATGCCTTCTCCGTCGGCGCCGGCGCCGAGATCGCGAGGCAGCGACAGCAGGCGGAGCGCGTCGCTCAGCGTGATCGAATCCTCGGTGTGTTCACGCCCAAGAGACGCACGCCGCGGCTTCTCCGTCGATCCCTTCTCCGGCGTCTCGCCGAGCTGCACGTACGCCCCGAACCGTCCGTGCATGACGTACACCGGTAGTCCGCTCTTCGAATCGACGCCGAGCGACCGCGGGCCCTGGGCCTTGGCCTTGAGCAGCGCGAACGCTTTTTCGGGCGTCAGGTCCGCGGGAGCGAGATCCTCAGGAAGCGACGCCCGAGGCGCGTCGTCTCCCGACTCGCCCATCTGCAGGAACGGCCCGTATCGGCCGATGCGCACGCGGACCGGCAACCCCGAGTCCGGATCGGTGCCGATGTCGACCACGGGGTAGTCGATCGCCTGCTCTTTTTCCTCGACCAGGTTCTCGAGACCGTGGTGCTTGCCGTCGCCGCGATAGAACTCCTGGATGAAGTCCAGCCAGTCGCGTTCGCCGTTGGAGATCTGGTCGAGGATCTCCTCCATTTCGGCGGTGAACCCGATGTCCACGTAATCGCCGAAGTGCTCGCGCAACAGGCGCGTGACTGCGAAGGCCGTAAAGCTTGGGACGAGCGCCTTGCCCTGCCGCGAAACGTAGCCGCGGCGCTGGATCGTCGCGACCGTCGGCGCATATGTGGAAGGCCGTCCGATGCCTTCCTCCTCGAGCCGCTTCACGAGCGAGGCTTCCGTGTAGCGGGCCGGCGGCGAGGTTTCGTGGCCCTTGGACTCGACCTTGACGGCGACAATCGGCGCGTCCACTTGATCCGGCGCCTGGACGCGATCGCCCACCGCGAGCTTGGGCAGCAGCGTCTCCTGCTCGTCGAGCTCGGCCGCGGGATCGTCACTCCCCTCGACATAGGCGCGGAGGTAGCCGGCGAACTCGATCGCCTTGCCGCTCGCCGTGAATGCCGCTTCTTGCCCAGCCGGTGTACGGCCGGTGATCTCGACGGTCGTGCGCTGCATCCGCGCATCGGCCATCTGCGACGCAATCGCACGCTTCCAGATCAACTCGTAGACGCGCAGCTCGTCGTTCTCGAGCACGGTCTCGAGCGCCTGCGGCGTCCGGCGGAAGTCGGTCGGGCGAATGGCTTCGTGCGCTTCCTGGGCGTTGCGCACTTTCGTCTGGTACTGTCGCGGGCCCTTGTAGTAGTCGCCGCCGTACATCGCGCGAACCGCCTGGCCCGCTTCGCCCAGCGCCTTCTCACTGAGCGTCGTCGAGTCGGTGCGGTGATACGAAATCAACCCTTCCAGATCGCCGCCGCCGATGTCCACGCCCTGGAACAGCCGCTGCGCGATCTGCATGGTCCGCTCGGCCGAGAAGCCGAACTTGCGGTTGCCGTCCTGTTGGAGGGTGGACGTGGTGAACGGCGGAGCGGGACGCTGCGTAAACGGCTTTTCCTCGACGCCGGTGACCGTCCAGGGCAAGCCGCGCATCAACCCTTCGCGCAGCGTGTCGGTTTCGGCTGCGGTCTTCAGGTGCAGGACACCCTTGCCGCTCAGTTGCCCCTTACTGTCGAAATCCTTGCCGGTCGCGACTCTTTCGCCGTTGACCCGCACGAGTGTCGCGGTGAAGTCGCGGCCCTCGGCGCGGATGGTCGCATCGATGTCCCAGTACCCGGCGGAGCGGAACGCCATCCGCTCCTCTTCACGCTCCACGATCAGCCGCACTGCAACGCTCTGGACCCGACCCGCGCTCAGCCCCGTCTGCACCTTCTTCCACAGCACCGGCGACAGCGTGTAGCCGTACAGCCGGTCCAGGATGCGGCGGCTCTCCTGGGCCCGTACGAGGTTCTCGTCCACGTCCTCGTGGGCTTCGTTGAGGGCCTGCTTGATCGCGTCCTCGGTGATCTCGTGGAACACGATCCGGCGAACCTTGACCTTCGGTTTGAGGATCTGCTTCAGGTGCCAGCTGATCGACTCACCTTCCCGATCCGGGTCGGTTGCGAGAATCACCTCGGAGGCGTCCTTGAGGGCCGCTTTCAGGGCCGTCACGTACTTCTTCTTGTCGGCCGGAACGACGTAATACGGCGTGAATTCGCCGTCGGTATCGACGCCTAGGCGTCCCCACGACTTGGCCTTGATTTCCTTCGGCACGTCCGCCGCGGATTCGGGCAGGTCTCGCACGTGGCCGTAACTCGCCTCGACGCGGTATTTGTCGCCCAGAAATCGGGACAAGGTGCGGGCCTTGGCCGGTGATTCGACGATGACGAGTGGCTTGGCCATTGGTGTCGGGTTGAACAGGTTACGTTAGCACGCGCCTTCGGACCCGCAGGAATCTCGCGGATCCAATCCGCCGGATGTCACCGGCCAGTTCCTCCTGCAGCAGCCGGGCCAACGCCATCTGCGGGAGCTCGCCCGTTTCCCGGACGACGTCATCCACCGTGAATTCAGTGGTTTCTGGCGATTCGTCGCCGGCCGGCCGGTCGCAACCCGGCGCCAGCGCCCAGCCCATGTCGAGTAAGAGGTCCTCTTCAGAGTCCACGAGCCGAGCCCCATCCCGAATCAGGAGGTGACCGCCCCGGTTGCGGTTTCCGCCGACACGTCCGGGCACGACGAACACGTCTTTCCCTTGATCGAGCGCGGCGCCGGCCGTAATCAGCGCGCCGCTGCGCTCGGGCGCTTCAACCACGAGCACGGCGTCCGCAAGTCCGCTGACCAGCCGATTGCGACGGGGGAACAGCCCGGGGTGCGGCGGCGTGTGCGGCTCGTACTCCGAGATGACCGCGCCCGATTCCAGCATCCGATCGGCGAGCGCGCCGTGCTCCGGCGGATACATCCGAAGCAGCCCCGACCCGAGCACCGCAACGGTGCAGCCGCCTGCATCGACGGCCGACTGGTGCGCGACGGCATCGATGCCCCTCGCCAGACCGCTGACAATGACGACTCCCGCTCGCGCGAGACCGGTCGCGATCCGTCTCGCCGCGTCGAGACCATCGCGCGTCGCCGAACGCGATCCGACGATGGCGATGGAGGGTTGCGCGAATCCGGGCAAATGCGCGGGGGAACCGCGGACCCAGAGTTGCACAGGCGGATCGGGGATGCAGACGAGACGCGAGGGAAAGGCCGCGTCGCCGTTCATCAGACAGAGATCGCGCACGTCCGGCACTCCTGCCGTCGCCGAAACCTCCGCTGTCTCAGGCTACACCCGATGTCGCCTCGATGTCACAGGCAAATGGCTTGAAGCCCTGGGGGGGTGTCGCTATAGTGGCCAGTAAGAGCCAATGCCTGCCCGTCTCCTGACGCTCGCGCTTGCCTTCGTGGTCGCTACGGCGCTTCCCGCCTGGGCCGATCAACGAGCGGCGGCCAAAGAACAGGTCGAGTTCGGCGTTCAGGTGGCGCAGCGCGGTCTCTGGCGTGAGGCGATCTACCGTTGGGAACGCGCCACCCAACTGGATCCCACCTACGCCGCCGCGTTCAACAACCTCGCGGTGGCCTATGAGCAGGACGGACAGCTGGACAAAGCACGCGCGGCCTACGAGAAGGCCATGTCGCTCGAACCGAACAACCAGCTCATCAAGCAGAACTTCGACCTGTTCAAGGAACTCAATGATCGAGCGGCTCAGAAAGACGGTCGCCAGCCTTAGCCTGGTGGCGGGCGCGCTTGCCGCAGGCTGCGGCGGCAGCGGCTACGTAGAAATTCCGATCCAGACCCCGATCGCTCCCAAGCTGGACATCAGTCCGTTCCAGCGGGTGTACGTGGCCGGGTTCCTCGCTGGCGCCAACGAGGACATCGACGCGAACATGGAGATGGTCCGGCTCCTCCGGAGCCAACTCCGGAACAAGAACATCCTCCGCGTGGTGGATGCCGACGCCGTTCCGCTGGTCGAACGAGCGAAGGGGGAAGAGTCGAGCAACCCCGCCACCCCGCCGCCGGCCCCGCCCGAAGGTGGTGCAGCCGCGACCGAAGAAGGCCAGCTGCCCGCCGTGCAGAACGAGCGCGACCTCGATCGCTACGCCAAGGTGTTCGACGACAAGGAGTTCTGGAAGCAGGTCGGTGAGGAACACGATCAGGCGCTCATCGTGACCGGGTCGGTGGTCTTCCTGCCGCAGGCGCGCGAGGGGTTCGTTCAGCGCGAACAGGAGACCTACGATTCCTTCGGCCGCCGGGTGGTGGAACCGATCCGCACCTACCAGCAGCGCAAGGGATATATCCTCCGCCCCACGTTTGTGTTCATCGACGGCCGTACCGGCGAGCAGCTCTATAGCGAGTCGTTCCGCGAAGAAGTGCTCTACAACTCGAACCAGCAGACCCCGGCACTCTCGTCGTATTTCGAGCTGATGGACCGCCTGCTTCCGACCTTCCTGAACACGCTCAGCGCGCAGAAGATCAAAGGGAACAGGGTGCTGCTCAAGTAGCGTCCGGGCCGGGAGAGGCGGCGGGTTCGCCGCCGCTGACCGGGAGAAGACGGGGCTCGGGAGGGTTATAGCGGGAGGGACTGCCGGCAGCCGGGTGGTTGCCAGCAATTTGCATGGTACCGGCACGGAGCAGACACTCCCGAGAGCCGTTTCCCTCCCGAACAGCCGCCAGGAACCTCCCGAGAGGACCGCAAGGTGCCTCCCGGCGCGGCGCTGGGCGCTCCCGAGAGGACGCCCAGGCCCTCCCGACCGGCCGCGGCAGCCTGGTGTGCTAGAATCAGTGGTTCCTGCGTCCTGCCGCGGTTCGGTAAGGGTGCGTCAAATCAAGCGGAGAACTCACCGTGTTTGCGATTATCAAGGCCTCCGGCCGCCAGTTCCGCGTCGAGCCCGGCGCGATCATCGCCGTTGACGGACACACCGGAGACGCCGGCGCAGAAGTGGCCTTCGACCAGGTGCTCCTCGTCGGCAAGGATGCCGGGGATGTGCTGACCGGCACGCCGTTCGTGGACGGGGCCCGGGTCGTCGGCGTCATCGACCGCACCGACAAGGGCAAGAAGGTCCGCGTGTTCAAGAAGAAGCGCCGCAAGCAGTATCGCCGGACCCAGGGACACCGGAGCCTCCTGACCCGCGTGCGCATCACCGACATTCAGGCGTAAGACCATGGCGTCAAAAAAAGGACAGGGCAGTTCCCGCAACGGGCGCGACTCCAACGCGCAGCGTCTCGGCGTGAAGCGCTTCGACGGCAACCTGGTGACCGGCGGTTCCATTCTCGTCCGCCAGCGTGGCCGCAAGTTCAAGCCGGGACAGAACGTCGGGATGGGCAAGGACGACACGCTGTTCGCCAAGGTCGCCGGACGCGTGAAGTTCGAGGACCACGGCTCGCGCGGCCGCTTCATCTCGATCCACCCGGTCGA
>DATJFF010000100.1:0-5022 GCA_035495795.1 Vicinamibacterales bacterium
TATTGCCGGCGGCTGGCAGCTGAATGGGATCTACCAGGCGCAGACCGGCTTCCCGATCAGCATCAACCGCGGCACGACGCTCGACATCCGCTATCTGACCTGGCGGCCGGACGTCACCTGCGATCCCAACGACGGTCCGAAGACGACCGCGCAGTATTTCGACACCAGCTGCTTCAACGCCCGGACGCTGGCCGAAACCGGCGAGCGGCCCGGCAATGTCGGCCGCAATTCGGTCCGCGGACCAGGCTTCCAGCGGACCGACCTGTCGATCTTCAAGAACTTCAACTTCGCGACGACGCAGCGGATCCAGGTGCGTATCGAAACGTTCAATCTGTTCAACCAGGCGCGCTTCGGGCAACCGGTAGGCACGCTCGGCGCCGCCAACTTCGGCCAGATCACGACCGCCGACGACGGGCGCATTATCCAGCTGGCGCTGAAGTACAGCTTCTGACGCCGAGGAAAGAAACCGCGAAGACACGAAGATCACGAAGGACAGCACGAAGGCTTTTTAGGGGTGTCACGCGTGCTTCCCCAATAAGATCTTCGTGTCTTGCTTTGTGTCCTTCGCGCCTTCGTGGTTTCTTTTGGCAAGGATCAGGTGTGCTGCGTAGAACGTTCATTGAAGGCACGATGACGGGGTTGATCACGCGGCCGGCTCGAGTGTTCGGGCAGGCACCGGCGGTGGTCACGTCGGAGTCGGCGCGTCCGCGCATCGATTTCGGTGTCGGCGCCGGCGATCCGATGGACGGCCGCGCCGTCGTGTGGGCCCACGTAGATCGTCCCGCGCGGATGGTCGTGGAGTACTCCACCCGCGAGTCGTTCAAGAACCTGCGGCGGGTGGAAGGCGGGGTCGCAACGCCGGACACCGGCCTTACCGCTCGAACCGTGATCGGCGATCTCGCCCCCGGTCAGGACATCTTCTACCGCGTCATGTTCCAGGACCTCACCGACTCCAGGATCGTCGGCGCGCCCGAACTCGGCCGGCTCAAGACGCCGCCGGACCGGCCGAGGGCTGTTCGCGTAGCCTGGTCGGCTGACACCTGCGGGCAGGGATGGGGCATCGACCCGGCGCGCGGCGGGATGCGCCTGTTCGAGACGATGCGCGCGGCTCAACCCGATCTGTTCCTGAACGTCGGCGATACGATTTACGCTGACCAGCCGCTGCGCGAAACCGTCACGCTTGACGACGGCAGCACCTGGCACAACCTGGTCACGCCGGCGAAGTTGAAGGTGGCGGAAACGCTCGAGGAGTTCCGCGGCTGCCATCTCTATAACCGGCTCGACGAGCACTATCGGCGCTTCGCCGCCGAAGTCAGCCAGGTCGCGATGTGGGACGACCACGAAGTGCGCGACAACTGGTATCCGAGCCAGGTCCTCGGCGAAAACGCGCCCTACGAGGAAAAGCGCGTCAGCATCATTGCCGCGCGGGCCCGCCAGGCGTTCCTGGAGCACTACCCGATCGTCCTCGACGCAGGCGCGCACACCCGCATCTATCGCATGGTGCCCTTCGGCCCCCTGCTCGAGGTGTTCGCCCTGGACATGCGGAGCTATCGCGGCCCGAACAGCGAGAACCGGCAGCCGGCGCAAGGGCCCGAAACAGCGTTCCTGGGCGCTTCGCAGGTCCAGTGGCTTGCCGACGCCCTGTCTCGCTCGACTGCGACCTGGAAGGTCATCGCCGCCGACATGCCCCTCGGCCTCGTCGTCCCGCACCAGCAGGGATTCCAGGAGGCGGTCGCCAACGACGATGGCGGCCCGCCGCTCGGGCGGGAGCTCGAGATTGCCGGCCTTCTGACCACCCTCAAGGAGCGCAAGGTTCGCAACGTGGTCTGGGTCACCGCCGACGTGCACTACTCGGCGGCGCATCATTACGACCCGGCCCGCGCCAAGGGCGTGGCGTTCGATCCGTTCTGGGAGTTCGTCGCCGGCCCGGCCCACGCCGGAACATTCCTGCCCGTCCCGCTCGACGGCACATTCGGTCCAGAGGTGCGGTTTTCCGGCGTGCCGAAGGACATGCCCCCCAACCGCCCGCCGGACGCCGGCTTCCAGTTCTTCGGCCTGCTCGAAGTCGATCCCCGCCGCCGGATACTGACGGTGTCGCTGGTGAACACGGCGGGGACTCGGATCTTTTCCACGGAGCTGACGCCGGCTGAGGGATAGACGCTCCCGACCACCGGCAGTTGTGTTCCGATCGGCGAAGCCGCTACGACCAGGCGCAAGCCACGTCCCGACACGCGAAGGCGCTAGCTTTCGCCAAGTTTTCGTGTAGCATCTTCTGCACGGGAATTCGCATGTCGGCGCCTTCGACGTCCACAGTGCCGGCGCTCCGGACACAGGAACGCAAGGAGCTCGCGCTCCAGACCGCCCTCCAGGTGCTGGCGCCCGGAAGCGCCACGGAACGGCCGGACACACCCGACGGCGTCATCACCGCGGTACGGCGAATCCAGGCCACGCCTGCGGCCTTTGCGCCGTTCCCCGACGAGCTCGACCATCGACTGATTGCCGCGCTCGCGGCTCGTGGGGCAACCGATCTCTACACCCACCAGGCCGAAGCCTTCGGGCACGTCGCCGCCGGCCGGAACATCGTCGTCACCACGCCGACGGCCTCGGGCAAGACGCTCTGTTACAACTTGCCGGTCCTCGACGCGATCCTGAAGAACCCGGCCACGCGCGCGCTCTACCTGTTCCCGACCAAGGCGCTGGCCCAGGACCAGATGGCGGAGCTGCACGAGCTGGCCGGCAAGATCGCCGAGGAAGGCGGCGGAGAAGTCGGGGTCCACACCTACGACGGGGACACGCCGCAGGACGCGCGCCGCACGATCCGGACCCGCGCGCACGTGGTGCTCAGCAATCCCGACATGCTGCACTCGGGAATCCTGCCGCACCATCCCAAGTGGGCGAAGCTCTTCGAGAACTTGCGGTTCATCGTCGTCGACGAGCTCCACGCGTATCGGGGCGTGTTCGGCAGCCACCTCGCCAACGTGTTGCGGCGGCTGCGGCGCATCTGCCAGCACTACGGATCCGATCCGCAGTTCATCTGCTCCTCGGCCACCATCGCCAACCCCGCGGAGCTGGCCGAGCGGCTGACCGAGCGTCCGTTCACGCTGGTCGAGAAGAGCGGCGCGCCTCGCGGCGAGAAGTTCTTCGTGTTCGTGAACCCGCCGGTGGTCAATCGCGAGCTCGGTATCCGGCGTTCGTACCTGAACGAGTCGCGGCGTGTGTCGGGAGAGTTCCTGCGCCGCAACCTGCAGGTGATTCTCTTTGCGCAAAGCCGGCTCGCGACCGAGATCCTGACGACCTACCTGAAGGAAGACTTCGAGGACGTCCCTGGAATGCCCGAAAAGATTCGCGGCTACCGCGGCGGTTATCTGCCGCTGCGGCGTCGCGAGATCGAGAAGGGGCTGCGCGAAGGCCTCGTGCGCGGCGTGGTCTCCACCAACGCGCTCGAGCTTGGCATCGATATCGGCGCACTCGATGTCTCGATCA
Organism: Vicinamibacterales bacterium; assembly: GCA_035495795.1. Classification (GTDB taxonomy): domain Bacteria; phylum Acidobacteriota; class Vicinamibacteria; order Vicinamibacterales; family UBA2999; genus VFZN01. Next base: position 3,484 of record DATJFF010000100.1, read on the forward strand.
TGGCCGGCTATCCCGGCACGATTGCCGCGACGTGGCAGCGCGCGGGCCGGGCTGGCCGGCGGGCGGCGCGATCGGCCGCGGTCATGGTGGCATCGAGCGCCCCGATCGACCAATTCGTCGTCAAACACCCGTCGTACTTTTTTGACGCGACCCCCGAGCACGCGCTGGTCAATCCGGACAACCTGAATATCCTCGTCAACCACGTGAAGTGCGCGGCCTTCGAGCTTCCGTTCACGGCCGTCGAGCAGTACGGGCGGGTCGATGTCCAGGAAGTGCTCGGCGTCTTGCAGGAGGCGGGCCTGGTGCACCGCTCGGGTGGAACCGTAGACGACGAGGCGACGGGGCAGTGGCACTGGACGAGCGAGTCGTATCCGGCCGACGCGGTGAGCCTGCGATCCATCTCCTCCGACAACTTCGTCGTCGTGGACCAGACGGCCGATCCGAGGGTGATCGCCGAGACCGATTTCACGAGCGCCCTCTCAATGCTGCACCCGAAGGCGATCTACATCGTGGAGGGGCGGCTGTTCCAGGTGGAGAAGCTGGACTTCGACGGACGCAAGGCGTACGTCCGATCCGTCGATTGCGACTACTACACCACCGCCATCGACTACACCAGAGTCACCATTCTCGACACGTTCGCCAGCGACGCGCGCGCGGTAGCACATCACGGCGAGGTCCACGTCGTCTCACGCGTCGTGGGTTTCAAGAAGATCAAGTTCCATACCAACGAGAACGTCGGATCTGGCGAGCTGGAACTGCCCGAGCATCAGATGCACACGACCTCGTACTGGCTCGAGGTGCCTGCGGCAGTCCTGGGCTCGCTGCCGTACGCGGTTGACGATCGCCGGGACGGCATTCGCGGGCTCGCTTTCGCGATGAAGAACATCGCCCAGCTGCTGCTGATGTGCGATCAGCGCGACGTCGGGCTGTCGGTGAATGCCGGCGAGGACGCGTCTCAGGCCGAGGGCGATACACCGCGGATATTCCTGTACGACGCGTATCCGGGCGGCATTGGATTCAGCGCACCGCTCTTCGGGATGCACGAGGAACTGCTCGCACAGACCCGCGCCCTGATCGAAGGATGCGATTGCGAGAACGGCTGTCCAACCTGCGTCGGGCCGATTGGCGAAACCGGGCCGCTCGCCAAGATCGTCGCGCTTCGGCTGCTGCAGCACCTGGTGCCTCTGGCCGGGGCGATTCCGGCCGGCCGCGGCAACCTGCCTGTCGCATCGGTTCCGGCAGACGACGTGCCGTTCTAACCTGAAACGCGTATGAGCACGCTTGCCGATCGACTGCGGAGCATCGTCAGCGGCGCCGTGCCGCGTGTCGCCCCGGACGGGCGCGGCGCAGAGGAAGACGCCGCGGTCCCGATCGCGACATATCGCGGGCTGGACGCGGCCAGCCTCGCGCGGGCGGCGGCAGTACTCGGCGGCTCGGTCTCGACCTTGCCCAACGGCGCCACTATCGTCGTGGATCGCTTCTACGAGGCTGGAAGCCAGTACGGCCGCATCACGATCGGCGACATTGCCGACGTGCTGC
>DATJFF010000101.1:0-5259 GCA_035495795.1 Vicinamibacterales bacterium
TTCGCCTCCCAGGGCTCTTCGCGGGCACCGGTCGGCAGATACGCCACCGGCGAGGTGTAGTACTCGTCGGCGAGCGCCGCGAAGTGGTGCGCGAACTCGTGAACGAACACGTAGGGCGCAAAGGCGTTGTCGGCGGCGACCGTCGAATAGAGGTTGTAGATGCCGCCGCCGCCGTAGGTCCGGGTGTTCGTGACGATCTCCACGACGTCGTACGGCGCGTACGACGCAGCCCGGCGGAACGCCTTGTTGTCGAACGTCAGCACGTAGCGCTCGGACCCAAACGCATCGTAGGTGGCGCCGACCGGCGAGGCGCGGTGAATCCCTTGCGATGGCCGTGAAATGCCGGTCTCGCGGGCGGCGGGCACCAGTCCCCAAACGTTGAAATCAGCGCGGCGCTCCTTGAACGGCGAGGTCGCGAACAGGATGTCCATCAGCCGCCGCGCGTCGGTCTCGAACTTCCCGCGCTCCGCCGCGGTGTAGCCGTCGCCGAGCAGCAGGAGATCCACCTTTACTGCGGAGTCGCCGTTCTTCTGCAGGGCAATGACGCTGCCTGGATCCGGCACCGGCGCGGCGGTGTTCACGAACATGTCCTTTGGGTCGATTGTCGTGGTCCAGACGTCCTGCCATGCGTCGGAGGCGCCGCGCTTGCGGATGGTGACGGTCACTGGCGCAGCCGGGGCGGGAAAGCGCACCGACTCGTGAAACGTGCGATTGGCCGTCTTCGCCTCTTCCGTACTCACCCACTCGTCGAACACCGATCCAAACCCGGCCGAGTAGACGATCTGCTTCGAAGCGGCGTCGCGCACGTCGTAGCCGTAGGCGCCGTAGCGGAGCGTGTCCTCGCGGGGGCGGGCCGGCCCCGGCCAGGGCGCCGGCTCGATCGTAACTTCGTCGAGCGCAAAGACCTCCGGTGTGGTGCCGCCGGTGTGGAAGTAGTCGACGCGCATCGTGTGGAGCGCCGGCGCCTGGGCGGAGAAGCACAGCGAGGCCGAGACCAGCACGATCGGCGTGAGCAGGACGCGACGCATCAAGCCATGCTACCAAGGCCGGTACGATAGGTGCGACAAGTGCGACAGATGCGATGGGTGCCGCCAGTGCGATAGGTGTCGCACAGGGAATTCCCCTCAGGTGATGTGCGCGCCGGTAGTGTTCACGTACACCGAATACAGCGACTGGCTGGCGGTCATGAACAGCCGGTTCCGCCTGAGGCCGCCGAAGCAGACGTTGGCGCAATTCTCCGGCAGGCGGATCATGCCGATCCGCTCTCCGCCTGGGGTGAGGATTTGCACGCCGGGCCGCGCGCCGGCCCAGACGTTGCCGTCCACGTCGCAGCGGATGCCGTCGGCGGCGGCCGGTGTGCTGGTGCCCGGGATCTCGAGCTTGGCAAACGTGCGTCCACGTCGGAGCGAAGTGCCTTCCAGGTCGAACGCCTTCATTTCCCGCGCCGGGCCGGTGTCCGCGACGTACAGCGTGCGGTAGTCGGGCGAGAAGCAGATCCCGTTCGGCGCTGTCACTTCGTCGGTGACCTTGAACAGCTGGCCGGTCTTGCCATCCACGCGATATACCGCGACCGGCAATTCCGAGTCCGCCTTGAAGCCTTCGTAGTTGCCAAGGATGCCGTAGGGAGGGTCGGTGAACCAGATGTCGCCGCTTGGATGCACGACGATGTCGTTGGGCGAATTCAGGCGCTTCCCGTCGAGCCGTTCGGCGATGACCGTGGTCTGCCCGTTCGGCTCGTAGCGGACGACGCGCCGGCCGCCGTGTTCACAGGAGAGTTGCCGGCCCTGGTAGTCGAACGTGTTGCCGTTGCTGTATCCGGACGGGTTCCGGACCACCGACACATGGCCGTCGTCTTCGAGCCATCGCAGCTGGACGTTGTTCGGGATGTCGCTCCAGAGCAGGTAGCGGCCGACGCCGTTCCACGCCGGCCCTTCGGCCCACAGCGTCCCGATGTGGTGCCGCCGGATGGTCGTGTTGCCAACGATGTACCGGTTGAACCGCGGGTCCAGCGCCACCACGTCGGGATCGGGATAGCGAATCGGAGCCTCGCCCGACCAGTCGCGTGGCGTGGGTGCGGGAGAGACCTGCGCGCCCTGCTCTCTTGATGCCGCGATCGATGCGCCGGCCGCCAGCGCGAGAAAGGCTCGACGGTCGATCACGGCTGCAGCGCCTTCCGCTCGGCGGCGACGTAGCTGAACTCGACAATGGCGCCAGGGTGTTCGAGCTCCTCGGTGCGCTGGTCGGCTGGATTCTGCGTGATGCCGAAGCTGTCGGTGGCGACGAAGATGCGCTGGCCGTCCGGACTGATGGCGAGATCGCGGTACCGATCGGCGCCGCGGAAATACTCGATCGGTCCGCCGTCTACGGCGCCGCCGTCGGCGGTCAGCTTGAAGCGGTACACCGTGCCGGTGCGCATGCCGGTGATGAGCACCGAGCGCGCCCAGCCAGGAATCGCGGCTGCAGCGTAGACGTCGATCCCGGCGGGGGCGATGGTGGCGTTCCCAAACCGCCGGAAATCGTAATCCGCGGGCACGGTGAAGAGCGTGGCGAGAGGCTCGGCCAGCCCGGGCTTGGTCCACGCGGACTCCTTGATCTGCGGCACCGACGGCGGCGGGTTCAGGACGTCGAACTTCAGCGAGGTGCACGGAGCCGGAGATGACGCCGACCAGTTCGCGTAGCTGTAGCCGCGATCGTCCTTGAATCCGGCGATCAACGGCCAGCCGTAGTTCTTGCCGGCGGCGATCAGGTTGAGCTCGTCATCGGAGCTGGGACCGTGCTCTGACGCGTACAGTTTGCCGTCGGGCGCAAAGGCGAGCCCCTGGATGTTGCGATGCCCGTAGGTGTAGATGTGGCTGCGGACGCCGCCGATCACGGGGTTATCGTCGGGGATCGACCCGTCGGGATTCAGGCGCAGCAGCTTGCCCTGATACGCGCTCCAGTCGCGCGCCTGGATTTCGGCAGCGCTCGGCAGATCCTGGGCGCGATTGGGCAAACAGTAGTTCGCGAGGAAGTTCGCCCCGTGATCGCCGCGGGACAGATACAGCTTGCCGTCGGGACCGTAGAGAATTCGTCCGCCGCCGTGGTCGTCGTGCGCCGGCAGGTTGTCCAGGACGGTGACGGGTTGGGCCAGCGCGTGGCGCGCCGGATCGTAGGTGTAACGTCGCACCCGCATCCGGCGATTCAGCGCCGGCCCCGGATCAGCGTCGTAGGTATAGGCGAGATAGACGAAGTCGCGACCTTGTCCGCGCAGGAGATCCGGGTGCAGTGCCAGTCCGAGCAGTCCGTCCTGGACAACCTCCTGGTAACCGTCGGTAATGGTCAGGGCAACCTGGCGCGATCCGTCGGCGGGATTGAGGCGCGTGACTCGGAACGCGGTCCGTTCCGTGACCCAGAGAAACCCGTCGGGGCCCCACGTCACTTCCCACGGGTTCGCGAGCTCGGACGCCACGACCCGCGTCGTGAAGCGTTCGGGTCCGGGAGTGTGGCGATCGCGCGGGTTCTGCGCGTCGAGAAGGGCAACGGTGCTTGCGGCCAGCAGCATGCTGCCCGCGGCGACGCGGCTCGTCATGTGCGTTGTGGCGCGGATGATGGCACCACTGACGGCTACGGTCAAGCCGGCTCCGGTACCATGAGGGCCATGGACGTCCGGCTGATCGCGATCGACATCGACGGCACCTTGCTCGGCAGCCGCGGGCGCATCCCCGAGGAGAACATCTCGGCGATCGGCGAAGCGCTGGCGGCCGGTATCGCGATTGTGCTCGTCACCGGACGCAGCTTTCCGTTCGCGCGCGCCGTCGCCGGCGGGCTCCCCTCGAGCGTGACGCTGATCGTCTCGAACGGTGCGATCGAGCGTGCGCTCGACGGACGGACGATCGCCAGGCGCCTGCTACCGCGGGAGACGGCGGCCCGGGTTCTGGCCAGGACCGCGCGATTCCGGCACGACAGCGCAATCCTGTTCGACCGCGAAGCGGAGGGGCACGTCGTCGCCGAGAACATGGACTGGGAGCACCCGCATCGCCGCGGCTACTGGGAACGCCATCGACATTTCATCGGGCACGCCGCTCCGCTCGAAGCCGCGCTCACCGAGGATCCGATTCAGGTGATGTTCAACGGCGACGTGGCGACGATGCGGGACGTATTCGCCGAGATCGACGGGCTCGATGGCGTGTTCGTGTCGCGCACGGAATACGAGAGCCGCGATTTCTCCCTCGTGGACGTCACGGCACCCGAGGCAACCAAGGGACATGCGCTGGCCTGGCGGGCGTCGCAACTCGGGCTGGAGCCGGCGCAGGTGATGGCGATCGGCGACAACCTGAACGATCTCGAGATGCTGCAGTACGCCGGCGTGCCGGTGGTCATGGCCAACGCGGTCGCGGCGCTGCGAGATCGCGGCTGGTACGAGACTGCGGCGAACGATGACGCCGGCGTCGCCCGGGCGATCAGGCGGCTGGCCCTCGGCAGCGATTCAGGTCCGGCCTGACATCGATGTAATGCGGTGTGCCAAAGGAGCCGCGGTACCGTTGGGGGAACATGCGTCTCGCGTCGTTGCCGCTATTCCTGGCCATCGCGTGCATGGCCGTGGTTCCCGCGGCGGCGCAGGCGCAACCGCCGGACGCGCCGGGCGAGGCCGCCACCCTGTTCGATCACCCGGACAACACACGGTGGTGGCTCTCCGGACAGCTGAACCTGATCACGCAGTGGCACGGCCGCTTCACGTCCCCCTATGACGGGCCGCATAGCCTGCAAGCAGACCCCGAGCGCGCGACGTCGCGGTTGTGGACCATCTTCACCGGGTATCGCCTTGCCGAACACACCGAGGTCTTCGTCAACGTCGAAGCGGCCGGCGGGCGCGGGATCAGCAGCGCGCTCGGACTCGCCGGCTTCACGAACCTCGACGTGGTGCGCAATCCGGATCTGGGCTCGGCTCCGTATCTAGGCCGGACGCTGGTCCGGCAGATCTTCGCGATTGGCGAGGAGCGGACGGCGATCGCCCGCGGGCCGTTCTCGCTCGCATCGAGCGTGCCCGCGCGCCGCATCGAGATCTGGGCCGGGAAGATGACACTCGCCGATTTCTTCGATGTGAACGGCCCGGGCAGCGACAGCCATCTCCAGTTCACGAACTGGACGGTGGACAACAACGGCGCATGGGACTACGCCGCTGACACCCGCGGTTACACGCTGGGCGTACTGGGCGAGATCGTCTGGCCGGCATGGACGCTTCGAGTCGGTGAAGCGCTGATGCCGACGGTGGCCAACGGG
>DATJFF010000102.1:0-50851 GCA_035495795.1 Vicinamibacterales bacterium
GCCATCAGCGCGGCCACCAGGGCGTCGGTTCCCGACGACACCCCGATCGCGTGCTGCACGTCCACGACATGCGCGACTTCCCGCTCGAACGCGTCCACCTCGGGGCCCATGATGAAGCGCTGGCTGTCGGCGACTCGGGTAAGCGCGTCGAGGAGCGACTGCCGGAGAGGAGCGTACTGGGCCTTGAGATCGAGCAACGGAACTGTCACAAGCGTTCGATCGTACTCGGTCGGGCCGCCTCCGTGCAAACCGCACCCAGGGCCGGTTGCGCGTCTCGGCCGGAGGCAGGGATGATAGTCGGCGATGACAGAGATCGACGTTGCCGTCATAGGGGGCGGCGTCGCCGGACTGGCAAGCGCACTCGCCCTTGCCGAAGGCGGCGCCTCGGTGTGTCTGCTCGAACGTCACGCCCGCCTCGGCCACGAGACCAGCACCAGGAACAGCGGGGTGATCCACGCCGGCATCTACTACCCTCCCGGCTCCCTGAAGGCGGCGCTGTCAGTGGAAGGACGCGAACGGCTCTATGCCTTCGCCCACCGTCACGGCGTGCCGCACGATCGATGCGGCAAGCTGATCGTGGCGGCAACCGCCGACGAGATGGGCGCCCTCGAGGCGCTCGCGACTCGCGCAGTCACCAATGGCGTTGAGGTCGAACTGGTCGATCGCGGCTTCATCACCGCGCGCGAGCCGCACGTCGCAGGCACGGCCGCGCTCTGGTCGCCAACCACCGGCCGGATCGAGCCGGAGGCGTTCGTGCGCACGATGCAGCGCCTGTCCGAAGCCGCCGGCGTGGCGGTGCTGCCGGGGTCTCCCCTGCTCGGCGCAGAACCCTCCGCGGATCGGATCGTCCTCGAAACGCCCCACGAGTCGATCGCCGCCGCCACCGTCGTCAACGCGGCCGGGTTGTATGCCGACGAGGTGAGCGGGTTGCTCGGCGGCGAGCGCTTCACGATCTATCCGTGCCGCGGCGAATACGCGGAGCTGGCGCCGTCGCGCAGGGGGCTGGTGAACGGGTTGGTGTACCCGGTGCCGCATGCTCCGGGTCACGGTCTTGGCGTGCATCTCACCAAGACGACGTGGGGCACGGTGTTGCTCGGGCCGACAATTCGCTATCAGCACGGCAAGGATGACTACGAGGAGGATCGGCTGCCGCTCGACGCGTTCGTCGAAGAGACTCGAGCGCTGCTGCCGGAGATCACGCTCGCCGACTTGCAGCCGGGCAGCTCCGGGATCCGGGCCAAGCTGTGCCCACCCGAGCAGCCGTTCGCGGACTTCATGATCCGCCGCGACTCGCTGAACCCGCGGGTCCTGCACGTGGCCGGCATCGATTCGCCAGGTCTCACCTCGTCGTTGGCGATTGGTGCGCGGGTGGCCGCGATTGCCGCGGGCGCGTCGCCCGCGGGCACGTGAGACGGGTCGATTACAATCGGCGGATGCCGCCGCCGTCGCGATTCGCACGAGGGGCGATCGAGCAATTCGTCAAACGGCGCTTTCGACGCTGGCTCGGCCCGATCCGGGAATACCGCGCCTTCAGGCGGCGCCGCTCGCCGCGCCGGCTCGACATACGCGTGCCCGGAGGCGCGATCGAGGCCATCGAGATCGGAAGCGGGGGCCTCCTGACCGTTGAAGGCTGGAGCGCCGATCTCGCGGCATTCGAACAGGCCCTGCGCCTTCAGTGTGATGGTGAGGCACGACCGCCGGCGAACGTGTTCCGCGTGCCGCGTACGGACCTCCGCGCGGCCCATGCTTCCTCGGTTTTTCCCGGCGCCGTCGCCGAATGGGCCTTGGACCCGCGGGCGTCGGCGGCGACTGCTGTCTTGCTCGTCGGCGGACGCGAGGCCCTCACCCTTACGCTGCCACCGATGACCGCGCCGCCGTATGGCATCCTGCACACGCACTCGACGATTCTCAAGCGCCAGGACGTGTACTGTGTCGGCGCGCCGGTGCCCGAGGTGTCGGACGAGATCCTGGCATTGGCTCGGCAGCTGCCGGCTCCGATCCTGGACTTCGGCTGCGGTGCCGGGGCGCTGGTGTGCGCGCTGCGCCGCGAGGGCATCGAGGCCTACGGCCTGGAGCTCGACGGGGACCGGATTACCGGTCACCTGCTCGAAGCGGCCCGCCCGTTCGTGACCCTCTACAGCGGCGCGCTCCCGGCGCCGTTTGCCACGGGCCAGTTCGCGAGCGTCGCCTGCAGTGAAGTGCTCGAGCACCTGCCCGATCCCGACGCCGCGCTGATCGAGATGGCCCGGCTGGCACGCAGACGATTGTTGATTACGGTGCCAGACATGTCGGCGGTGCCTCGCGGGTTCGCTCATGGCGTAGTCCCGTGGCACCTGCTCGAGGCAAGCCACGTTAACTTCTTCACGCAGCACAGCCTCGCCGCGGCTCTTGCGCCGCACGCCGCCAGCGTCGAGTTCCTGCGCTGCGGGATTGTCGGCTGCGATCGATTGGCCTTCTACAGCACTCTGGCCGCCGTCGCGACGCTGGCGCACGCCTAGCGGCCGGAGCACGCGCCAAAGGTCGGGCCAACCGGCTCGCCGGCGTACAATTCAGGACCGACATGGGCATGCTGCGGATACGGACGGCTTTGGCGCGATTCAGATCGCTGCGATCGCCGATCGCCGGCGGTGCGTCGATCCTTGACGCCTACGTCACCCTTCCGCCGTCGCCGCAGCACGCGCTGGACATCTTTGCCGGCGAGTGGGCCTCGAAGCTCCCGCCGCCGCTCGAGCACCTGACTGCCGGCAGCGCCCTGCTCTTCGACGATGCACGGGTCAAGTGGGCCATCGAACGGCTCGGGGGCGTGGCCGGAAAGCGAGTGCTGGAGCTCGGCCCGCTCGAGGGCGGCCACACCTACATGCTCGACCGAGCGGGCGCCGCCGAAGTCCTGGCCATCGAGGGCAACAGGCGCGCTTACCTGAAGTGCCTGGTCGTCAAGGAGCTGCTCGGCCTGCCGGCGGCACGATTCGTCTGCGGCGACTTCACCGCCTACCTGCGGGAACCGGATCGGCGGTTCGACGTCGCGTTCGCCTCCGGCGTGCTCTACCACATGGTGACGCCGGTGGAGTTACTGGCCTCGCTGGCGAGAGTCAGCGACGCGATCTTCCTCTGGACCCACTACTACGACGAGGCGCTGCTCGGCCGCACCACGCGGACCGCCCACCGCGTCACCGCAGGCACCGAGGCCAGCCACGACGGCTTCGCGCATCGGCTGTATCGACACGACTACGGCGCCGCGCTCGGCTCCCAGGGGTTCTGCGGCGGCAGCCGCCCGTACTCGCAGTGGTTGACCCGCGACGATATTCTCGGCGCACTCCGCCATTTCGGGCTCGCTCACATCGAGATCGCGTTCGAGCAGCCCGACCACGCGAACGGCCCGGCATTCTGTGTGGTGGCACGCCGGACCGCTTCCTGAACTCGCCGCTTATTTGCCGAGCGTGACGAAGCGGTATTTGAAACAGGCGCGAATCCAGGTCAGCGGATCCCTCCAGAAGCTCACCTTCTTGCCCTCGGTGAACGAGCGCGAGGTGTAGTTCACTGGGATCTCGATCGGGACGTAGCCGGCCCGCACCAACTTGGCCATCAGCTCCCAGTCGAAGTCGAAGCGATCGGCCTCGAAGCTCAGCCCCGACAGGCAGTCGCGCCTGAACACCTTGTACATCGTGAACGGGTCGCCCAGGCTCGTGCTGTAGACGACGTTGAACAGCGTAGTGAAGAAGACGTGGCCAAAGTTCATTACCGAGCTGACAAACACTTGATCGGTGAAGTGCCGTATCTTCCAAGCAGTACGAGTGGGTCCGTGGCGGCTGCCGAGGACGAAGGCGCGGCGGAATGTGCGCAGCGGCTCGAGCAAGATCTCGTAGTCATCGAGGTCGTACTCGAGGTCGGCGTCCTGAATCAGGATGAAGTCCCCCGTGGCGCGGGCGAGCCCGGCGCGGACCGCATGCCCCTTGCCGCGCGGCGCCTCCTCGTAGACGACACGCACGCGGGGATGGGCCTCGACCTTGCGCACGTCCTCGCGCGTGCCGTCGGACGAGTTGCTCTCGACGATGATGATCTCGAGGTCCAGGCCCGGCATGTCCTTCGCCAACAGGCGGTCAATCACCTCGGAGAAGGTGGCCCGCTCGTTGAACACCGGCATGATCACCGACAGTCGCGGCCGCCGCCGGTCGATCGGGCCGGCAGCGGATTTCTCGGCGACAACGTCGATGCCGCTGGCGACGACCTTCAGCCGCTGGTGCAGCAGCGCCGTCGGCAGGACCGCCCGGGCCACGCGACCCATCGGCGAGATTACAGGGACGGGAAACCGATCGAAGTGTGCGATGACGTAAGCCGGGCTCAACGTCTTGCGCCCCTTCTCGATGCGAACCCGTTCGAAGCCGGCGCGGACGACCAGCGATTCGAGCGTCCGGCTGTCGAAGTAGAACAGGTGCTCGGCCTTGAACTCCATCCAGCTCTGTCTCATCCAGCGGGCCGACCAGCTGTCGAGAGAGGGAATCGCAACGAACAAGGTGCCGCTTGGCGCCAGCAGCTCCCAGGCCCGCGTCATAACGGTGAGCGGGTCGCGCGTGTGCTCGATCACATCGGCGAAGATGCAGACATCGTAGGACCCGTCGGAGAGCGGCGCCGACTCCACGGTGCCCTGTACGACGACCTCGTCACCAATCCGGGCGTTGGCCCGGGCCACCGAGGCTTCGGCGTACTCGACGCCGGTGACGTCGTAGCCGCGCTCCCGCGCCTCGAGCAGCAGGTTCCCCAGCCCGCTGCCGACTTCGAGCAGCCGCCGGCCCCTCCGTGTCTCGGGCGTCCAGCCTCTATAGGCCTCGATGCGATCCAGGTACGCGGATGCGGTCGCACGCTTGAGCGCGTCGACCTCGTGAACGAAGGTCTCGTTGCGGCCTTGATCGGCCGGCGCGGTGCCGAGGAAGTAAGTGTCGGTGTAGATCGCAGCCAGGTGGGCGTCGGACGGCTGTGGGTTCCGCATCAGGAGCGAGCAGCCGTCGCACTTCACGATCGGGGTGATGTCATGCGTGAACTGGTATACGAGGCGGTCGTGCCCACAGAGCGGGCAGGCTGAGATCCGCGGCTGGTCGGCCGACGGCACGGGCGCGGGCATGAGCGTCCGTAGTGTAACAACTCTGCACACACTACAATGCAGCGCGTGCGCGGTGTCGCCTTCTGGCGCTCTGTACCTCCGCTCTTGCTCGCCGTCGTTGTTGCGTCGATCGTCGCGCTTTCGTCACTGGCGTCCTCGCTCGACGACGCGCCGTTGCCGCAGATGGAGATCGACATCACGGCTCCAGCCGGCGGGATCATGTGGATCTTCCACGATCGCGGCCTTGGACTCCGCGAGGAAGACGCGACAGGGCTGCTTGTCCCGATGACCGGCGAGCGGCAAACGCTCGTCCTCCCGCTTCGTTACGGCGTCTATTCCCTCTTCCGGCTCGACCCGGGCGTGCGCGATGGGCGCACGCGCATCCACCGGATGCGCATCGTAGACGGCTCGGGCCACGAGTTGGCGCCGCTGCCGCTCACGCGGTTGAGCGTTGGCGCGCAGGCAACCCTCGGGGCAATCGAGGCGGACGGCGTGGCGGTGACGGTTGCCGCCGACGACGATGACCCGCAACTGCTCTATACCCCGCTCGAGCCGATTGCAGTGGAGCGCCCGCGCGCCGATATCGCTCGCGCGCTCGGATGGTTCGTCGGCGTGCTGCTCGCGATCCTCTGTGGGTGGGCGCTCGTCGACCGATCGGCGGCCGTGTCGCGTGTGTATGCATCGACACGGGACTGGGCCGCAGCGCACGCCCGGGCGGCGACGATCGCCGCCGGTGTGGTTGGCTCGCTCGCGGCGATGTATCCGCTGTTGCTCGGCAGAAGCCTCGTCTCACCGGATAACGGGCCCGTCTATATGCTCTACGACGAGGCGCCGTACTCCTACGGTGCCAGGGTGGAGCGCGCCGAGTCGGCTCGCGGTGCCGATGTCGGCGCGATGATGTGGGCCATCCTGCCCTACACGGCGGTACAGCGCGCGGCGCTCGCGGCGGGCGAGCTGCCTTTCTGGAATCGCTACAACGGCATCGGCGAGCCGCTCTGGGGACAGGGCCAGACCTTCATCCTCGATCCCTTCCATCTCGCGTCGCTGCTGATCCCTGACGTGGGAATGGCGATGGACGTGCGCTTCGTCGTGGCGCGGGCCGTGTTCGCGATCGGCACCGGCATGGCCGTGCTCGCGACTACCGGGAACTGGCCGGCCGCTGTCCTGCTCGCCGCCGTCGCGCCGTTCGTCGGTCACTTCACCGCGCGCTTCAACCACCCGGCATACTTCTCGCTGGTGTACGCGCCGTGGATCCTGTGGGCCTATGCCCGGCTCGGCAGAAGCACGGCTGCGACTCGCTGGCGGCCGGCGGCGGCGCTGGCCGCGGCTACCGCCCTGCAATTGGTCGGCACCACGCCCAAGGAAGGCCTGATGGCGCTGCTGGCCGCCCACGTCGCGGGGCTGGGCGGACTGCTGCTCGGGCCCGGCCGGTGGCAAGACAAGGCAGCGCGGCTCGACGCGGTGGCGGTCGCGGGCGTGTCGGCGCTGCTGCTGAGCGCGCCACACTGGCTCATCTTCCTCGACACGCTGAGCCGCGCGATGACGGCGTCCGACCAGCCGGCCGTGGAGTTCGGCACCATTCACGATCTGGCTGCATACGTGCTGGGCCCGCTCGCTCATGGCACCGTGCGCACCGGTGTCCATCCGCTCGCTCTGATGGCCGCGCTGCCGGTGGTGGCGTCGGCGCGACGTGTGCTCGGGTCGGGTCCGGTGCTGGGGGCTGCGCTGTCGAGCGTGCTCTTGTTCGCGATCGCGTTCGGCGCCGTGCCGGCGGCCTGGCTCCTGGCGCTCCCGATGATCGGGAACATTCAGCACATCGACGACGCCTGTCTCGCGGCCACGATCCCGCCGGTGCTCGTCCTCGCCGGGGCCGGCATCGCCTGGCTGACCGATCGCGAGCGCAGCGTGAGGCCGATGGCGGTGGCCGTACTCGTCACGGCGTCGGCGGCCGGGGCGGCGGCGCTCGCGGGCGGCGGCCTGCTCGAGCTGAGCACGCTCCTCGCGATGCTCAGCGTGGTCCTCTCGGCCGGTGTCATCCTCACGCTGACCGCTCGATGGCCGCTGCCTCCTGCGAGCGGTCTCGCGCTGCTCGCCTGCAGCTACATCGCGATCGCGGCCGGCGGACTGCACCTGCAAACGGGGATCAGCGCCCTCGACGCCATACTGATTCAGCCAGGAGCGCGCGCCGATCTCGACCGGCCCGCGCCGGCGCTCCAGGCCATCGGCGGAGCGGCAGGCGTGGAACCGTTCCGCGTGACGCCGATCGAATCGGTGATGTTTCCGGGTACGCAGGCCCTGTGGAACCTCGAGAGCCTCGGCAGTCCCGACGCGCTGCGGCTCGCGGCGATCGAGGACCTCTCGGATGCATCGTTGATCGAGCGGACCAACTGGGGCTGGCGGACGATCGTTCACGCCCGCGCCTCGCCCGGCGCCGATCGGCTGCTCGACATGGTCAACGTCCGCTTTGCGGTGATCAAGGTCGATCAAGTCGCCCGGCCAAGCCAACCGCTGCCGCAGCAGGGACTCGATCTGCTCCGCGCAGTGGAGCGCAGATCGGCGTGGCCGCGCGCCTTCGCCGCCGAAGGCGTCGCGCGGCACGTGGGTGCGGCGGACTTCGCGGCTCGGCTTCGCGAGTCGACAGGCCCGTTCGCGTCGGTGGATGAGCGCGACGCGGAGGCCGGCGAGCTGATCAGCGGCCTGCCCGCGAACGGTCTTGTGATCCCGGCCGTAGACTATGCGTTTACGCCAAACTCGACGCAATTCCGTGTAAATACGACGGGATCGGCTGTGGCGGTTCTGTCCGAGGCGTTCGTTGCCGACGACTTCGAGGCGACGTTGAATGGGGCGCCCACGCCCTACTTCCGCGTCAACCATGCGCTCAAAGGCGTGCGGATTCCGGCCGCCGGAACGTGGATCGTGCGATTCGTGTACCGACCCGCGCGATGGGGGGTTTCGATCGCGGCCGCCGCCATCGGCGCGATCGTGCTCGTCGGTCTCCTCGTGGCAGGTCCCTTGCAGAAACATCGCTGAGGTTGCGATCGGCGCATGTTTCTGTCTCATCACGAGACAGGTGACGCTCGGCGAGAGACGAAAAAGGTACGGGGATGAGGGGGTCACAGGTTTTTCGCGGGATGGTCGTGCTGCTCGGCCTTGGTGCCGCAAGCGCCGCTCAGGCGCAGCCGGTCATCACCTCGCCGTCGAGCGGCCAGATTTTCCGTGCGGGCCCCGACTTCGCCAGCGACGTTCTCCAGGATCCGTGGGACTTCTCGAACGTCGAAGACGTGAGCCCTAACCCCGACGAGTTCGGCGGGTGGGCGAGCCCAACCCCCAGCGCGTGGCGGACGTACGGCACGGGTCCGGCATTCGTCAACACCGCCGCGGGACGATTCAGCGCCCAGGGAGCGGGCGACGCGCAACTCATGCTCCTCGCGCGTCCGGACGCCACCGCGATCAATCCCGGCCGGAGCGGCGCCAGGTTCCCAATCGACACCGCGCAGTACCGCAAGCTCGCGATCAAGATGCGCGTCACCAACGCGCCAGCGGGAGAGCAGCTGGTCGCGTACTGGTCTCACGACGGATACACGGCGCCGAATTATCTGAACCGCGGTGGAGGGATCGCTTTTCCGGGAACGATCCCGAGCGGCACCTCCGAGCAGGTGTACGTCTTCGACCTGACGCAGGCCGGCACCGGCGGCAGCGTGCTCATCCCCGCGTGCGCAGGGAGTGGGTGTACGGGTACGCCGGCACCGTGGACCAACGAAGCGCTCGTCAAAGGCCTGCGGATCGACCCGATCTCGGCCGCGGCGCTGCAGGGGGTGGAGATCGACTGGGTCCGGCTGACGGCCTCGAACGCGAGCCCGTCGGCTGCGTTGATGACGGTCAACCTGGCCTCGTGCTCCGCGTTCAACAGCCTCGCGGTCACCGACAGCGCGGGCGTTACCTACACGGTGACCGATTCGTCCGGGAACAACAGTCAGCGCAGCTTCAACTATGGCGTGCTTCCTCCGGGCGCCTACACACTGCGCGTGTCGTGCGGCAATGGCACCTCGAGTGGGACGCCGTTCACGGTGAACGCAGCGCCAGCGGTGACGGTGATCGACCCGGACGAAACCGGCGCGCCGGACACCGATTACGCGGCGCTCAACCGCGGCGGCGATCGCTGGGATTTCCAGGAGGCGACCGACATCGCGCGGATTTTCAACGTGTCGGTGACCCAGGGAGCGTGCGCCGGTGGCGGGTGCGGTCTGATTCCGAGCGATCGGCCCGGGGCGGCGCCCGGGAGCCTGATGCTGCGCGCGTCGAGCGCCGGCGCGGTCGGTGATCCAGCTTTCGAGTTCCTCAACGGCGCGATTCCTCCGCTCAGCGGCCGGCGCCACCAGTACCTCACCTTCTCATTGCGGATCCTGCGCCCCTACGACCTGGCGGTCGGATCGATGGCGCGGGTCATGTGGGGCTCGCAGACCTACGCGGACGGGACGTCCATCACCGAATCCCAGGACATGCGGGTGTGGCCCGGATTCAATACCTACACGATCGATCTCGCGTCGCTGACGGCGCAGAACGGCGGCATCGAAACCGAATGCCTTCCGAACTGCCCGACTACGCCGTGGCCGGCGCGGAGCCTTCGCTTCTTCCGCATCGACCCGTTCGAGTTCGGCGACCAGCCGACGGCGTTCGACATCGACGACGTGACGTTGACGGCGCCGGATGAGGTCGCACTCGGCCAGCAGTTCGCGGTGCGCTATGCCTTCACCGATGCCGATACCGCGGGCAGCAGCTACGTGGCTCGCGTTTACGCGGAAACGTATCCGCAGCGCACCGGCCGCACGCTCCTCGGAGCGATTAACGGGGTCGGGCCGAACGCCGTCCTGAGCTACAACTTCGATCCTGCCGCGAGCGGCATCGGACCGGGCCGCTATTCGATCTACGTGGAGGTGACCGAGACGCGAGCCGGCGTCCAGCAGGTGTCTGGGGCTTACGCCACGGGGCCGATCGTCGTCTACTCGCTCACCGGCTCCAACCCGCAGATCTCCGTGTCGTCGCCGGCTCCCGGTCAACTGGTGCCGTTTCCGTTCACGATCACCGGATGTGCGTACGATGCGGGCAACACCGCCGGCGTCAACATGGACGATCTTGCGGTCTACGCGGTAGCCGGCAACGGCGTCGTCAACACGCCAGCGGGCACGGTTCGAGCGCTCGGCTTCGGCCTGGGCTCGGGAACGCTGCAATATGCGCCGGTGACCGGCACTGACATCCGGTGCGACGGTATTTCCGATCCCCTGTCGCCCTACCACAAGAGCGGATTCCGCATCGTCGACGCCGCTCTCGAGCAGGGACCGTGGATATTGAGGATGTTCGCCCGTTCGACGATCACCGGCAAGCTGACCGGGATTGGCGATATCCCATTCCAGGTCACGCAGCTGACCCTGGCGCCGCAGAACTTCCAGGCCACGGTCAACGGCAACGCCGTCACCGTCTCGTTCGACGCGCCGTCGGGCGGGCCGCCGGTGGGCGGCTATGCGATCGACGCGGCGTTCAATCCTGGATTCAACCCGGCCGCGTTCACTGTGGTCGTCCCGAGCGCTGGGTCCTATTCGGGATCGATCGCGAACGGCACGTATTACCTGCGGATCAGAAGCCTCGCGCCCAACGGCGCGCCCGGCATGGCCTCCGAGACGCGGACGGTCTCGGTCGGCTCCGCGCCGGTGACTCCGCCCGGTGCGCCGGCGCTGCGGCTGACGCAATCGAGCAATCCCGTGGCGCTGGCATGGTCGCCGGGATCCGGCGGCACGCCGACCACCTACACGATTTACGCGGGGACGAGCCCCGGTGCATCGAACCTCGCGGTCGCGTCGGTGGGGATGAGCCAGTCAATCTCGGCGATGGCACCGGTCGGCTTGACGATCTACGTCCGGGTCGTCGCCTCGAACGCGGCCGGTTCGGCGACGTCGAACGAGGTGGCGTTCGCGGTGAGCGCGCCAGCCGCACCGGGCGCGCCGACCTTGTCGCCGGCGTCGGTCAATGGCGGCGTGGTCAGCCTCGCCTGGGCTCCGCCTGCTAGCGGGGGCGCGCCGACCGGTTACGTCGTGTTGGCTCGACTGCCGGGATCGCCGGCTGTGATCGCATCGCTGCCGGTCGGCGGCACGTCGGTCAGCGCAGCTGCGCCGCCCGGCACTTACGTGGTTTCGATTCAGGCGGTGAACGGCGCCGGGGCCAGTCCGGAATCGAACCAGATCACGGTCGTCGTCCCGTAACGCGCGGCCGGCTTCGGTCGGGGGGCAGGGCTCTGTCATAATGTCCCCCGGCCTGCATGAAAATTCTATCCGTTAAGCCGCTCGTCTTTCCCGACGTCAAGGTCATTCGTTTCGCGCGCTTCGTCGATAACCGGGGATACTTCACCGAGCCCTTCCGCCGCAGCGATTTCGACACCCATCCCGAGGTTGGTT
The DNA here is from genome assembly GCA_035495795.1 of Vicinamibacterales bacterium. Taxonomy (GTDB): domain Bacteria; phylum Acidobacteriota; class Vicinamibacteria; order Vicinamibacterales; family UBA2999; genus VFZN01. Next base: position 11,542 of record DATJFF010000102.1, read on the forward strand.
TCCTGCGCGGCGTCGCGTTGCCGCAGATCAACGAGAGCTGGTCGCGGGCCGGCGTGATCCGCGGCCTCCACTTTCAGTGGAACCCGTTCATGGGGAAGCTGGTTCGAACCGTGTCCGGCCGCATGGTCGATCTGTTCCTCGACATTCGCCTCGGTTCCCCCACGTTCGGGCGCATCGCCGCCCAAGACCTGCCTGCCAGCGACGACGTCCCGCACAGCGAGTGGATTTGGGTCCCGCCGGGATTCGCGCACGGGAACTTCTTCACCGAGACGTCGCGCATCGAGTATCTGTGCAGCGGCGAGTACAGCGCCGGGTGCGAAGCCGGGATCTCGCCAGTCGCCGCGGATCTCGACTGGTCGGGTTGCGATCCGTCGCTCAAGCGGGAATTCGATGCGCTGGCCGGGGGAAGCGCGACCATCAGCGACAAGGACACGGCAGGGCTGAGCCTGGCCGCGTGGCAGGCCGACGCCCGGGCGCAGAACTTCCTCTACGGACAGTGCTGAGATGATGAACCTGAACGCACGGTCCACGGTGGTCACCGGAGGATCCGGTTTGCTCGGCGGCGCTTTCCGCCGGCTCCTGCCCGACGCGCGATTTCCGACCTCGACGGAATGTGACGTGCGCAGCGCCGATTCGATCCGCGCCGCACTCGGTGATGGCGACGTCCGGGTGGTGGTTCATGCCGCGGCCTTCACCTCGCCGCCGAAGATCGATCAGGAACCGGCGCGGGCCATCGCCACCAACATCATCGGCACCGCCAACTTCGCGGCCGTGTGTCTCGAGCGCGGAGCGACGCTCGTCTACATCTCCACCGACTACGTTTTCAGGGGTGACCAGGGGCTCTATCGCGAAGAGGACCCGGTCTACCCCGTCAACAAATACGCGTGGTCGAAGCTCGGCGGCGAGTGCGCTGTCCGAATGGTGCCCGATCACCTGATCATCCGCACCAGTTTCGGCCCCGATGTGTTCCCCTACCCGAAGGCGTTCGTGGACCAGTGGACGTCACGCCAGAGCGTGTCGGACACCGCCGAGCAGATGGTTCGGCTGATTGCCAGCGGCGCGCGCGGCACCGTACACGTCGGCGGGCCTCGCCGGACCGTCATGGAGTACGCACGCTCGCTCGATCCAGCCAAGGCCATCGAGCCGTTGTCGCTCAAGGACGTCACCTTCGTGGCGCCGGTCGACACGTCGCTCGACACGACGCGGTATCAGCAACTCGTGCAGGAAAAGGACTGAAGACAATGAGACTGCTTGTGGCGGGCGGCGCCGGCTACGTGGGCTCGCGGCTCGTGCCTGCGCTCGTCGAACGCGGCTACGACGTATCGGTCATCGACCAGCTCTGGTTCGGGAACCAGCTGCCGCCGGACGTTCCTGTGCAGCAGCGCGAGCTCTTCGAGGTGACCGAGGCCGATCTCAAGGGCTTCGACCAGATCATCTTCCTGGGAGGGCTGTCGAACGACCCGATGGCCGAGTTCAGCCCGTCTCAGAACTTCGTCGCCAACGGCGCGTTGCCTGCGTATCTCGCCTTCATCGCCAAGAAGGCCGGCGTCCGCCGCCTCATCTACGCCTCGTCGTGCTCGGTGTACGGCTACACCGAGGATCAGCTCTATAACGAAGACGATCCGGTTACCTGCGGCTACCCCTATGGGATTTCCAAGCTGCAGGGCGAGCGCGCGGCCTTGCAGCTTCAGGACGACGCGTTTTCGGTGATCGCACTCCGCCAGGGAACCGTGTGCGGCTGGTCGCCCCGGATGCGGTTCGACCTGATCGTGAACACGATGATCAAGGCGGCGCTGACGAGCGGCACGATCACCGTCAACAACCCGTCGATCTGGCGGCCGCTGCTCGACATCCGCGACGACGTCGCCGCGTTTACGCGCGCGGTCCAGGCCAGTTACAAGCTGAGCGGCGTATTCAACGTCGCCAGCGGCAATTTCACGGTCGGCCAGGTCGCGGACTACGTCAAAGAAGAGCTCGAGCGGGAAACCCACCAGCGGATCCGGCTCGACATCCGCAATGTGCAGGACTTCCGCAATTACAAGGTCACCTGCGAGCGCGCCAAGGTCGAGCTCGGGTTCGAGCCGCAATACTCGGTCAAGGACATGGTTGCGGAGATCATGGAACACCGTGCCGAGTTCGGCGACATGGAGCAGGACCGCTACTACAACATCCGCGTGTTCAAGCAGCTGGCCGGCATGGCGCACGTGTAGGCCGAGACCTATGGACGACGCGTTCAAGACCTGGGATGCGGCCGGCGAAACGCTGGAGTCGGTCGAGGCGAGAATCCACGACGGTGCGCCTCTGGATCGGCTCCACGATCGCGCCCGCGGTTACGCGCGGCAGGTGCTGAAGACGGCGCCGTGGCTGAGTGTGAAGCGCGGCGACACGATCGTTGAAGTCGGACCTGGCGTCGGCTACATCATGCAGGCGGTCGCAGAACAGTGTGGCGTCGCCGTGATCACCGGGCTCGATGTCGCCGCCGGCATGATCGCCCACGCACAGGCTCGCCTGCGTCGAGACAATCTCTCGCCCGAGCAGTTTCAGTTCAAACAGTACGACGGCGTGCACTTTCCGTGGCCGGACGGCGCCGTGGACCTGTTCTATTCAGTCGCCGCGATCCAGCACATCCCGAAGCCGTTCGCTTACAACGTGCTCCTGGAGATGCACCGATGCCTTCGCCCCCGCGGCACGGCGGTGGTCCACCTGCTTGGTTGGGAATACGTGGCCCGCGGTCACGATTTCGCCGCCGAGATCCACCGCCAGCTCACCGGGGCGCATACCCACTGGCATCATTTCTACGATCGCACCGAGCTCGAGACCATCGTGCGCTACGCCCTGAAAGCATCGCGACACAACCTCGAACCCGATCAGGGCTCGCTCTGGTTGGCCTGGCAGAAGTAGACGCGCTCCGCGCTCTCGAGTAATCGACGCTCCGGTCAGACTCGCACGCGATTGAAGGACTCGGTCGCGAGGTGGCGGCTGTGGTACGGGTCCGCCTGGAACGCCGCCGCCCACGTCGAGCGAAGCAATGCCGCGTCCTCCGGTCCGATCGGCGCCTCGCTTCGGACCGGTCGGCGATCGACCAAACGGGCCCATGGTGTGTGGACCACGCGGTACCCCGCATCCCGGAGGCGCAGGCAGAGATCGATCGCGCGCGCGTCCGGCCCCCGCAGGGCGGGAGCAAACCCATTGACCTGGGCAAAGGCATCACGCCGGACCAGCAATCCGGCTGCACCCGCCGCCGCGACATTTCGAAGCACCAGCGTGCTGCCAAAGTAGCCGCCGTCAGCCGGATCGCATCCGGACAGCGGCGTTCTCACGAGATGCTGCGGGTCCAGCGTGAAGCCGGCTTCACGAATACGGCCATCCTCGCCCACGAGCATCGGCGCGACGGCCGCAACCCCCGGCAGTTGGGCCGGCTCGAGGAGGGCCAACAGCCAGGCATCGTCGGCCCATTCGAGCCGATCCAGGCCGAACAGCAGAAACGCTCCCGTCGCCGGCTCGGGGCTGGGTACGCGTTCGATACCGACACCGGCCACCGCCGCGGCGCGGTCCAGGGCCGGCGGGGCACCGCCAACAACCGACACCACGGGCCGGCCTTCGATCCGGCATCGCGCGCGATAGAAGCCCGGCGTTCCAGCGTCGACGATCTCCCCGGCGATGTGGTTACGTTCCAGGTAGTCCTGTAAGGCCCGCCGGCCGGCAACGTGTGCCGGCGGTTTCGCATCTCCCGCCGCAGCGCCTGAGGTCGGCACCTTCCGCCAGTGATAGACGATGTCCGACAGGTGATCGATGCGGCGAGCCCGCTCCATCAGGCGCAACATCACGTCGTAATCCTGCGAGAAGTCGAACGCGGATCGAAACCCGCCGACCTCCACGACCAGCTCCCGCCTCGCCATCAGCAGGTGGCAGACGTACATGTTCGAGAGAAAGTGTTCGGGAGACCAGTCTGGCTTGAAATAGGCCTCGCACCTGTTGCCGTCGAGATCCAGCTTGTCTTCGTCGGAATAGATCACGTCGGCAGGAGTCTCGCGTTCATTGAGCCGCTCGACCATGCGGTACAGCGCGTGGGGCAACAGCGCATCATCGCTGTCCATCAGGGCGACGTAGTCGCCACGAGCGTGCGAGAGAGCGAGATTGGTCGCCGCCGAGATGCCCCGGTTGGCGGGCAGCGCGTGCACGCTGATGCGCGGATCGAGCGAGGCGATCCGCGCCAGTGCGGCAATCGTCTCGGGCCGCGTGGAGCCGTCGTTACCAATGTGCCATTCCCACCGATCGTAGGCCTGCTCGATTACCGAGCGGGCGCACGGCTCCAGCCAGCGCGGCTCGGTGTTGTAGACCGGCGTGATGATCGAAATGAGCGGCCGGTAGGCGAATCGGCGGGCGGCTTCGCTCATCGCCGCGAGCTGCCGCGCATCGGGCGTGTGCCGCAGGCACCATTCGGCGTAGCTATCGGTCGAGGCATCGCGCTCGTTCACGCGGCGCGCGCCCTGGGTCAGGCGGCGCACCGTGGCGAGCGGCCCCTCGGTGCGCAACCAGAGCCAGGCGGTGCGAAGCAGGTGGGCGCGCTCGGATGGCGAACGCTTCATGAACGTGCGCCAATAGAGCGACAGATCTGGCATCGATTCATTGTCGGCCAAAACCGCGGGTGTTACAATTCAGGGTTTCGCCGTTTTGCTCATGCCTGTCCGTTCGCGCGTCGCGGTGATCGTGCTCAATTACAACGGCGTCGATCACTTGCGGCTGTGCCTGCCCAGCCTCGAGGCCCTCGACTACGACAACGTCGAGATCGTCGTTGCCGACAACGGTTCCGGCGACGATTCGGTGCGGTACGTTCGTAGCGCGCATCCGGGGGCCCGGGTGATCGAGATGGGACAGAACCTCGGATTCAGCAGGGCCTACAACCGCGCCGTGCCGCAGACCGAGGCCGACTACGTCGTGCTGCTCAACAACGACACGCGGGTCGCGGCGGGGTGGCTCACCGCGCTCGTCTCCGCCGCCGAACGGCATCAGGCAGCGGCGGCGGCCTCCGCGATGCTCGATTGGAACGGGGAGCGAATCGACTTCGTCGGCGGTCTCCCGACCATCCTCGGCCACGCGTGGCAGAGCGATCAGGGCCAGCCGGTGGGCACCCAGCCCTTGGCCCTCCGCTATCCCGAGCGACGCCTGCTCTTTGGGTGCGGCGGGTCGGTGATGATCCGGCGCGACGCCTACCTGCAGTGCGGCGGATTCGACGAAGACCTCTACGCCTACTTCGAGGACGTAGACCTCGGCTGGCGGATGAACCTCCTCGGCCACGCCACCGTCTTCGCACCCGAAGCGATCACGTATCACCGCCTCCACGGCACCTGGGGCGGCTGGGCGCACGCATTGCGGCTTCGCCTCTACGAACGCAATGCGCTCGCGATGCTGGTGAAGAATCTGGGCGACGACGCACTCGCCCGGACGCTCTCGACCGCGCTCGCCCTCACCATCGCGCGGACGATCGCCGCCGCTGGGCTCGCCGACGACATTGCCCGGTTCGGGTCGGCCTCGCCGACATCGGTATCGGCTCCGCCGCAGCTGGTCGCGGCGCTGATTGGCATCGAGGATTTCGCGCGGGCGATGCCGGCTCTGATGCGAAAGCGCTCCGCCATCCAGGCATCACGACGCGTTTCCGACGAAGAGATCTTCCGTCTCATGCCCGAGCCGCTGAGGCTCCACGATCCAGCCGAATGGTACGGCGAGACGGCAGCCGCGCTGATTCGCGACTTCCGGATTGCGGAGCTGGTCGGCCTGCCCGCACCCACCCGGCCCGTGGCCGTCGGCGCCCCGGTTGCCGATGTCACGGTCAGCGGCGAACCGCCTCGCGTGTCGGTCGTGGTGCTGACCGCCAGCGGCGCCAGGCATCTACCCGCCTGCCTGGACTCATTGCGTCAGCATTCGTGGCCGGCCGATCGCACTGAAGTCATCGTGGTCGACAACGGATCGACGGAGGACCCCACTTCCGTCGTCGAACGCCACTATCCCGGCGCACGCGTTGTGCGGACCGGTGCCAATCTTGGCTTCTCCGGGGGCAACAACGCCGGCGCGCGGGTCGCGACCGGCGATTGGCTGGTCTTCCTCAACGACGATACGCGCGTCGAGGCAGCCTGGCTCGACGAGATGATGGGCGTGGCGCGACGCCGGAACGCCGCGTCTGTGGGGGCCTTCATCGTGGACTGGGCCGGTGAGCGCGTGGACTTCGCCGGCGGGCTGGTGAATTTCGAGGGACGGGGCTATTCGCAGGGCTACGACCTGCCGGTCGCGGACGCCGATCTGAGCGAACGGCCGCTGCTCTTCGGATGCGGCGCGGCGGTGCTGTTTCGCCGCGATGTGTTCGAGGAGAGCGGCGGATGGGACGAGCCGACGTTCGCCTACTACGAAGACGTCGAATTCGGGTGGCGGCTGTGGCTTCTCGGCCACGAGGTCTGGTTCGCGCCCAAGTCGGTCGTGTATCACCGTCACCACGGCACGTCCGGCAGCGAAAGCCCGGCTCGGGTCCGCGCGTTCGAGCGGAACGCGCTGCGCATGCTGTACTCGCTGCTCGAGGAGGATTCGCTGCAGGCCGTTCTGCCAGCCGCCCTGCTGCTCGCCGTGGATCGGGCGCTCCTCGCCACCCCGTTCAGCCGCGCCGACGATGGCATCACCGCTCCGCGTTCGATGACCTCGCTGACGAGGCGGCTGCAGCCAGCGGCGCTCAAGACCCGGCTGCTGCACGCGCTCAGCCGGCGAGGCGCCCGGCGGCAGTACGGCACCATCGCAAACCTCCGGCGGGTCGGAGCGCGAGGCCTGGCCGGCAGTGTCCGCGACGTGTTTCGGGAGGTTCGAGACGGCTGGGAATCGTCAGGCGGGCGTGTCGCCTATCTCATCGAGCAGACGAAGGGGACTGCCAGCCTCGAAGGCCGCCGGGAATCGATTCCGATCACCACGGCGGCGCAGCTGCTCGGCATCGGAGACTTCCTGAGGATGCTGCCCGAGCTCAGCCGGCGACGTGCCTGGCTGCAGGCAAAGCGGCGGAGGACCGACGCTGAAATCATCAAACGCTTCGGCGGTTGCTGGCGCAATGCGGTGCCGTCACCCCACATCACGCTGCACGTCGAGCTGCGGACGGCCCTAGCCGACACACTGTCGTCGGTTCTGAGCGGTTTGCCTGCGACGCTGGACTTGAGCGAATCAGCCCGGGAGACCCGCGGGGCAACGCCGGCCGATAGCTACTGAAGGGAGCCTCGGGGCTTCGTCGCGGAGACTCTGGCCCCGACGTCTCGTCTCATCGTTCGCCTGGGGCTGCGTTCCCGGGCCGCTGGAGCAGGCGGCGTTTTTCCATTGGGCCTCGCCAGAATCGCGCGACGAGCGACGACCGATCGAGCAACGCCAGCACCTGGGCGGCGGTGACGGCACGTCCAGCTTGGACAGCGCGGCGGGCGCGCCACACGTCGCCCAGCCTCGCGATAGCGTCCCACTTCGCCCGGATGAAACTCTTCCCCCGTCCATGGGTGGAAAACCAGACGAGCCCGACCATCCACACCAATGCGTGCCACGGCAGGTAGCGCCACCATAAGGCGGCTGGCAGGTTCTTGACGAACATCCACTCGATGTTTCGATGCCCGTAGTACACCGCGAACGGGCTGCCGATGCCGATCGTGGCCGAGCTCATGTGATGCACGACGGCCTCGGCAACATACCAGCACGAGCGTCCGGCGAGCTGCAGCCTGAACCCGAGATCGACGTCCTCGACGTTGCAGAAAAACCGCTCGTCCAGCCCTCCCGCCCGCTCCCAATCGGCGCGCCCGTAAAGAGCTGCCGCCGCGCACGGCGCGAAGACGGGCTGACTGGTGAGCGCGTCCGGCACCTCGGCGATGGTTCGGCCGTAGCCATGTCGCCAGACGACGCCGCCGATGTGACAGACGTCGCCGGCACCGTCGAGCACCCCAGGGTGACCGTCGAGCATCAACCGTGAGGCGAACGACGCTGCCTCCGGGTGGGCCTCGGCCGCCCGTACCATCACCTCCAGCCAGTCGGGCTCCGGGACAGCATCTGGATTCAGGAGTGCGATCAGATCGCACGGCTCCAGCAGGGCCACGCCGCGGTTGTTCGCAGAGGCGAACCCGGTATTGCCGCCGGCGGCGACCAGCCGCACGGGAATCGACCACCCGCGCGTCGCCTCCTCGAGCACGGCCCATGTCTGGTCGGTGCTCTGGTTGTCGACGATGACGACCTCGTGGGGCGGGTGGGTCTGCGCTGCCACGGCGTCGAGCGTCCGACGAACGAACGCTTCGGCGTTGAAGGTGACGACGACGAGGCCAACCGTCATCGAGTAGAGGCTACAGGGGCGCCGATCACCGCGGCGCGACGGCCCTTTCGGCGACCGGCTGGCGGCTCAGTCGCTCGATGTCGGCGTCCACCATCATGTGCACGAGGCCCTTGAAGTCTACCGACGGCTGCCATCCGAGCACCCGCCTGGCCTTTGCCGGATTGCCGATCAAGTGATCCACTTCGGCCGGCCGCAGGAACCGCGGATCCGTCCGCACGTATTGCTCCCAGTCCAGGCCGGCATGGCTGAACGCCTCCATCACGAGGTCCTTGACCGAGTGGGCGACTCCCATCGCGACGACGTAATCGTCCGGCTGATCCTGCTGCAGCATCAGCCACATCGCGCGGACGTAGTCGCCGGCGAAACCCCAGTCGCGGTAGGCGTCGAGGTTCCCGAGTCCGATGTGGTCGGCGAGCCCGAGCTTGATCCGCGCGACCCCGTCGGTCACCTTGCGGGTGACGAACTCGAGGCCCCGCCGCGGCGACTCGTGATTGAACAGGATTCCGGCGCACGCGAAGAGGTCGTAGCTCTCGCGATAGTTCACGGTGATGTAATGACCGAACACCTTCGACACGCCGTAGGGGCTGCGCGGGTAGAACGGCGTCAGCTCGGTCTGCGGCACTTCGCGGACCCGCCCGTACATCTCGCTCGACGACGCCTGGTAGAAGCGAATCTTGGGGTTGACCCGCCGGACCGCTTCGAGCGTGCGGGTCACGCCCTGCGAGTTGTACTCGCCGGTGAGCATCGGCTGATCCCACGACGACGGGACGAACGACATCGCGGCAAGGTTGTAGAACTCCTGCGGATCCGACTGCTCCACCGCCTTGATCAGCGACAGCTGATCGAGCAGGTCGGCCTGGATCATCGTGACCTTATCCTTGAGGTGCTCGATGCGCCACTCGTTGGGCGCACTCAGACGACGGGCGATGCCGAAGACCTGATAGCCCTTCTCGAGCAGGAGCTCCGCCAGGTAGGAGCCGTCCTGGCCAGTGATGCCGGTTATGAGTGCGCGCTTGGACATGACAAACCCCTAGCGTACCCCGGAGCCCATCGTTCCGGCAACTCCGCGAGAACCTAAATGCGAAACCCCGCCGCGACCGCGTCGTCTCTGAACATTTTCACGGTTTCGAGCGAGTAGTCGCCAAGATCCTTACCGACCAGCGAGAGCTTCTTGAGGATGTCGTTGGTGACGGTGATGATATGGCACCCGATCTCGTGGGCCTGGAAGACGTTGAGGAGCTCGCGCGGACTTGCCCAGATCAGCTCGGCAGCCGGCGCGGCCTTCATGATCTCGAGCGCGGCCTTCAGGTGCGGAACCGGATCGCGGCCGGTGTCGGCAATGCGTCCGGCAAAGACGGAGATGTTCGAAGGAGCGCCGCCGGCCAGCGCATCGGTCACCGCCTGCACCTGCTCGAGCGTCATGATCGCGGTCACGTTCACCTTGACGCCGGCCTGCGAGAGCCGGCGAATCAGTTCGTAGGCAGGCTCACGGCGGGTGTTCGACACCGGAATCTTCACGTAAACGTGCTCGCCCCAGGTCGCGATCTCACGGGCCTGCCGTTCCATTTCTCCAAATTCGTCCGAGAACACTTCGAACGAGATCGGTCGATCCGGAATGGCGGCGAGCACCTGGCGGGCGAACGACTGGTAGTCGGTAAGCCCGGCCTTCCGCATCAACGTCGGGTTGGTGGTGAAGCCCTTGATGTGCGGCAGCCGGTACATCGACAGCATGCCGTCGAGCTCGGCGCCGTCGGCGTAGATCTTGGTTCGGAGACTGGAAATATTCATTTCTGGCGGTCGAGCAACCAGGCGGCGGCCTCGGCGAGCGATGCCACTCGCACCGTCGGCTCGTGCGGGACCAGCTCATCGTAGCCGTAGTCGACGAGGATTGTCACACCGCATCCCGCAGCGCGGCCCGCCTCGATGTCGCGCCATCGGTCGCCGATCATCACGCTCGCGGCCATGTCGTGCTCCGGATCGCGCAACAACAGCCCCGGCTTCGGCTTCCGGCACGCGCAGCGGTCGGCATCGTCATGCGGACAGACGCGGATGTCGTCGAGGCCAAGGGTGCTGCGCATCGCGTCGTGGATGGCGTCTACCGCTGCCATCGTTGTCGCGCCCCGCGCGATGTCAGGCTGATTGGTGACAACCACAAGCCGATAGCCAGCCGCGCGGAGCCGCGCGAGCGCCTCGGGTACACCGGGCAGGATCTCCAGCTCCGTGATCGACGCCGGTGGATACGGCTTCCCGTTCCGCACCACCGCGCGGTTGATCACGCCGTCACGATCGAGGAACACGGCCCGCGCCACCTATCGCACCTGTCGCACTCGCACCCGTCGCACTTCTCGCACCCGTCGCACCGGCCGCATCCTGCCTATCGTGTTCTCTCCCATTTCGTCGAATTCGTCTTCAAGGTCGGGTGAGACACGAGAAGATGCCACACGATGGCCTGGAAAGCCTCGCTGTGCGGCGTGATCGCTTCGGGATTGACCGTCGGGATCACGACGCAGGCATCAGCCACCTGCGCGGTGTACCCGCCATCACGACCGACGACTCCGAGAATTGCAGAACCGGTCTGACGCGCGAACTGCAAGGCCCGTACGAGATTGGGGCTGACGTTCTTCTCGAGGCTGCCGCCGCCGACCGAGAAGACGAACACCGCATCCTCGCGCCGCAGGCGGCTTCCCTCGAGCCAGGCGGCAAACACGGTGTCCCACCCCTCGTCGTTTGTCCGCGCGGTCAGCTCCGACACGTTGTCGGTCGGCGCGTAGGCCTCGAAGCCGGCAAGCTTCCTGAAGTCGTTCACCGCGTGGCCGCAATTGCCGGCGCTCCCGCCGACGCCAAGAAAGAACAGGCGCCCGCCCCTGGCGCGCACGGCAGCCAGGACAGACACCATCTGCTCGATGCGAGCGCGATCGATCTGCTGCAGGATACGCATCGCCTCGTCGAGGTGCTGATCGGTATAGCTCATTTCGGGCCTGCTGCGTTTTTGCCGTCTGGCTTCTGGCCTTCTGCCTTCTGCCTTTTTCCTTTTGCCTTGACGTGCTCCTCAGTATCCGCCAGCCCCTGTGGCGATCCCACCTCGTAGAATCGTTCGGTGACTTCGTAGCCGGTGAGATCGTTTTTCGCGAGCAGATCCTGGTAGACCTGGGCGAGATCGAGCGGCCGATCCTCCGGATAACCCGCGAATGCTTCGGCTCTGAACACGCCAAGCCCCCAGTCGATGTGCCGCATCTCGGGTGTCCGATGCCGCTTGTCGTACTTCAGGATCCGCCCGTTGCTGAATTCGACGTTGCTCGTGTCGAAGCGGCCTTCATTGCGGAACACGGTCATCAGCCCCGAGCGCGCTCCGTCGATAAAGGCCCTTTCGACCGCGCTGAAATCGCACTCGAGATACGAGTCGCCGTACATGACGAAAAAGGCGCGACCGAGCCGCGGCCGGGCGCGCCGTATCGCGCCACCGGTGCCGAGCAGGGCGGGGCCGTCGTGGACGTAGGTAAAGCGCATACCCCAGCGTGAGCCGTCGCCGAGTACCGCCTCTATCTGATCGGCGCGATATCCGACGAGCCAGACGACATCGGTTACGCGCTGCTCGCGCAGCAGTTCCGCCTGGTGCTCGGCAAAGGGACGGCCGGCGACCGGCACGAGCGCCTTGGGAATCGTCTCGGTGATCGGCCGCAAGCGCGTGGCCAACCCACCCGCGAGGATGGCGACGGGAAGACTCACGCCAGGAGCACCTTCGTCCCCTCGAAGTCGAAGCGGAAACGCACTTCCTCGAGCCCGGCCTTGCTCATCACGGCGCGAAGCCGGCGGTGATCCTCCGAGTAGAACAGCAGGAACCCGCCGCCGCCGGCGCCGACGAGCTTTCCGCCCAGCGCGCCGTTCCTGCGAGCCAGCTCGTACCACTCGTCGATATGGGGATTGCTCATTCCCCCGGATCGGCGCTTCTTCTGCTGCCACTGCTCGTCCATCAACGCCCCGAACGCCGGGACGTCGCCGCGAGCCAGCGCATCGCGCGACCGCAAGCCGAGCTCCTTCACCGCATGGAGGTTCTCGATCATTGCGGCGTCGTGGCCTTCGCTCCGCCGCTTCTGATCGGCGAGGATGTCGCCGGCGCTGCGTGAGAAGCCGGTGAAGAACAGCAGCAGGTTGTCTTCGAGGTTGAAGAGCCCATCCATCGGCATGCGCAGGGGCACGGCCTCGACGCTGCCGTCCGGATTGAACGTGAAGCAGGTGAGGCCGCCGTAAGCGGCGATGTACTGGTCCTGCTTGCCGACCGGCTCCCCGAGGCGGTTGATCTCGATGTCGCACGCCAGCTCGGCGAGCTCGTCGGGGTGCAGCAGCCGGCGGCGATGCGCGTAGAGGGCCTTGAGGAGGGCCGTCGTGAAACTGCCTGAGGAGCCGAGGCCGGTGCCGGCGGGAATGTCGGCCAGTGTGGTGATTTCGATCTGCGGCGTCCGGAACCCGAGCTCGTGCAAGGCCTCGCGGATGATGCGGTGGTGAACGTCTTCGATCCGTTCCACGTGCTCGAGCTGCGAGTACTTGAGAAAAATTCCCTGAGTGAACGGGCGCATCACCGTCACGTAGACGTACTTGTCGATCGCCGCGGCAACCAGGAACCCGCCGTGCTCCCGGTAATAGGACGGCAGATCGGTGCCACCGCCGCCGAACGTGATCCGGAGCGGGCTGCGGGTGATGATCATGTCAAGGCAAAAGGCAAAAGGCAGAAGGCAGAAGGCAGAAAGCAGAAGGCATCGCGGTCACCCGATGGGGTATCCAGAGCGGCGATAGATGGCTTCAACTACTTCGAGCGCGGCCGCGGCTTCCTCGAGGCCGGGGTCCGGCTCGCGACCGGTACGGATGTCCTCGACCAGCGCCGCGAATTCCAGCGCCCACGAGTTGTCGCCGCGCGGGTACTCCCAGGCGGTGGTCTCCGGCGGTCCCATTTCGGGCAGCATCCGGTACCAGGTGACCCGCTCAACGCCGTAACTCCCGCCGAGGCCGTCGATCGCGAGCTTGCCGTCGCGACCGTAGATCTCGAGCGAGAAGAGGTTCTTCCACTCGCTGCAGCTCACGTGCAGGAACGCGCAGGCGCCAGCGGCGGTTCGCAGCGTGAGGAACGCGTTGTCATCCACCGGCATGTTCCAGAAGTAGGTGGCCGCGAATCCGTCGACGGCCGTGAACGGGCCGAGAAACCAGCGTGACAGGTCGATCAGGTGCACGCCCTGGTCGATCAGCTCGCCGCCGCCGGACAGCGCCGGGTTCGCGCGCCACTCGGTGTCGTAGCCCAGCCGGCCGCCGTGCCCGTAGCGGCCGCGAACGAACATCAGCGGACCGATCGCCCCGCTGTCCACCATCTCGCGCGCCTTCTGCAGCGCCGGATGGTAGCGATGGTTGAAGCCGACGCGCACGCGCAGAGGCAGCCGGCGCGCGGTCTCGATCAGCGGCCGCAACTCGCCGAGATTCCGAGCAGCGGGCTTCTCGACCAGCACGTGCTTACCAGCGTCGAGGGCGGCCTGCGTCACTTTCGCGAGCGCATCGTTGGTCGTCGCGACGACCACGACATCCACGTCGGGGCGCCCGACCGCAGCTTCCCAGTGGCGTTCCGCGACGGCACCACCGCGGCTCGCGTTGGCGAGCGATTCGGCACGCGCGTAGTCGAGATCGGCGCATGCCACGAGGCGGCCGCCGGGCAGTGCAGCCGCCCGCTTGCGGCCAATCAGGCCGCAACCGACAATGGCCACGCCGGGAGTCAGCGGTCCCCCCACTCGTGACCGCGGTCGCGCGGTACGATCCGCCGCAGCGTGTAGATATCCGAGCCATCCAGCGCCGCCGCGTGCGCGGTGAGCTGCTCCCACGGATCCCAGACCGCGCTCAGCAGCCGGCCAGTAATCGGCTCCGAGGCATCCGACGCAAGCCACGCGATCAGCGCAGCCGCCGCGGTCGGCGGCACACCTCCCTCGCGCGCTCGGGCGACGGCGCCGGCATACTCGCGCGCGGCACGCTCCGGGCCGGCCTGCAGCACCTCGTCGAGCATCTTCGTGTTCATCGGGCCAGGCGCGACCGCGTTGACAGTGACGCCACTGCCCTTCAGCTCGTGGGCGAGCGTCTCGGTGAAGCGGACCAGGCCGGTCTTGGCCACGGCATAGGCGCTGAAATCCGGCCGCGGCCCGGTCGCGCCGCCGCCGGAGATGTTGATGATCCGCCCCCACCCGCGCTCGCTCATCGCCGGCAGCGCCAGTTGGGCAAGGCGCACCGGCGCGAGGAGGTCCACGCCGACGGTTGCCGCCCACGCCGCCCAGTCGTTCGACGCGAATGGCCCGATCGGGCCCTGGACGGCCGCGTTGTTGACCACGATTTCAGGAGACAGGCCCTGCTGCGCCAATCGCTCCATGAGCTGCGCAATGTCCTGCTCGCGTTCCAGGTCGCAGGCTTCGCATCGCACGTCGCGTTCAGGCCACCGGGTACGCAGGCTGTCGGCAAGCTCCGACAGTGCCGACGTACCGCGTCCGGTCAGGACCAGGTTGATGCCGTCGCCGGCGAGCCGAGTGGCAATCGAGCGGCCCAGCCCGCCCGCCGCTCCGGTCACGAGCGCCGTTCTCGCCATCAGCGCGCCCACCCGATCGGATGGCCGCTCACCGACAGCCGCTCATCGACAACGCGGGCCATCAGCGACCACGGGAGCATGCGCTCCCAGACACTCGTCCTGCGCATTCCAAATGCTTTCAACACCTTGAACCTGATGATGTCCGCGTGTCCCGGCCGCCATCCGCTGTACTCCGGACGAAAGCCCGTCGCTTCGAGCGCGCGCGCGAGCGTCGACGGCTCGAAGAAGCTGACGTGGACGTCCGGCCTGACGTACGACCACTCGAGCAGCCGGCCGCGGAATGGAGCCGCGTTGCCGGTTGTCAGGAACAGCAATCCGCCCGGCTTCAGCAGCCGGCGCACCCGGCCGAGCAGCGCCAGCGGCTCGGCCACGTGCTCGATCACCTCGACCATCGTGACGACATCAAAGGATCCGTCGGCCGATGCGAGACTCTCGTCGGTCAGAATGGGCAGACCCGCGCGGCGGGCGACCTCAGCCATGCTGCCGGTATCGTACCCGAACGCTCCCTCGCACCCGGCGGCGCGCAGGTATCTCACCAGTCCACCGTTGCCGCAGCCGAAGTCGAGCCACCTGGTGCCGGATGCGACTGGAACGAGGCTGCGGACCGCCGAATCGAGGCCCCGCCATTCGTACTGCCGGACTGCTGCCTCGGGGCTTCGGAACTCGAACCCGTAATCCACAGTCGGATCGGCGCCGCGTCCCTCGTAGTACTGCTCCGAATAGATCTGGTCGTAGGCGGTCCAGGGATTGGCAACGAAGCTGAACCAGCAGACTGGGCACTGCCGCACCTGGTAGGTCCGCCCGCTGAAAGCCGACGTGCGGTCGCCGACGAGCACCGTCGGCGCCCCGCAGACATGACAGGCGGCTTCATCAGCCATCACTCGCGTTCATCCAGCAGCTCAGGATGTTGTCGCAGGTAATCGAGCGTCCGGATGATGCCCTCGCGGATCGTCAGCCGCGGCTGCCAGCCGAGCTCCCGGATCTTTGCGGTGTCCAGGAAGATGAACGGACTGTCGCCGACCCAGCCCCGCTCCCCGCCGGTGTACTCGAGCGCCGGCGAGACGCCGAGCCGGTCCGTGATCCACCCGATCGAGTCGTTCACCTCGCAGTACTCGTTGGTGCCGAGGTTGTAGATTTCGACGGCGCGCCGGGTCTTCGCCATCGCGAGGAGCATCGCATCGAGGCAGTCGCCGACGTAGAGGTACGACTTGCGCTGCCGCCCGTTGCCGAGCACGCGGAGCCGCGAGGGATCGCGGCGCAGGCCTTTGTAGAAGTCGAAAACGTGTCCGTGGGTGTAGCGCTCCCCGAGGATCGACACGAAACGAAAGATGCAGCCCTCGAAACCGAACCCGGCTGCATAGGCCGCGATCAGCCCCTCGCCTGCCAGCTTCGACGCGCCGTAGAGCGACGTCTGGACCGGGAACGGCGCATCCTCGGGCGTCGGGAACACGTGCGGCTCGCCGTACACCGAGCCGGTGGACGAGAATGCGATCCGCGTGATGCGGTTGGCCCGCATCGCCTCCAGCACGTGGAAGGTCGCGATGGTGTTCTGGTCGAGGTCCCTGCGCGGATGCTCGGTGCCAAAGCGGACATCAGCGTTGGCGGCCAGGTGGAACACCACGTCGCACCCGGCCATCGCCCCCGTGAGTGCCGCCAGATCGAGCGTGTCGCCCTCGACGAGACGGAACGCGGGATCAGTGGTCGCCTGCGCCAGAAACGCGCGCTGACCGGTGGAAAAGTTGTCGTAGGCGACAACCTGGTGGCCGTCCGCGAGCAGGCGATCGACGAGGGAACTTCCAATGAAGCCGGCGCCGCCGGTGACACACGCGCGCATCGATGAGGCACCATGGTAGCGCAGCCGTCATTCCCGGCGGCGAGGTGATACCGTAGAATTCAGACATCCAGATGTTTTCTCCGTCACTGGCGGAACGGCTGCTGCGACCGATCGTCGTGACTCGCCCGATTCGCCTCGTCAACCCGAACAGCTGGGTAACCCACATCCCCTTCGCCTTCTGGCTGGTCGAGGCGATGCGTCCGCGCGTCATCGTCGAACTGGGCACGCAATCCGGCAACAGCTACGCGGCCTTCGTCCAGGGCGTGCAGGCGCTGAACCTGGAAGCTGCGTGCTATGCGGTGGACACCTGGCAGGGCGATCCGCAGGCCGGCTTCTACGGCGAGGACGTGTTCACGGAATGGTCGGCCTTCCACGAACGGCATTTCGCGAACTGCTCGCGCCTGATGCGCATGACGTTCGACGAGGCGCGCGAGCGATTCTCGGACGGCTCCATCGACCTGCTCCACATCGACGGCCTTCACACGCTCGAAGCCGTCCGCCACGATTTCGAGCGGTGGCGTAGTGCCCTCAGCGCGCGTGGGGTCGTGCTGTTCCACGACATCAACGTTCGCGAAGGTGAGTTCGGGGCCTGGAGATTCTGGGAGGACGTCCGCGCGACCTATCCTTCCTTCGAGTTCACCCACGGCCACGGTCTGGGCGTACTGGCAGTCGGAAACGATGCAGCCGACGACGTGCGGTGGCTGACCCGTCTCCGTGGTGATGATGAGGGGACGGCGCTCGTCAGGCGCTTCTTCCACGGTCTCGGCGACGGGTTCCGGTTGCAGCTGCAGGCCGAGACTCTCGACGCTGCGCGCGACCAGAGCGTGCGGCAGCTTCGCGACGCCGAAATCCGGCTCGGTGCGCTCGAAGTCGATCGCGACAATCTGGCGCGGGCGCTCGACAGCCTCCGGGCCGAAGACGAATCCGGTCGTCAGAAGCTGGCTCAACAGCTCGAAAGCGCCACTGAACGCGAGGAGGATCTGGCGCGGGCCCGGCAGCAACTCGCTGGCGCGGCGGAGGTCCAGCAGCGGCTCATCGAGCAACGTGAATTGGCGCTGAAGCAGCTTCACGATCTGCAGGTCATGCACGTCGCCGCTGTCAGGGCTGGGAGTGCGCGGGAGAAGCGCCTGCAGGCCAGGCTCGCCGATGTCGAGGACGAGGGCCGCGCAATCAGCGAGCAGAGCCGAAGACGGCAACTCGAGGCGGAAGCCGCTCGCGTGGAGACTGCGAAAAGAGCGGTCGCGTTCGCGGCCTGGATTCGGCCATCACACGAGCGGGCGTCACGGTTCGCTCGAGGGATCGAGCGGCTCCGCCAGGCCGGGCTGCCGCCGGAGCAGGCGTGGCAGCACCCGCTTCGCTTCGCGCGGGGAGCGGTCCGGCTTCGCCACCAGGAGTTCAGGCTGCAGGTTGCGCAACTCACTGAAAGCGGACTGTTCGATCCGGGTTTCTACCGGCGCACGGCCGGCCTGGACGAAACGACGAATCTCGTCGCCCGATTTCTGCTGCACGGCGATGCGGCTGGTGAACGGCCCCACCCGCTGTTCGATCCAAAGTGGTACGTCAGCAGGCACGGCGACGCGATCGGTGACCACCCGCCGCTCCTCCACTACATCCGATCCGGCGGCCGGTCGCTGTTCAGCCCTCACCCGCTCTTCGACGGCCGGTATTACCTCGAACAGTGGCCCGCAGACGCCGCGCTTTGCCCGACGCCGCTCTCGCATTTCCTGGCGTATGGCGCGCTCGGCTCGGCCTCGCCGCACCCGTTGTTCGACGTGCCGTACTATCTCGGCCAGCACCCGCGCCTGCCGGCGCCGGACGCGAACCCGCTCCTGCACTACCTCGCCACGGCCGAGTCCGAGCGGCTGGATCCGCATCCGTTGTTTTCGACCAGCTACTATCTGCATCGCAATCCTGGCCTCGGAGGCGAGAATCCGCTCGAGCACTTCGTGCGGGTCGGGGCCAGGGAAGGACGATCGCCGCACCCGCTGTTCGACGTCGAACACTACTGGCAGCAGCGGCCCGACCTGCGCGCGGCCGGTCTGAACCCATTGGTGCACTATCTCGACTGCGGCTGGAAGGAAGGCGTGAACCCCAATCCGCAGTTCGAGACCAGCTACTATCTCCAGCAAGTGGAAAGGCTCGGCGCATCAGGGACAAATCCGCTGGTGCAGTTCGTGCTGCATGGCATGCATGAAGGGCTGCAAACCCAACCCACGCCCTCCGCCGAGGAGTTGCCATGCCCGACGTCGTGAGCCGTAATGGGGCTCGAACCCAGACGTAGCTCCCGTCATACCCGGGGTCGGGTCAGCCGGCCCCACCAAACAACTCACGCTCGATGACGCCACAGAGCACGTGGCCAAGCACCATGTGGGCCTCCTGGATCCGCGCCGTCTCGGCAGATGGAACCTCGACCAGCACGTCGCACAGGCCACGCATCGGACCGCCGCGGTTGCCGGTGAACCCGACGCTCACCAGCCCGCGCCGCCGGGCCTCCTCGAGCCCGCGCAGGACATTCGGCGAGGTCCCGGACGTGGTGAGCCCGATCAACACGTCGCCGGCCCGCCCGTAAGCGCGCACCTGCCGCGCGAACAGCTGCTCGAAGCCGTAGTCGTTGCCAATCGCGGTCAGGATGGACGTGTCAGCGGACAGCGCCATCGACGGAAGCGCCTCGCGGTCGAGCGCGAAGCGGCTGACGAGTTCTGCGGCAAAGTGCTGCGCCTGGGCGGCGCTCCCGCCATTTCCGGCGAACAGCACCTTGCCGCCGGCGCGAATGCTGGTCACGCACGCGGTGGCAACCTCGCCGATCACCGCGAGCAGCGGGGCATCAGCGAGCGCCGCCGTTACGTGCTGCGACGCCGCAATCTGCTCGCGGATGTAGTCGCGCATCACACCCTCCATACCTGGGTGCCGTAATGCGTGAAATGGCAGTTGCTCACCTGGCCCTCCAATAGTACGTCAGTCGATGAGCATGGGGACGCGGGTCCGGGCGAGGCGCTCGAGCCGTGTTCCGCCGAAATGTGCTCAACCGGCGGCCGGATGGAACGCGATCTCGTGGTACAGGTCCAGGCCCTCCGCCACGCCGCCGTCGAACACCTTGCGGCCTTCGCTCAGCACGCAGACGCGCGAGCAGATTTCCGCCACCGACTTCGCGGAGTGCGAGACGAACACCACGGTTCGCCCCTCGTCCACGAACCGGCGCATCGTGTTCCGGGACTTCTCCTGGAACGCTTCGTCGCCGACCGCGAAGATCTCGTCGAGCAGCAGCACCTGGGGATCGAGGTGCGCCGCCACCGCGAAGGCCAGCCGCATCATCATTCCAGACGAGTAGTTCTTGATCGGTTCGTCGATGAAGTGGCCGATCTCGGAATAGTCGACGACGGCGTCGTAGATCCGTTCCACCTCCGCTCGCGTCAGACCGTAGATCGACGCATTCAAGAACACGTTCTCGCGCCCGCTCAGCTCCGGGTGGAAGCCGACGCCCAGTTCGATCATCGTGCCGATCGTCACGTCGCGCTTTATCAGCACCCGGCCTGAGGTCGGCCGGTGGATGCCGGCGATCACCTTGAGCAACGTGCTCTTGCCTGACCCGTTGCGCCCGACGAGGCCGACCGACTCGCCGCGATCGATACGGAGGTCGACGTCGCGCAGCGCCCAGAAGTCCTCCACTCGCGGCCGGAATCGGGGAACGACCGACGATAGCAACCGCGCCTTCAGCGAATAGGTGCGGTTGTGGTGGATCTCGAACCGCTTCGAGATCTGCTCGGCGATGATGACCGGTTCCATGCTCACAGGTATTCCGAAAAGCTGTCCTCGTAAGCGAGGAACACGCTGAGGCCGCAGACGAACGTGCCTGCGGCGTAGACAACAGCGACCAGCCAGATCGAGAAGTCCGGCACCACGTTGTAATAGAAAATGTCCTGGTAGGCGCGAATGTACGACGCCGTCGGCGACAGCAGCGCCAGCTGCTGAAACGACTCGGGAATCATCGTCGGCTCGTAGATGATCGGCGTGGCCCAGAAGAAGATGCCGATGCCCACCTCGATCAGGTGCTTGACGTCGCGGTACATGGTCGCGGCCGTCGCCAGCAGCAGCGACAGGCCGGTCACGAACACGACCTGCAGGAACAGGAACACCGGGAAGAGCAGCATCCGGGGGTGCGGCTCGACGCCGTAGACAATCAGCATCACCGGGAGGAAGACCAGCAGCGTCAGGAGGTACTGCACCAGGTTGAAGAGCACCGTCGTGAACGGCAGCGTCAGCCGCGGGAACACCACGCTCTTGAGCAGCGAGGCGTTCCCGCTGATCGCGTCGGTGGCGCTGCCGACGGCGCCGGCAAAGAAGTTCCAGGCCAGCAGCCCGATCAGGATGAACAGCACCATGCGGGGAGTCTGGATCCGCAGCACGTAGCGGAAGGCGACCGCGTAAACGCCGATCATGATCAGCGGATTCAGCATCGACCAGGCAAAGCCCAGGACCGAGCGCTGATACTTCAGCTTCAGATCCTTGGTGACGACGTTGAAGATCAGGTGACGGTAGTTCCAGGTCCGGGCGACGCCACCCGCCATGGACGCGAGGTCGGCGCCCAGTTCCACCATGTCGTCGTGGCCGAACCGGGACTTCAGCGCCTCGCGTTGCTTCTTCCGCACTTCCAGGCCGACCGCCGAGCGCCACAGCGCCGCGCCGAGCCCGAACAGCGCCACCTGGATTGCCAGCGCCTGGCGGGAGAGCCCCTCCCCGAGGTTGAGGGCAAATGCGGACAGTCCGCCAATCAGCATCCCGCCAACCGCCGCGGCCGCGAGGCGGACCGGCCACATCGGCTGCCCGCCCCGCCGATACAGCCCCGTAACCACGCCCGCCGCGAGCTGAGCCAGGGTGATCAAGATCAAGCCGGCCGCGCCGGCGGTCACGAAGTGGGCAGCATCGCCCGGCTCGAAGCGCAGCCGGTATGCCACGAACAGGGCAGAGACGGCTGTTACCCCATCGAGCAGCACGGCCGGCAGGCCAACACGAAGACGAGCGGGATCGATCATGTTCGGCGAGGGCCCGCCCCGGTGAGCACGCGAGCGTCGGAAGCGAAGAAGTTGTACTTGACGATGCAGTAGATCGCGCGCACCCCGTCTTTCCAGCCGATGTGCTTGCCTTCGGCGTAGGTGCGGCCGTAGTAGCTGATGCCGACCTCGTAGATTCGAATCTTCGGCAGGTGCGCGATCCGCGCGGTCACTTCGGGCTCGAACCCGAAACGCTTTTCCCGCAACGGCAGCGATTGAATGATCTCGGTCCGGAACAACTTGTAGCACGTCTCCATGTCGGTGAGATTGAGGTTGGTGCACATGTTGCTCAGGAAGGTGAGCAGCCGGTTGCCGATCGTGTGCCAGAAGAACAGGATTCGATGCGGCTTGCCGCCCATGAAGCGGCTGCCATACACGACATCGGCAAAGCCTTCGAGGATCGGCCGCAGCAGCAGCCCGTATTCGCGCGGGTCGTACTCGAGATCCGCGTCCTGGATGATCAGGTACTCACCGGTTGCGTGGCGGATGCCGGTGTGGAGCGCCGCTCCCTTCCCCTGGTTGACCTCGTGCCGGATGACGGTGATCGGCAATTCGGGATGAGCGTCGCGGTAGGCCTCGAGCACCCCTTGCGTGTCGTCCTTCGAACAGTCGTTGACGACGATGATCTCTCTATCGAGACTGCATGGCAGCTCCGCCTGGCCAACCCGATCGAGGATGCGGTGGATGGTCCGCGCCTCGTTGAAGGCGGGAATGACGATGGTCAGCTTCGCCACGTGCCAATATTGTAACGAAGGGCCGGGATGCTCGTCCCGGCCCTTCGTGGCACGCGATGCGACTTACGGGATCGTGACGGTCTGCGCGGCGGTGAACGCGCTCGCGCCGCAGGCGTTCACCGACTGCACGCGCACGATGTAGGCGCCCGGACCGGCATTACCGTTCAACGCCCGGCCCGTCGTCGGGAACTGCCCCGTGAACGCGCCGCTGACGTCCAGCAGGTAGCTGGTTGCCGCCGCGCCGCTAGCCGGCGGATCCCAAATCACGTACACCGTGCTGCCGATGTGATAGCCGAGGAAATTCCGCGGCAGGTCGGGTGCGCCGGTGCAGCCACCGGGGAAGGTCAGCGTCACCGGATCGGAGGCCGGGCTCGCCCCGCCGCCATTCGTCTCCAGGACCCGGAAGGTGTACGAGCCTCCCGGCACCGGCGTGAAGCTGAAGCGGTCGGTGACACTCATCGGCAGGGACACGGTCGCCGAACCGGTGACGTCGAGAACCATTCCGCTCGGCGCTCCGCCCCCGAACGTGTTCTTCCACGACAGGTCGAGCGTCGAGTTGTTGACCAGGCCGGTGAGGCTGCTGGGTGCCGACGGCGTCACTGGGACGTTGACGAAGAGCGGCACTTCGTTCGAGACCGCGCTGGTGTCGGACCCGAGCTGCCCGCGCATGCGGATGAACCAGGAACCGGTCGGTGCGACGATCGTGTAGATCGGCGCCGGGTTGCCGGTGGGAATGCTGGCGAGCACCTGGCCTGGCGCCGCGCCACCCTCGAGGATGAACGTCGAGGCCTGCGGCCCAATCGGCAGCGCGTCCCACCGCAGCGCGACGGTGTTGCCAACCACCGAGTCGACGCGGAAGTTGTACGGCGCCTGGACGTTGGTCGGAGGCGCGACAGCAATCGTTACCGTCGCCACGTTGCCGTTGCCGCCGGCACTGACCGCGCGATAGGTGAAGCTGTCGTTTCCGGCGAACCCGAAGTTCGGCGTGTAGCTGACGCTCCCGTTGGCGCCGAGCGTCAGCGTGCCGTTGGTGACGTTCGACACCAGCGCCGCGGTGAGCGCCCCACCGCCGTTGGCGTTGTCGTTGGCCAGCACCCCAGGTGCCGCCAGGTTGAGCGCCGACGGATAAGTAGTGGAGAGCGCGTCGTTGACCGTGGTTGGCGGGACCGCGCCGACGGTGATGCTGACGGTTGCGAGGCTGCCGCCAAACGAGTTCAGCGCGTAATAGGTGAAACTGTCGGGACCGGTGTAAGCGGCGGTCGGAGTGTAAGTAAATCCGCCGTTGGACGAGATCGAAAGAATTCCGTGTGACGGCCCGCTGGCCCCGGCCGCCGTCAATGCCCCGCCGCCGTTGGCATTGTCGTTGGCAAGCACCCCCGGCGCGGCGACGACGAGGGCCGTGCTGACTGGCGTGACGTAGCCGTCGTTCGCCGCCGTCGGCAGCGTCCCGCCGCCGTCGTCGTTGACGATGGTGCCGACCGCTTGCGCGTCGCCGATCGCGCCGTTGATCGGCGAGGAGAGGTTGACCAGGAACGTCTCGTTTGCTTCTGGCGTGACGTCGCCGCTGACCGGCACGGTGATGGTCCGGGTCGTAGTCCCGGCCGGGAAAATCAGCTGGCCGACCGCGGCCGTGTAGTCACCGACCGAGGTCGTGGTGGTGATGATCAGCGAGGCCCCGCCACTGATCGAGCCAACGTCAATCGTGGCATCGTCGTGGACGTAAAGATTCCAGGTGCCGTTCGGGTTGGTGCCGTTGAATACCGACAGCGGCGTGTTGTAGGTGCCACCCGACGGTGCTGGCGCGGGCGCCGGGAACACATCCGAGGAGGTGTCGCTGTTGGTCGGGCCGTAGGTGCCGGCAACCAACTGGGCGGCGGCGGGCGCGGCGGGCGCGCCGTCCTGAAAGGTCAAGGTGATGCCGGTTACGTTACCACCGGCGCCCACGTCCGACATGAACAGCGACTGCTGCCCGGCCGGGCCCACGAGCAGGGCGTCGATGTCACCAGGGAAGGTGTGCGTCAGGCCGTTCAGCCGCACCGCGACGTTGGTGATGGTCCCGGTCAGGCCGGCGACGTTGATTGCCGCCGGGAACGGCGTGGCCGCTGCGTTGTCGTTGATGGTGATCGAGCCGGGGTTGGTCAGCGTCGTCCCCGCCGGGGCTGAGGCAGTCCCATCCGCTGTCGCGAAGCTCACGCGCGACTCGCCGGCGCTGCCGCCGGTGAGGGTCACGGTGAACACCGCGTTGGTCGTGCCGGCATTGCCCTCGACTACGCTCACGTCGTTGATGGTGAACGTCGGTATCGGGTCGCTGGGGGTCAGGTAGCTCTCGAGCACGCGCGTGTCGTTCCCGCCGGTCCCGGCGTTGGTGACCTGGGCCAGGAAACCCATGCCCCGGGTCGCAAAGCCCTGCCAGATGTCCGCAATGTCGGCCGCAGTCGCGCCGCCCGCGCTGGCCGCGGCCAGGATGGAATCGCGCGCCTGCAGCATCGTCGGCCCGACCGGGTCCAGCTTCATGCCGTCGGTCACCCACTGCAGCATCCGCTGGTTGCCGTTCGCCCAGCCCAGGCGGGTCACAAGGCGGGCACGGACCTCCCACAGCATGCCGGCCCAGACTTCGCCGATGTTGTGCACCTGATCGAAGTTGTTCCCGGTCCCGATCGGCCCCGGCGGATACGCGCCGTCCGCGAGGTTCGCCTGGGTGAAGTCGATGTCGGCGAACGTCAGCGGGCTGAACGGACGGTTAGAGGCACCCCCCGTCAGGGCGCGAGGGGCGTACGGGAAGCGACGAATGCCGTAGTAGTAGTTGTCGAGGAAGCCCGCGGTAATCTCACGGGTCGCCCAGCCGCCGATCGTGTAGACGCCGTTCGGGTTCTCGCTGGCGTCGGACAGCAAGGAGCGGGCATAGAAGTCGGACCACCCCTCGCCCATGCCCCCTGCCATGTTCGTGTTGAGGCCGGCGGAGTTGGCGTGCAGGCGATTCGAGAGACCGTGGGTCAGTTCGTGGAAGATGACATCCTGGTCGAGGTCGCCCGAACGATCCGGCGTCGGCCCGGTCCAGAGGAACATCTGCATCCGGCCACGAGTGCCGTCCGGTACGGTCGAGAAGTTGGCATTGTTGGTGCCGGACGAGTCCTGCCCTTCGGCGCTGATCCGATCGTTGCCGAGGCCGCCGCGCCCGAAATTGTTGGTCTGGAAGTTCCGCGACGCCTCGTTGAAGCCGAGCAGGTAGGTGAGGTCGTGGTAGCGGTTGACCCAGTAGAACATGTTGGTGACATCGCCGGCCTGGTAGGTGGCGGTCAGCGGGTCGTTCACTGACGGGTCGTAGGCGAAATTGAAGACGCGCGCTGCGCCAGCGACGGGTGCGTCGACGCCGTTGATCCCGTCACGATCGATGCCTGCCTCGACGTTGTTGCCATCGGTGAGGTTGGTACCGTCGGTCATCCACCCCAGGTTGTTGAAGGTGTAGGGAGCTTCGTTGCCGATCAGCGTAACGCTCTGGCGGGCCACTTGCGGGTGCTGGAAGTGGTTGTCGGGCGTTGCGGTCGTCGGCGACCCCGGCCCCGGGCTGTCGCTGGGGTAGACCACGTAGGTGGCGCTCTGCGTCTGGTAGTTCGTCGTGTTCTTGCGGAACAGCATCGTGCCGGTCTCGGCGTCGATGACCGTCAAAAATGAATCAGCATCGCCCCAGATCACGGTCTCCCAGGCGAGCCGGGCCGAGCCGGGGCCGAGCGGAAAGTACACCAGCCAGGCCTTCGAGTCGTCAGCCAGCGTCGCGCGCTCGAAGGTCAGCTTGCCGTCTTCGTTCGACTTCTCGATCAGCGCGTCTTCCGTGACGCTCCAGCCGACGGTGGCAGCCGCCAGCGAGATGGCCTGAGCCGCGCTCACCGAGGTTGTGGTTGGCAGGGCCGCGCCATCGATGCCGGTGGCGAGCACGCCGGTGGTCCGGGCCAGTTCGCCTTTGGCAGTGAAGCCGCCGCGAAACAGGCCCTGGAACACGGGAATGCCGTTGAAGCGCTGCTCGAACTCCGCGTAACCCATGTTCCCCGCCGGGTTCATGTAATCAGCAGTAACCGCAAGCTCCGCGACCTGCGCGGCGCTCACGCCGTACGCCGCGGCGTGTGCGGTCAGGAACGCCCGCAGTGAACCGACGCGATCGCCAGATGGCGGCGTCAGGAACCCCTTGCCCTGCGCCGCGCTCACGATTTCCAACGTCCCAAGCGCCGGGTTGTCCTCGAGTGCGATCCCCGCGAACGCGCGCTGCAGCTCGGCCTGCCCGGCAAATCGATCCGCGGCAAGCGCCGCGCGGACACCCGACGACGCCTGCGTGCGCGCCAGGTAGGCGGCGGAGGCAGTATCGTTCGCAAACCTCGGATCGCCCTTGAACGTCCGGATGTCGAAGTTCGGGTGCGCCTCAGGCACGTTCATCAGGATCGAGCGGTCGCCGGGCTGCGCCGCCGTCAGCGCTACGGTCACAGCCGCCGCCATCACGGCAATCAGCGACGTAGCGTACTTCCCATGATTTCTCGCGAGCGGTCGCTTCAACACAAGCTCACTCCTCTTGAAAATGTTTGACGGCCCCCGAACACGGGGCAGCAGAGTGCAGACGGTAAGGATTTCGGCGCGAAGCGCGAAAACCTGTACTGCTGGACCGGGGTAAACAGCCGGAGATTGGAGACGCCTGGACGGCGCGGGCGGGAGTTCGAAAGAGTGTCGAGACGTGCAGGCCCGGTAAGGCCCGTCTACGACAACGCCGTGACCGATTTACCCGGCACTGGCCCGCAGCGTAACGACGTAGCTATCGGGCGCGATCGGCTTGTCGGCTTCTGGGTACGGCTCGAGTTGCTCGAGCCTCACGGTGACGCCGCCAATCACTGCCTGCCGCTCGAACCGATCATTCGTGTGGAGCGTGATCGTCTGGGCGTCGCCGCCGGCAGGCGCCACTCGCAGTTCCACGGCCGCGTCGCCTTCCCAAACGCACTGGACGCCCTTCGGGCAGCGCCCCTCGCTGACCACGCGGACGAACGTGACGGTAGTCGCGGTGCCGGGAAGCGTCGCCGTAGCTCCAATGCGCAGGTCGATCCGCTCGTCGCTCGAGGAATCGAGCGCCGCCGGCCGGGCGGGTGGCGTCTCGTCGGGAAGCACGGGAGCCTGTACGCAGGCGACACAGCTCAGCAGAAGCACGATCAGGCCGGCCATGAACCGATTGTGCCACGCGACCAGAATGCAAAAGGCACAAGACCGAGCTCGAGTTCGGAGCCCAGCCTTGTGCCTTCTGCCTTGTGCCTTCTGCCTTGTGCCTTTTGCCTTGTGCCTTTTGCCTTGTGCCTTGTGCCTTGTGCCTTGTGCCTTCCGCCGTTAGGGGATCGTGACCGATTGCACGGCGGTCGCGGGCCCGCTCCCACATGGGTTCGCGGCCCTCACCGAGAAGTTGTACGTCCCCGGACCCGCGTTGCCATTGAGGGCACGCCCGGTGGTCGGGAAACTACCCCCGAACGCACCGGTGACGTCAAGGACGTAACTGGTCGGCGCAGCGCCGCTGGTCGGCGGATCCCAGAACACGAAGATCGTGTTTCCGGACCGTGTGGCCAGCAGGTTCGTGGGCGCCTGCGGAGCCCCGGAACAGGCGCTCGGGAAGGTCAGCGTGACGCTGTTCGATGACGGGCTGACTCCGCCGCCATTCTGCGCGCGCAGGCTGAACGTGTAGGTGCCATTGGGCACACCCGTGAACTGGAAGCTCTCGGCCGTCCCGAGCGGCACCGTGGCGGACAACGTCCCGGTGACGTCCAGGATCACGTTGGCGGGCGAGCCTCCGCCAAAAGTATTGAGCCACGCGAGCGCAACGCTGTTGCCAGTCACCATTCCGAGGAGATTGGCGGGGGCCGACGGTGCCACCGGAACGTTGACGTGGACCCTGACCTCGTTCGACGCGACGCTCGGGCCGGACGCCGACAGCGTCTTCATGCGCACGTAGAACGATCCGGTAGGCGCGACGATTGTGTAGAAGGCCGCGGTGCTGCCAGTCGGGATGCTGGCCAGCACCTCACCGGGGTTCACGCCGCCTTCCAGAAGGTAGCCGGTCGGAGCCGGTCCGGATGCAGGCGGCGTCCAGCGCAGCGTCAACGTGTTGCCGACGATAGAAGCCGCATAGAGACTGGTTGGCGGCTGCGCACCGCCGCCGGTGTCGCTGCCGCAGGTGTAAAGCCGCACGTTGTCGACGGCCCACCCGAGCGAGGCGGTGTTGACGTCGGTGGCGACCCGGAATCGGAAGCGCACCGACTGGCCGGCAAGCGACGCCAGGTTCAGCCGCGTCGCGGTGTAGCCGAAGCTCGATCGCGCGAACGCCGTCCGTCCGCCGAGCGGATTCGAGAAGCTGGTTGACAACGTCCCGTTGTAGGGCTGGCCCGCGTCGATCAACGAGCCAGCATCGATCCAGCTCGCGCCGTTGTTAGTGCTGTACTCGAGGACGCCGCCGTCGTAGAAAGCCGTGGTCGAATGCTCGAACTCGAAGGCGTGATCGAACGACATCCTGGCGTTGGCCGGCAGCGTGACGGCACTGGCCATCGCAAGGCGGTGGTCGGAGGTGACGTTCACATCCTCGCCGTAGGCGCTGCGAACCCCCGTTTTCGCGAAGTCGGGGATGAGCCCCCAGTTGGTCGACGTGGTGGACGATACCGTCCAGTTCGCGCCACCCGACTCGAATCCGTCGGTGAACAGCGACACCGGGCTGCCTCCCGCCGGGCAATACGTGGCCGGCGGCGGCGTGGCGCCGGTGCACGGCCAGGTGTTGGTCATCTCGACCGCCGCAATCGCGGTGGCCACCTGCGTGCAGTCGCCGCTCGTGATCCCAAGGGTCCCGATCAGATCGGAGCAGGACTGGTTCAGCGCGTTCGCATTGTCGGCAAAACCCGATCCCGACGTGAGATAGGTGGTGAGGGCACGGTATTGAATCTTGGCGGCCTTGGTGAACCCGATTCCGGTAACGGTGCGGCCGTTGAAGCTGCCCCCATCCACCATCAGCGCGAAGGCGTGGTTCGGCACCCCGCTGTTGCTGTGGACGCCGCCGCTGTCGCCGTTCGGGTTGGTCCAGGCATCACTGCGGCACACGAACTGCGCGCTGTCGCTCATCTTGCCGGGGTCACCGAACTGGTTCGGGTTCATCATGTTGCGGATCGCGCCAATCGAGAGGTCCTCGGCGAGCAGCCAGCGTTGCGCGGGCTGGTCGCTGCCGGTGAACCCATTGGTCAGGTCCACCGTTTCACCGAAGATGTCCGAGTACGACTCGTTCAACGCGCCAGACTGGTTGTAGTAGAGCAGCCCCGCGGTGCGATCGGTCACCGCATGCGTCAGCTCGTGGGCGACGACGTCGTCGGCTGCGGCAAACCCCTCGCCATAGACCATCTGCGTGCCGTTCCAGAACGCGTTCTGGAACGGAGATCCGGGTGCTGACGGGTGGCGGTAGCGTACGGAGGATCTGAGCTCGCCGCCCGCGTTGTCGAAGCTGTCACGGCCGTGGTTGGCGAAGTAGTAGTCGTAGGTCAGCCCGGCGAAGTCGTACGCCTGGTTGGCGTCGACGACCGCTGAGGGTGCTCCACCCTCGCTGCGGACCAGCGTGCCAGGCAGCGTCGTGCCCATGGCGACGTCGTAAACAGTGCGGTTCTTGGCTTCGGCCAGCTGGCTGAAATTGAACAACACCGCGCCGCTGTAGGCGTCGACCCAGATGTACTCACGCAGCGCTTCGCCGGACGCCTCGATGAACCACGCCAGCCGCGTCGGATATGTGCCCTCGTCGATCATCCCGCGGTTGAAGACCTCGAGCCGCGGCTCGCTGTAACGGGCCCCAGCCGCCTGATCCGCGATGTGCTTGGCAATCAGTGTCTCGGCGGCCTCGACCGCCACCGGCGCCGTCAGGCTGGCGCCAGGAAACGCCGGCAAGTCAGCGAGAGTGCGGCCGTTGGCGCCGACCACACGATCGCCTTCCAAGTGGACGATCAGCTCGGCGGCAGTCACCGGCACGCCGTCGTGCAACTGCTGAAGGCGGACGTGCTCCTGGCCGAGCGCATCGCGCCGCCCCGGCTCGACCACCCGAGCATCGGCGCGCGCGCGCAGGCCGAATGCCTCGCCATAGCCGTCAACGAACGCCAACGCCCGCTCGCTCGCGGGCGCGCCCTGCACGCCGCGCAGCAATACGCCGCGTCCAGCCCTGGAGGCAAACGTGACCCGGCCGTCGGCGGAGCGGGCGCGCACCTCGAGCCCCTGGCCCGGCTCGGTGAGACTTGGAATACCAGGTGCGGCAAGCCGGGGCTCCTGCCCCGCGACCGTCGCGCCTCCCGCAGCCAGGACCGCGGCGGTCAACGTCGCTACCGCCATTCGTTGCAGATCGGTTCGAAACATCCATTACTCCCGTAGCGGCAACAGACCGCTCAAAACGCTGTACTCGTGGGCCCGCGCAGCGTACGCGAACTTCATCGATTCGACAAGGTGTCGTGCTGTCAATCCCTCCACCCCACACGGATAACGAAGCGCCCGAGCAGACCGAACGCGACGATCGGGCTCAACAGCCGAGCTAGAGCGCCGCCGTGCTTCCAGTAATAGCGAAAGGCGCTCACGTGGAACGCGGCGAGCGATCTGACTGGCGCGTGGCGGCTAGCCCTCGCCGTGCCGTGCACGACCTCGGCTACCGGCGCATACCACGTGCTCCACCCCTGGGCTGCCGCGCGTTTGCAGAAATCCGCATCCTCCCAATATAGGAAGAAACGCTCGTCGAACCCTCCCACGGCGTCGAACGTGTCGCGCCGGATCAACATCAGTGCGCCGCTCACCCAATCCACCCGGCGGACGCCTTCCTCGGGTGCCGTCGTGAGATTGCGCCTGGTGAGAGGGTTGTCCGGCAGCGCACGCGACAGCCACGATGTGCGCCCCGCCAACCCGGTCGTCGCATCGGGAAACCGCCGCGCCGAAGCCTGTACGGATCCGTCCGCTTCTCGCACCAGCCCGCCGACGATCCCGGCCCTCGAATCCGTCTCCAGGATCGCCAGCAGCGGCTCGGCGATCGGCATCGTCAACTCGCAGTCGGGATTGAGGAGCAGGAGGTGGCCGCGGGCCTGTTTCGCCGCGGCGTTCACGCCCGCGGCGAAGCCGGGGTTGCGATCGGTCGGACGGTAGGCGACCTGCGGAAAGGAGCTCGACAACGCGGTCGCCTCCCGCGGATCCGCTGCGTGGTCGATGACCACAACGTCGATGCCGGGCTCGAACCGCGCCAGCGAGGTCAGGCACTGCCGCAGCTCCGGATACGCGCGATAACCGACGATGACGACCGTCGCGGTCATGCAGGAAGTCGGCCGAGATACCGCGCCAGCGCTTCTTCCCAGGCAGGCATCGACACGCCGGCAGCCGCGAGCTTCGCGTTCGACAGCGCCGCGTACTGGGGACGGGCGGCCTTCATCTTGACGTCGTTGACCGAGGCGGCGACGAGCAGGCGCCGATCGACGCCGAGCCGGGAAGCAATCGCCTCGCCGATTCCCAGCCATGTCGTGCCACCGCTGTTGACGCAGTGATAGACGCCGGGCTCGGCGTTACCGGCCAGCAATTGCGCTGTCGCCCACGCCACATCGTCGACGAAGCTTGGTGAAACGGTGCGGTCGCGGAACAGCTTCATCTCACGTCCGTCGCGGAGCGAGGTCACGATCCGATCGATGGTGCTCTTGCGCTGCGGGCCGCCGAAGAGGCTCTCCACCCGGAGCACATAGTGCCGCGGACAATCGGCGGCCAGCCACTCGCCGACCAGCTTCGATTGCGCATACACGCCCAGCGGTTCGGTCAGATCGTCTTCGCGCCAAACGCGGTCCTCGCGGCCGGCGAAGACGAAATCGGTGCTGTAGTGCACGAACGATGCGTTCACTGCCGCCGCGGCTCGCGCGATGACGCCGACCGCGATGCCATTGACGCGGAGCGCTTCGTCCTGGCGCTCCTCGGCGGCATCCACGTCGGTGAAGGCGGAGCAATTGATCACCACCGACGGCCGCTCGCGCACGACCGCCGCGCTCACGGCCGCCGTATCGGTTATGTCGAGCTCGCTCCTGTGGCAGGCGTGCACCGCAGCCGATGACGAGAGTTGTTCGACGAGGGCGCACCCGAGCTGCCCTCCCGCGCCGAGCACCATGATCGGGCGTCCTGCCGGGCTGCCGGTCAGCATTCCGTCACCGCGTCAATCACCCGCGCCTGCTCGTCATCACTGAGCTGGAAGAAGATCGGCAGCCGCACCAGCCGATCGCTCACGTTTTCGGTCACCGGACACTGCCCTGCCCGTCCACCGAACTTGCGTCCCATCTCCGAGAGGTGCAGCGGCTGGTAGTGAAACACGGCGAGGATCAACCGCGTTCGCAGGTGGGCGAGAAGCGCCGTCCGCGCTTCGAGCGAGGGCATCAGCAGGTAGAAGATGTGCCCGGGATGCTCGCATCCATCGGGCACGATCGGCAGCCGCGCCCCCGATTGCGCGGCCCACGGCGCTAGCGCCTCGGAGTAGCGCGACCAGATGGCGTGGCGACGTTCCTGGATGGCAGCGTGCGACTCGAGCTGCGCCAGCAGGTAGGCGGCGAGGATATCCGAGGGCAGATAGCTCGAGCCGAGATCGCACCAGGTGTACTTGTCCACCTGACCACGATAGAAGCGGGTGCGGTTCGTCCCTTTCTCGCGGATCACCTCGGCTCGTTCGACGTAGCGGGCGTCGTTGATCATCAGCGCCCCGCCTTCGCCGCACGAGATGTTCTTGGTGTCGTGGAAGCTGAGCGTGGCCAGCGATCCGAACGTGCCCAGCTGCCGGCCCTTGTAGCGGCCGAACAACCCGTGCGCGTTGTCTTCGATCACCGCAAGCCCGTGGCGGGCAGCGATCGCCATGATCGCGTCCATCTCGCAGGCCACGCCGGCGTAGTGGACGAGGACGATGGCCCGCGTGCGCGGCGTGATCGCCGTCTCGACGAGGGTCTCGTCGAGGTTCAGGGTGTCGGGGCGGATGTCCACGAACACCGGCCGCGCCCCGCGCAGCGCGATGGCGTTGACGGTCGAGACGAACGTGAATGGCGGGACAATCACCTCGTCGCCTGGCTGGAGGTCCAGCAGCAGCGCCGCCATCTCGAGCGCGTGAGTACACGAGGTCGTGAGAAGCGCCTTCGGCGAACCGGTCAGCCGCTCCAGCCACTCGTGGCAGGCGCGGGTGAACGGGCCATCCCCGTGAATCGGGCCTTCGGCGATCGCCCTGGTGACGTATTCGATTTCGCGGCCGGTGATCGCGGCGCGGTTGAAGATGACCGGGTTCACTTCAACGCCGCTCCTTGACCGCCGCGCGCGCCTCGCGATCGAGCTCGCGGCGGCGGATGGTCTCGCGCTTGTCGTATGCCTGCTTGCCTTT
The DNA here is from genome assembly GCA_035495795.1 of Vicinamibacterales bacterium. Taxonomy (GTDB): domain Bacteria; phylum Acidobacteriota; class Vicinamibacteria; order Vicinamibacterales; family UBA2999; genus VFZN01. The sequence continues at coordinate 45,501 of DATJFF010000102.1, forward strand.
GGCCAGCGCCAGGGCCACCTTCACCCGCCCGCGCTTGAAGTAGAGCCGCAGCGGGACCAGCGTCAACCCCTTCTCCACCGTCTTGCCAATCAACTTCCGGATCTCGTGCTTGTGCAGCAGCAGCTGGCGCCGGCGCTTCGGATCGTGATCGACGTAGCCGCGATGCGAGTAGGGATTGATGTGGACGTTGTAGAGCCAGACGTCACCCTGCTCGACACGGGCAAACGCGTCCCTGAGGTTGGCGCGGCCCTCACGAATCCCCTTCACCTCGGTACCGAGAAGCGCGATCCCCGCTTCGAAGGTCTCGAGCACGTGATAGTCGTGCAGCGCCTTGCGGTTGTCGGCGATCAGCGTCTCGTCGTTCTGGTCTTTCGGCGCCGCCCTCATCGCCGCGACTCCGCAAGCCGCGCCGCCAGCCGAATCGCAGTGACGAGGCTTCCGTGATCCGCGACGCCGCGGCCGGCAATGTCGAAGGCGGTGCCGTGATCGACTGAGGTCCGGATAATCGGCAGACCCACTGTCACGTTGACCGCGTGGCCGAAGGCCAGGAGCTTGATTGGGATGAGTCCCTGATCGTGATAGCAGGCGACGACAGCGTCGAGCTCGCCTTTGACGGCGCGGACGAAGATGGTGTCGCCTGGCCAGGGCCCGCTCGCGGCGACGCCCTCGGCGACTGCGGTGGCGACCGCAGGCCGGAGAATCGCTTCGTCCTCGCGCCCGAGCAGCCCCGCCTCGCCGGCGTGAGGATTGAGCCCGGCCAGCCCGACCCGCGGCGACGGCACGCCGATCCCGCGCAGCCAGTCGGCCGTCATCACGATGGTCCGCGCAACGCTCTCAATCGTCAGCAGGTGCGGAACCTGCGCCAGCGGCACGTGCACGGTCGCCAATGTCACGCACAGCGGCGGCGCGGTGTCGGCGTAGAACAGCATCCGAACCTGGGCGGTACCGCAAAGGTGCGCCAGGAGGTCTGTGTGTCCTTTCCAGCGCAGCCCGGCCATCGCAAAGGCGCGCTTGCTGACCGGCGCCGTGGCGATCGCGTCGACCTCGCCGGCCAACGCCGACTCGGTGGCGCGGACTACCGTCTCGTAGGCCGCCAGGCCGCCAGCGGCGCTCTCTTCGCCGGGTCGGATCCCATCGAGCGCCCCGGGTGCGAACACCACCGGCTCGCACACCTCCGTCACCCGCGGATCCAGCCGCGCCTTCTCGACGATCTCCGGACCGATTCCAGCCGGATCACCCACGGTGATGCCGACCCGTACTCGCCGCATCTTCTAAGTATCCCTTAAGAGGCTCTAGGCTTTAGGCTCTCGGCTTTAGGCGTGTCACGCTGTATCCGGATCGAACGTACTGAGCGCCGTGGCGCGGTTTTGGCTGGCCTAGAGCCCAGAGCCTGAAGCCGAGAGCCTTCTTTACAGTTGCAGCGAGAGCCACTCCGCCACGACCTTGGCCCCCACGTTGCGTTCCAGCGCTGACAGGGCACGGTCCACGGCGGCGAAGGCGTCGCGGCCCCGGTCCCCACCGAAGTGACGGGCGAGCGCTCGAAGGTCGTCGGCGACAATCGGGTTCGCGATCAGCCGCGCGTCCACACCGCTGTTGATGGCCTCGATGTCGCGCAGCATCGACGCGGTCAGCCGGAACACAATCGCCATGTCCTCGCGGGCCCGCTCCTTCTTCGGCGGTCCGACAATCGCTCCGGCGACTTGCAACCGGCGCTGCGCGTCGCCGCGCCCGGCAGCCTGCTGCAGGAGCTCGAGCGCGGTCTCGCGCAGCACCGAGACATCAGCATTCTCGAGTGCCAGCGCCTGGCCGATGCTGCCGTCGGCGAGCGCGGCGAGCGCCCGCGCCTGAGGCTCGGACTGCTCGAAGTCACGCACCAGCACTGCCGCTACGTCCGCGGCCGGCAGCCGTCCGAACCGGATCGTCATCGATCGCGACCGCACCGTCGGCAGCAGCGCTCCCGGCACCGACGTCGTCATGATGAACACGGTCGCGGGCGGAGGCTCTTCCAGCGACTTGAGCAGCGCGTTCTGGGCCTGCGGCTCGAGCGTCTCGGCTTCGCGAATCAGCACGACGCGTCGCCGCCCCTCGAATGGCCGGTAGGTCGTGCGCGCGAGGACGTCGCGGACGACGTCGATCTTGATCGAGGCCTTGTCGTCGGGGGCGACTGTGATGACGTCCACGTGCAACCCGCGGTTGATCCGCTCGCACGAGCGGCACTCGCCGCACGAATCGATGGCCAGGGCGTCGCCATCTCTCGAGTCGAAGCCCGTCGGCTGGACCGGATTGAGACAATTGAGCGCCTGCGCCGTGGCCATCGCCGCCTGCCACTTGCCGACGCCTGCGGGGCCGGCGAAGAGCAGCGTCGGCGGCAGCGTCTCCCGCCCAATCGCGCGCGACAGCAACGTCGTGACGCGGCGATGGCCGACCAGCGAACGGAACGTCATCTGCTCAAGGATACTGTGGGGAGTCGGCGGGAGTCGGTCCACCTCCGCGCTGCGCGCTATGGTGGACAAGCCTTCGCTGACGCTCGCAGCCTGCCAACCGAAGCCGCGAGGAAAACGAGCGCTTGGCGAAGGTTGGCGGGGTGGACGGGACTCGAACCCGCGGCCTCCGGCGTGACAGGCCGGCGTTCTAACCAGCTGAACTACCACCCCGCGAAGAGATCTGAAGATCTCGTGAGCTGGTGATGTGGTGATCTGATCTGGTGATCGTTTGATCTTGGGATCTATCTGGTGATCTGGTGATCTGGACAATCCGGTCACCAGCCGACCGTCGAACCCGGCGCGCTGTCACGACACGCCACCACAACACCCGTTCTCGATCTACCCTTCTTCAGATAGATCGAACCCTCATTACATCACAAGATTCGATCACCAGGTCACCAGGTCACCAGATCGGAAGATGACAGGCGCCAGCCTCCATTTTGGTGGGCGGTACAGGACTCGAACCTGTGACAGCCGGCGTGTAAAGCCGGTGCTCTACCAACTGAGCTAACCGCCCTACCCCCGGCAAAGGATCCGATTGTAGCCATTCACCATCCAGATCGTCAATATTGTCGAGATGCCGGGTCCCGTTCGTCTCATCGTCGCCATCACCGGCGCGTCCGGATCCATCTACGGCATCCGCGTGCTCCAGTTGCTTCAGAGCGCGGGGGTCGAGACGCACCTGGTGATCAGCAAGTGGGGCGCGCGTACCCTGCAGCACGAAACCGGCTGGGCGCTGAAGGACGTTCAGGGGCTCGCCCACACGGTCCACAACCCGAACGACGAAGGCGCGGCGATCTCGAGCGGATCGTTCCGCACCGAGGGCATGCTGGTGGTGCCGTGCAGCGCGCGGTCGCTGGCCTCCATTGCCCATGGCCTGGGCGACTCGCTGGTCCACCGCGCCGCCGATGTGGTGCTGAAGGAACGCCGGAAGCTGGTGCTCGCCGTCCGCGAAGCGCCCTTGAGCCAGATTCATCTCGAGAACATGCTCAAGCTGTCGCGGATGGGCGTGATCATCTGCCCGCCCGTGCCGGCCTTCTACATCAAGCCCGCCACGATCGACGATCTCGTCACCTACACGGCGGTCCGCCTGCTCGACCAGTTCGACATCGCAGTCGACGCGCCCAGATGGGACGGGGACCTGGGCGCTTAACAGGCTCCAGGCTTTAGGCTTCAGGCTTTAGGCTCCAGGAGAGCTCTTGTCTCGCTTCAATCTGTTCGTGCGTGACAGAGAGTTCTTTCTAAAGCCCAGAGCCTAGAGCCTAGAGCCTGACGCGATCTTCCACGCGAGCGCAGCGAAGCCGGCGAGCAAACCCGCGATCGTGTGGTGTTCGCGATTGCGGATCGCTCGCTCGAGCGAGAAACGGCGCGTCATCGTCGACCCGCGACGTTCGACGTAGGCATCGTATGCGTCGCCGAATTTCTCGCGAAGGTGGGCTTCCTCGCTGCGTCTCGCCGCTGATAACGTGAGGCCGAGATAGGCGGCAATGATTGCCGCGACGACGACGCTGGTGGAGGCGACGGCAACGCCGATGCCGATGAGCGTCGAGCCCATGTAAAGCGGATGGCCTGTGAAGCGGTAAGGCCCGGAGGTCGTGACCTCCCGGCTCTTCTCGAGATGGCCGGCCGCCCAGAGGCGGAGCCACTCGCCGCACAGCGCAATGGCAGCGCCCGCGGCCCAGGTGGGCCACGCCGGCCGGGCCATGACCAGGACCAGCGCGGCCAGCGCGAATCCGAGCGCGACGCGAAATCGGGTCAGCCATCGCGTCACGGCCGCCGTGCTCCTCCGGCCAGCCGGCGATCGGCAGCGTCGATCACTTCCTCCACACGTATGGTCTCGATGCACGGCGCGCCGATCAGGCAGCGCCGCTTGTGATGGCACTGGCAGCGAGCCGCGCGCGAGATCACCACGTCGGCCGGATTCCAGGGACCGTTGCGTTCCGGCCAGGTCGGTCCGTACAGACCGACCAGGGGTGTGCCCATTGCCGCGGCGATATGCAGCGGTCCGGTGTCGCCCGACACGACCAGTGCCGCGCCGCGCATCAGCGCCGCGAGATCGGCCACCGACGTGGGCGGTGACAGCCTTGCCGCGCCCTCCGATGCAGCAACGATCGATGCGGCCAGCGCCCGTTCGGAGGGGCCCCATGTCACGAGCGTCACAAGCCCATGCCGCTGGCGCAGCGCCGCGGCAACCGCGCCGAACCGATCCGGCGGCCAGCGCTTGTTCGGCCACGCGGCCCCTGGGTTGAGAACCGCGTAGGCCATACCATCGATCGATTGAGCCAGCTCCTCGCCGACGCCAGCCGACATGTCAGCGCGTAACGGCAGCTCGAACGGAGCCGTCGGCGCGCCGAGGTGCGCGGCCAGCGACAGGTTCTTCTCGATGACGTGTGCCGGATGGGGCGGCGTCACCTGCTCGTGGTACAGCCACGCGGCCTGCGGCTCGCGCAGGTGGCCGGCGGCGAAGCCGATCACGCTCCGGGCCCCTGAGACTCGTGCCCAGACCGCAGACTTGATCAAGCCCTGCAGATCGAGCGCGACATCATACGACTGACGGCGGAGGAACCGCGCGGCAGCCAGGTATCCGGCAGGTCCGGAAGGAAATCGCGGCGCATCGGTTCCAATGGCCGAATCTCCCGGCGACTTCGCGCGCACGACAACCCGATGCCGGAGCCCGTCCACGAGGCTCAGCACCGGCTCGTACGCCTCTTCGACCAGCCAATCAATCTCGGCGTCGGGCTCGTGCCGCCGCAGCGCGGCGAGCACAGGCACGGCATGCACGATGTCGCCGAGCGCGCTCAGACGGACGATGAGGATGCGACGAGGCAAGAGGAATAGGATAGCGCGCGCCGAGACGCGACCGCGCGC
>DATJFF010000103.1:0-40283 GCA_035495795.1 Vicinamibacterales bacterium
CCCGGCAGCGGCGACATGCTCCAGGGCGCCCTGGACATGTTGATCCTGCGATCGCTGGTCCTCGGCCCGGCCCACGGTCATACCATCGCGCACGCGATCGCCCAGCGATCGGAACAGGTGCTGCAGGTCGAGCATGGCTCGCTCTATCCGGCGCTTCACCGGCTCGAGGACCGAGGCTTCGTCGCGTCGTTCTGGGGCACGTCCGAGAACAACCGCAAGGCGAAGTACTACCGGCTGACGCCGTCGGGACGGAAGATGCTGGCCGCGGAAACGAGCCGATGGGAGCAGCTGGCGCGGGCGATCGCCCAGGTACTGAACCCGGTGGACGGGCAATGACCTGGCGCCGCTTCTTCAACCGCCGTCGGCGCGACGAGGATCTCCAGCGCGAGATCGCGTCGTACATCGCGCTCGAAACCGACGACAACATTGCCCGCGGCATGTCGCCGCCCGACGCCCACGACGCCGCCGTTCGCAAGTTCGGCAACGTGACTCGCGTGCGAGAGGACGTGTACGTGATGAACACCATGATGCCTCTCGACACGCTCTGGCAGGACGTCCGGCTCGCCGTTCGGCTCCTGAGGCGGGACAAGGGGTTCACAATCGCCGCGATCCTGTCGCTTGCGCTCGGGATCGGCGCGAATACGGCCCTCTTTCAGCTGCTCGATGTCGTCCGGTTACGAAGTCTTCCCGTAGCCGCGCCCGATCGGCTCGTCAAGGTGTCGTTGCCGCCCGGCAGCGAGCGCAGCGGCAGCTTCAGCAGCCGGTGGCCGGAGATGACCTTCGCGCAGTTCGAGGAAATCGGCCGGCACCAGAGAATCTTCACCGGGCTGTTCGCGTGGAGCAGCCGCGGCGTGAACACCGCGGACGGCGGGATCATCCGCGAGGTGGACACGCTGTGGCTGAGCGGCGACGCGTTCGGCGTGCTGGGAGTCCGGCCGGAGCTCGGCCGGGTATTCGGCCGCGACGACGACCGGCCTGGATGCGCGCCGATTGCTCTGATCAGTCACGCCTACTGGCAGCGCGCGCTCGGCGGAGATGCTTCGGTCCTGAGCCGCACCATCCGGCTCGAAGGCACCTCGTTCGAGATCGTCGGCGTCACCACGCCGGGGTTCTACGGGCTCGACGTCGGCCGCCGCTTCGATGTCGCGATCCCGCTGTGCACCGACCCCCTGCTGAACCCGTCGAACCGGCTGGAGACGCGGCGCAGCTGGTGGCTGTCGGCCGTCGGCCGGCTCCCCTCCGGCGTCTCGGCCAGGCAGGCCACCGAACACCTGAAAGCGATCGCGCCGGCGGTGATGAAGTCCACGGTGCCGCCGGACTCGAGCGGCGACGGCATCGAGAGGTATCTCGCCAACACGTTGCAGGCCTCTCCCCTGCTGTCCGGCGTCTCGGATGTGCGCGACACGTTCGGGACGATCCTGATCGTCCTGCTCGCGGGGACGGCGATCGTGTTGCTGATCGCGTGTGCGAACCTGGCCAGTCTCCTGCTGGCACGGGGCACCGCCCGTCAGAAGGAAATCGCGGTCCGCCTGGCGATCGGCGCATCCCGCCGGCGAGTGGTGCGGCAGCTGCTCGTCGAGAGCGCAATCCTTGTCGCGGCCGGCGTCGGCGCGGGCACGATCGTGGCCCGCGGCCTCACCAGCGTGGTCGTGACGCAGCTCGCCGACGGGATGGGCCCGGTGTTCCTCGACATCCAGTGGAACCTCAACGTCCTCGGATTCACGGCTGGCATTGCCGCCCTGACCTGCCTGCTGTGTGGCCTGGCGCCTGCCCTGAAGGCGACCGCGCTGGCGCCGGCTGCGGCGATGCGCGCTGACGGCCGCGGCACGACTCAGGGTCCCGATCGCTTCCGGTTCCGGCGCCTGCTTCTGATCGGCCAGGTCGGCCTGTCAGTGGTCCTGCTGCTGGGCGCCGTCCTGTTCACGCGAACGCTTTACAACCTGCTCAACGTCAACGTCGGCTTCGATCAGCAGGTCGTGGTGGCCGGCCTGTCGCACCGGAGCCTGGCGGAGGGCACGCTGGACGAGCGGCAGCTGCTTCGCGAGCGGCTGCGCGACGCGATTGCCGCCCATCCCGCGGTTGCAGACGTCGCGGCGTCGCGGAACCAGCCGCTGAGCGGACGATGGTGGAACGACTACGTCTACGTGGACGTTTCGTCCGAGAAGCTGCTGTCGAACTTCAACCGCGTCAGTCCCAACTACTTCCGGATGTTGGGCATTCCGATTCTCAAGGGCCGCAATTTCCTGCCGCAGGATGTACGGCAGGCGCCAGCTGTCGCCGTGGTCAGCGACGCTTTCGCGAGAAAGGCCTTTCCAACTGGCGACGCGCTCGGCCACACGCTCTGGATCGAGACGCCGCCCGGCCAGCCGGCTCGCCGCATCGAGATCGTCGGCATTGCCGCAGATGCGAAGTACGAGGACATCCGCAGCGATTTCGAGCCGGTGGTCCACCTCCCTGCCGCGCAGGACGATGAGCTGCGCGAAGCCGCGTGGTTCGTCGTCAAGCCGCGCGGGCCGATCGACGACCTGCCGGCGGCCATCGAGCAGAGCGTTGCCGGCGTCAATCCGGCGATCGCTCTTCATGTGACGATCCTCAGCCGGCAGGTCAGAGAAGGTCTCCTGCGCGAGCGCTTGATGGCCGGCCTGTCGGTCGCGTTCGGGTCGCTGGCGGCGCTGCTGGCCGCAATTGGCCTCTACGGCGTGATGTCGTACATGGTCACGCGTCGTTCGAGCGAGTTCGGTATCCGCATGGCCCTCGGCGCCCACCGCCGCGACGTGGTCCGCATTGTCGTCGGCGAAGCCGGCGTGGTCGTCGCGATTGGACTCGCCATCGGCATTCCGCTCGGCCTCGGTGCGGCGGCAGCCGCGCGCAGCCTCCTCTTCGGCCTGGAACCGACCGATCCCGCGACGATCGCCATCGCGGTCGCTTTTCTCGCCGCGATCGGACTGCTGGCCGCGTACCTGCCCGCGCGACGGGCATCGCGGCTGGATCCAGTCGAGGTCCTCCGGATGGAGTAATTCGAAGCACTACCTGAACCAGGGGTGTCGGACGTGCTCCAAGGCCCGGTAAGACGGTGCCGCGATGCTTACCCGACGTGGATCCGCGGCCGCCGGCTTGGGTCGGGTTCGGCCTGACGCAGCACCTCACGCGCCACGGGTGCGGTATCGCCCTCACCGAATGCCAGGAACTTCAGAAGGTAAGTAATGGGGTTGCCCTCGGTCCACCCGAAGTACGCGTGCGGGGGGACTCCGGTCCGATCGCGAAGGTCGAGGAGCACCGCGGCAATGGCGTTGGGGATGGCGGGGCTGGTGGTTGCCAGCACCTGATACTCGCCAAGATTCTTTCCCGACACCCGCAGCTCGTCGGCGAACTCCGAGACATCGCTCGGAAACACCTCGAGAAACACCACGCACGACTCAGGGGGGAGATGGTGCGACTGTCGCGCCTCGGTCAGCTTCTGCGCGTACTCCTCCGGCAATCCGGAGTCAGGACGGTTGGCGATGATCCGCAGCGGCGATCCCGCAGCGGCGGAGACGATGGCTTCGGCCGCCGGGTCGTAGCGCACGCCGCTGGCGCGCAGCTCCGTCGAGCGCGTCACCCGAGAGACCAGCGAGGTGACGATCATGACCGCGATGAACCAGAGCGCAATCGTCAAGCCCTCCGGCCGCTCGACGATGTTGACCAGTGTCGTGTAGGCGAACACCGCGAACACGAGGCCGAACCGCACCCGGCGGTTCGGTGTCGCAATCGTCGCCGCAAACGCCACCGAGGAGATCAGCACGAGCACGCCGGTTGCGTAGGCGCCGGCCTGCGCGTTCACGTCGGCGTTGAAAAGGAGGGTGACGAGGCACGCGGTGCCGGTGATGATCAGGATCAGCGGACGCTCGGCACGGGCCCATTCCGGCGCCATCCCGTATCGCGGGAGGTAGCGCGGGATCAGGTTCAGCAGGCCGGCCATCGCCGAGGCCCCCGCGAACCACAGGATCGTGATGGTCGCCAGGTCGTAGAGCGTGCCAAACAGGTCGCCAAAGTCGCGGTGCGCGATAAAGGCGAGCGCACGCCCGTTCGCCGCGCCGTCGCCTTGATACGCCTCCGGCGGGATGAGCAGCGTCGCGACCACGCTGCTGCCCACCAGCAGCACGCTCATGATCGAGGCCGCGAGCGTCAGCAGCTTCTTCGTGTTCCGGATTCGAGCGGCGAGCCTCTCTTCCTCTGATTCCCCCTCGGCGCGAACCAGCGGCATGACGGCGACACCGGTCTCGAATCCGGACAGGCCAAGCGCGAGCCGGGGGAACACGAGCAAGGCCGCCAGGACTGCCAGCCCGTAGTTCGGCTCCTGTTGCAGCAGCCGCGACTGCCAGTTGGCGAGCAGTTCGGGCTGGTTCACGATCCGGGACAGGCCGTGGGCAATCACCACGAGATTGAACCCGATGTAGACCGCCACGATGATCGCCGCGACCCAGACCGCCTCCTTGAGCCCGCGCAGGAAGACGGCGCCGAGCAATCCGATGAGCGCGAGCGTGACCGCCACCGGATGCGGCACCAGAAACCGCATGAACGGGTTCTCGACGATGTGGGCCGCGGCGTCGGCGGCCGACACGGTAATGGTGATGACGAACGCGGTGGCGGCAAATCCGAGCAGGCACAGCACCAGGGCCTTGCCACGCCATCGCGGAAGCCGCTCCTCCAGCACCGCCACGCTGCCCTGACCGAACGGACTCAGTTCGGCGATGCGAGCGTAGGCCGGCAGCGCCCCGAAGAGCGTCACCAGGACGAGGACGAGCGTCGCCAGGGGCGACAGAAAGCCGGCGGCGATGAACGCGATGCTTGGTTGATATCCCAGCGTCGAGAAGTAATCGACGCCGGTCAGGCACATCACCTGCCACCAGGGCGCGGTGTGACGGTTCCCTTGAACCTCTTCAGCCTGATGGATCCCCTTGAGCAGCCAGCGGCGAGCAATGCTGGTGGAGGCAGCGATAGACGGCACCGAGCAGGGAGCTTAGCAAACCTGGGCTGCAATTGCCGATGCCGACTTGCAGCGGCCTTCGATTTGCGGCGCTCCCCTCACGGCTCAGCGCAAACAGACCCGTGTCGTGTGCTCAGCGTCTCGTATCAAAAACTGAACTTCCCGCTGAGCATCACGCGACGCGGCGCGACGAACGTCCCGGGGTATTGATACTGGCCGTTGGTCACGTTCGATGAAACGACGGCCTGCGGGCTGTTCTCGTTGTTCAGGTTCAGAACGTCAAGGAACAGCGTCAGCCGGGAGTTGCCTCCCGCGGCGAACTCCTTCTGCAACCGGAAATCGACAATCGTGGTCCAGGGCAACCGGTCGAGCTCGCCACGCGGCTGCAGAATGATGGTCGTGGACGGCTGTCCGGCTACCGAGGCCGGGATCGACCGCGTCCGAATCCGATGTGCGTTGCCATGTGAGTCGAGACTTCCCGATGCTTGCAAACGCCACGGGAGATTCACGACCCCTTGCGCCTTGTATTGCCAGCCGACGTCGCCGTTCAGCCTGCCCACCGCATTCACGAAGTCATTGGGGTTTCTACCGAAGGGCTGGAACTCCAGGCCGCTCCGCTGCTGGATGCTCGTGCTCCGCAAGCTGCCTCCGACTGCGCCCTCCGACCGAAGGTAGGTGATCGATGCGTTGGCGAACCACTGCGTCATTCGTTTGGTCACGTTGGCCGTGAACGCGTGGATGTTCGTGAACACGCCATCCGAGTTCCCCAGCTCGAAAATGCGGGCACCCGGATCGCTGGTCAGCCTCTGGATTGTGATCGCTTGGCCTGTGGCCCCTGTGCCGACGTCGTCTACCACGGTCACCGGAACGTACGTGCCGACGGTGTCACGCCAGGCGGCGAACTGCCGGCCCCACTTCCGGACATAGTTCACCTGGAGGCCGATCTTCGACGTCAGTTCCTGCTCGACGCCCAGGATGAACTGATCGGTGCGGGGGTTGTTGTAAGAGGACGAGACCTTGAGGCTTTCAGGGCTGCTCGTCACGAACAGGTCCTCGATCTCGCCGGTGGCAGAGTTGTACGTACCCTGGTAGTACGGCTTGATGTTAGGGCCGATCACATTGGCGAACTCGCCGGTCGTAATCTGCGGATGGTAGCGGCCCCAGTGCGACTTGAGGACCGTCCTCCCGGTCGAGTTGAGTTTGATGTTGACGCCCAGGCGCGGCGAGATGCTGTTCCACGTGAAGAAGTCGGTCTTCGGAAAGGTTCTGCCGGTCGGCTGCGCGTTATCGTCGAGTTCCTGCTGCTCCGGGGCCAGCGCCTTGCTGTAGTCACCGCGCACGCCGAGGTTCATCGTGATGCGATCGCCGATCCGCACGTTGCTGTCGACGAACGCGCCAAGGTTCCGGATCTGCGCCGCATAGGAGAACGGCTGGCGCACGTTGCCGTACCCGTACGTCACACCGTTGACCAGGTAGGTGTATATGAAGTCGTTGTAGCCGTACACACCGGAGACCCCGGCCTGGTTGTACTGCACGCCGAAGTGAAAGTCCTCCTCGGCGCCCAGGAACTGGGCGGCATGCCGCGATACCTTGGCCGTAGCCGTGGTGCGATACGCGTCATAGGTATACCAGTAGTAGTTGCCGCCGCTGATCGTGTTGGTCGCGCCGTTGTAGACGCGGGGCATGGTCAGCGGCAGGCTCGGGTCGGATGGATAGCCGGTGACGTTGCCGTAGAACCCCGAGTACCGCACCTCCAGCAGAGTCTTGTCGGACAACGTCGCCGTGTAGCCCACGCCCGGCGTCGGCGCCTTCTGGGTCCGGGTCCACGCCGTGGACGGCGTCTCGTTGAAGCTGTAACCCGTGTCGCTGGGAAAGCGATCGAAATGGAAGTTGCCAACCAGCCGCTGCTTCGGTGTCACCTGCCAGGTGACCTTGGCCATGACGCGATCTTTGGTCGTGTCGATTGAGCTGCCGGGCAGTTCCGAGTTCACGCCGACGCGGGTGAATTCGTCCTTCTGGTGCCCATAGGATCCGAAGAAGAACACACGGTCCCTGATGATTGGGCCGCCGAGTTGGGCCGTCACTTCGTAGTAGTCGCCACGCGTCCATGGACACCGGGCGCTGGGGTTGTCCGAGCAGGCGTCCGCAAACGTGCCATTCGGAAATTTCACATTCTGGGTGTTGTTCGACGTCATCCCGTCGGTCTGGAAGAACGCCCGTGCGTCGCCATGGAACTGGTTCGTGCCCTGCTTGGTGACGATGTTGTAGACGGCGCCCATGAGGTTGCCGTACTCGGCGGGCGCGCCGAGCGCAAGGATCTCGATCTCCTCGACCGCATCCGGATTGGGTTCGGAAAAGCCCTCGCTGAAGAAATTGTCGGTAACGTTTACACCGTCGAGCTGGAACGCGTTCTCGTCAAACGAAGCGCCAAAGCTCATGGTCCGGCGTTCGCCGGCGGCGGTTCCGTCTCCGCCTTTGACCGACCCCGGCGCCTGGGACAGCAGATCGTAAATGCCGGCGCGCCTCGTTGGCGCCGCGGTCAACCACTCCTGGTCGAACGTAGTCCCGACTTCGTTCGACGTGGTATCGATGACCGGCGACTCGGCGACCACGCTGACGGTTTCGGCGAGCTGGCCGATTTCGAGTCCCACGTTCTGCTCGACCACCCCACCCAGATTGATGCGGATGCCCTCGAGGGCAACGGCCTTGAACCCCGACAGCTCGTATCTGACGGTGTAGGTTCCTGGCGGCAGGTTGGGAACGCGGTAACTGCCGTTCTCGGTGCTGACGGTGGTCTGGGTGCCCGCGATCCGCGGGCCGCTGACGGTCACCGTCACTCCCGGCAGGAGCGCACCAGACGAGTCGCGCACCACACCAAGGAGATCGCCGGTCGTGCGCTGGGCCTCGGCTACCGACGCGAGAGCCAGGAAGATGAACACCCACGAACGAACGACGCCGCTACACGTGGTCACGTCACGCATGACGATTCCTCTCCCGTGCGGTCGAACGTGCCGCTCTTGCGGTTGCCGGTGGCTGAACTTTGCGGGTGTATAACAGCGGTGTGTCAACGGTGTCAAGGCTGTTGAACGAAAACCCGGGACGAGCCCGGCCGCCGCACTGTCACACCGTGACGCTGGCCGCCGCCATCGCGCTCCTCGGCATCGCGTCTTGCACTGCGTCCCGTCCGCCAGCCGCCGCCCGGCACCTCGTGCTGGTGACAATCGACACGTTGCGCGCCGATCGTGTTGGCGTCTACGGCGGCGGCGACCTCACGCCGCGGCTCGATCGGATCGCCCGGGAAGGCGCGTTTGCGGCCGACGCGATGAGCCACGTCCCGCTGACCCGTCCCTCGCATGCGACGCTGCTGTCCGGCCTTCTGCCCTGGCAATCGGGCGTGCGCGACAACCTCGCGCCGGTCGACTTACCCTCGTCCCCTCTGCTCGCCGAGATCCTCAAGGCTGCCGGCTTTCGTACCGCGGCGTTCGTGTCGACGATGGTGCTGGAGAGGCGGGGCGGGTTCAACCGCGGGTTCGATCGTTACGACGACGCGTTTCCCAAGACCCAGGGTGCAGAGCTGCTGGCGACGCTGCAGAAGCCGGGCGCCGAGTCGTTGCGGGCGGCAACCGGCTGGCTCGAGGCCCAGGGCAAGGCGGATCGACTCTTCGTGTGGCTGCACCTGTTCGAGCCGCACGATCCCTACGAGCCGCCAGAGCCCTACGCAACGCGCTATCGCGATCGGCCGTACGACGGTGAGATCGCGTATGCCGATACGCTCGTCGGACAGCTCGACGACACCCTCGACCGCCTCGGCTTGAAGTCGAACACGCTCGTTGTCGTCGCCTCCGACCACGGTGAGGGCCTGGGCGAGCACGAAGAAACGCTGCACGGCTTCTTCGTCTACCAGACGACGCTCGCGGTGCCGATGATTTTCCGCGGCCCAGGCGTCCGCGGCGGTGGGCGAATCACCGGTTCAGTCGGGCTCGTGGACGTCATGCCGACGGCGCTCGAGTTGATGGGGGTGCCGATCCCGCAGAACTTCAAGCCCGCGGGCGTCAGCCTGGCGGCCGAACTGCGCGCCGGGACCGGGTCGACCGACACCGTCCACTACGCGGAATCGCTGGTGCCGCTGCTGCATTTCGGGTGGAGCGATCTCCGCGTCCTTCGCAGCGGCCCGTGGAAATACGTGCTCGCGCCGAGGCCGGAGCTCTACGACCTCTCCGCCGATCCCCACGAACGGACGAACCTTGCCGGCGAGCAGCCGGCCCGCGCCGAGTCGTATCGGAAGACGCTCACGAATTTTCTCGAGCAGGAGCGCCGCATCAGCGCCGACGTCCAGGCACGCACCGTGCCCGCGGGCCTGCTCGAACAGCTGGGCGCGCTCGGCTACGTCAGCGGGGTCGGCGACCCGTCGACGATCAAGGTCTCGGGAGCCGACCCGAAGGACAAGATCCTCGAGTTCCGTCGCGCCAACCAGGCGATGCGCGCCGGCCTGCTGGCGCTGAATCGCCACGAGTATTCGTCCGCGGCCGACCAGTTCGGCGGGTTGATCGACAGCGGCATCGAGAGCTTCGAGGCGCATCTCTATCTTGCGCGCGCGCTCGCCGGCATGAAGCGCTTCGATCGCGCCGCGCCTCATTTCGAGGAGGCGGCGCGACGAGGCCCGCTCGTCGAAGAGGCGTGGACCGGATGGGCCGAGTCCCAACAGGCCCTGGCCGGTCCCGAGGCGGCGCTGGCGATCGTCCGCGACGGCCGACAGCACAACCCTGGCGGCGCCCAACTCGCACTTGCAGAAGCCACCCTGTGCCTGCGCCTCCGACGCCCCGGCGAGGCGGTCGCTGCCTACAGGGCGGCTGCGGCCCTGCTCCCGAACGACGGCAGCGTCCGCCAGCAACTCGGCGAGTTGCAGCGCGATCTCGGCGGGGTTGACGCGGCGCTCGCCACGCTCCGCGACGCGGTCGCCGTCGATCCGGCCAATGCGTCGGCATGGAACGCGTTGGGCATGACACTGGGCGGCGCTGGGCGCTTGAACGAGGCGGAGGAGGCGTTTCGACATGCGATCGAGCGGAACGGCCAGGATCACCGCTATCACTTCAATCTCGGGCTCGTCCTGGTGCGGCAGGGTCGCGCCGAGCTGGCACGCCCCTCGTTCGAACGGGCCCTGCAGCTGATGCCCGATTTCGCGCCGGCCAGGGACGAGCTTCGCAAGCTCGCCGCCGAGCGCCGCGGATCGCACGAGGATGGCTCGTGACCGGGGGCTGGACACGACGAGGCGCGGCGAGCGCCGTCGCCCTTGCCGCGCTTGTTGCCGGCTGGTTCGTGCTCGGCGGACATCTTCCCTACTTTCGGACGGCCACCCCGCGCAACCTGCTCCTGGTCTCGCTCGACACCGTCCGAGCGGATCATGTGGGCAGCTACCGGTATGCCGGGGCGCGGACGCCGCGGATCGATGCGCTCGCCAACGCCGGCCTCCGCTTCGAGCACGCGACGACGGTCGTGCCACTCACGCTGCCGGCCCACTCCTCGCTCATGACCGGCACGTTTCCCGGCTGGCATGGCGTCCGCGATAACGGCGGCTTCTACCTGGACGACGATCAGCTGACGCTCGCCGAGGTCCTCAAGCAGCAGGGGTATCGCACCGGCGGTTTCATCGGCGCGTTCGTGCTCGATCGGCGCTGGGGAATCGCGCAGGGCTTCGATCGCTACTTCGACGAGTTCGATCTCGACAAGTTCGCCGACGCCGCCTCGATGGACATGATTCAGCGGCGCGGCGCGGACGTCGTCGATCGCGCGCTGGCCTGGCTCGGGGAGAACCGTGATCAGCGCTTCTTCGCCTGGGTACATCTCTACGACGCCCACACACCGTACGACGCGCCGGCCGAGGTCCAGTCGCAGTTCCCGCGCACCATGGCCGGTGCGTACGATGCCGAGATCGCGTACGTGGACCTGCAGGTGGGCAGGCTGGCCGATGCCCTGCGCGCCGACGGCCGGCTGTCGAATACCGTGATCGTCGTGGTCGGCGATCACGGAGAGATGCTCGGCGAACACGGCGAGGCGACGCACGGCTTCTTCATCTACGAAGCGGCCACGCGTGTGCCCCTCATCATCAACGGACCGGGCGTGCCAGCCGCGGTGATTGGCGATCAAGTCCGGATCGTGGACGTGATGCCCACCGCGCTGTCGCTGCTGGGCGTCGCCGTGCCCGCGGCGGTGCAGGGCGTGGATCTGATGCCTCTCTCCAGGGGCGAAGCGCTCGACCTCGTCGCCCACAGCGAGAGTTGGTACCCGCGCTACCACTACGGCTGGAGCGAGCTGCGCTCGATCCAGGACGGACGATTCAAGCTGATTCAGGCTCCGCGGCCAGAGCTGTACGACCTGGCGGACGATCCGGGCGAGGCGCACGATCGCTCTGCGGGCGACACCGCTCGGCGCGACGGTTTCGTGCGCGCGCTCAACGCGTTCGAAGGCCGGACCGCAAGAGCTGGTGCGGACCGCGGGCCGCGGCCGATCGATTCCGAAACGGAGGAGCGGCTCGCCGCGCTCGGCTACGTTTCGGGTCACGTCAACCCGAAGCGGCTGGATCAGCCCGCGGGCGGCGATCCCAAAGACAAGATCGCGCTGTACAACCTCCTGAAGCTGGCCGCCGGCCTCTCCATCGAGGGGAAGCTCGACGACGCGGCCACGGCCGTCAGGTCGGCGCTGGCCGAGGACCCCGACATCGTCGAAGCCCACTTGGTGCTCGGCAACATCTACAAGAAGATGAACCGCCCCGAGGACGCGATTGCCGCCTATCGCGCCGCGCTCGCGCGAGACGACGAACACCAGAACGCGTTGTTCAGCCTCGCCATCGCCTACAAGGACGAAGGCCGCTTCGACGAAGCGCTGGTCGGCTTCGAACGGGCTCGTGGGCTCGATCCCAGGAACGGAAAGGTTCTGTGGCAACTGGCCGATTTGTGGATGCGCCAGGGAGACCCGGCTCACGCCGAGGCCGTGGTCCGGGACGCGCTCGAGCGGCAGGTCGATGAGCCGCGATTTCTCCTCAAGCTGGGCGAGATCTGCATCGAGCAGAAGCGGTTCGATGAGGCGGAGCAGGCGATCGGGCGGGCGCTGGAGAAGAAGCCAGGCCTGGTGCTGGCCCATTTCGATCTCGGGCTCGTTCATGAAGGCCGGGGCGAGATCGAGAAGGCGATCGACGCCTACCAGACGGAGCTCACGGGCAACACGACGGCCTATCGTGCGGCCTTCAACGCGGCGAAGCTGATGCAGAAGACCGGCCGCACGAAGGAGGCGATCACGTATTTCCGCAAGGTTGTCGAGATCGAGCCGGCGTTCGGCACGGGTCACCTCTATCTCGCACAGGCGCTTTTCGAAACCGGCGATCTGGATGGCGCCGAGCGGTGGGCGCGAAGCGGCCTCGAGAACCACCCTGAACCACGACTGACGCCGCTCGGTCACTACGTGCTGGCGGACGTCTACGAGCAACGCGGACGCCTGGCGGAGGCGAAACGCGAGATCGCGGCCGCCGAAAGGCTGAAGACAGCACGGCAGCCGTAACACCCGCACTACACTGCCGCAATGCGCCGCTCAACGGTTGCGCTGCTGGTCGTGCTGACCCTGTGCACGTCCTGGGCAACGGCCCCGGCTTCGACCCCAACCGTTCGCGCAGCGACCGGACACACCAGCGATGTGCGCGCGATTGTCGTCACACCGGACGATCTGGCTTACTGCGTCGAGGTGACGAATCGATACCGTGCGTCGCTGCGACTCGATCCTCTCGGCCGCTCGACAGAGGCCGAAGGCTATGCCGCGGCTTCGGCCCGCGACGACCACGCACGGCGCAAGGCCCACTATCGATCGTCCGGCCGGAACCGCCCTCCAGGCGCGTTCGCCGAAAACGAGGCGCTCCGCTGGCCGTTCGAGCAGGCCGGCGGCTCGGCGCGAACATTCATCGATCGCGCGCTGGCGATGATGTGGGCGGAAGGGCGTGGCGGAGGCCACTACGAGAACATCCGCGGCAAATGGCGCGTCCTGGGCTGCGGACTGTATGCAGACAAGTCGCGGATTACGCTGGCGCAGCACTTTCGTTGACTGTCGACGTACGTGCAACGAGCCGCGCTATCGTGACCAGCCGCACATGACGGACCGCGACGATCTGTTGGCTCGCGCCGAGACACAGGCTTCGGCGTGGGGCGTCACGCCAGCACAGGTCACTCACACCGCTGGCTCCGTGTGCGTGTTCGGCCGTTGGCGCGGGACCGACGTCGTGCTGAAGGTCGTTCGCCGGTCGAGCGACGAATGGTTCGCTGGTTCGGCCCTGGAGGCGTTCCAGGCAGCAGGCGCCGTTCGGCTGCTCCAGCACGCGGACGGCGCTGCCCTGATGGAACGGCTTGTCCCGGGGACAGCGCTCGCCGATGCCGGCCTCGGGGACCGCGAGGCTACAGCTGTCATCGCCGGCGTGATCGCGCGAATGAGGCCCGGGCCGCCGCCGGCAACGGCGCCGCCAGTGGAGTCGTGGTGCCGAAGCTTCGAGCGGCACGCAAGCGCGCCACCCGGCGGCATTCCGAAGACGCTGTTGGCTGCTGCGCATGACACGTATCGCGCGCTCTGCGCCTCGCAGCCTGCGGTTCGCCTGCTCCACGGCGATCTGCACCATCGCAACGTGCTCTCCGACTCCTGCAAGGGCTGGGTAGCCATCGACCCCAAGGGCGTTGTCGGAGAGGTGGCCTTTGAAGTCGGCGCGGCGCTGCGGAATCCGTGCGAGCGTCCCGACATCTTCGCGGACCCGCTGACGATCCGGGAACGGGTCGATCACTTCACCCGGGCGCTGAAGTTGGACCGCGGCCGCCTGCTCCAATGGGCGTTCGCGCAGGCAGTCCTCGCCGCGGTCTGGGAATGGGAAGAGTCTGGCGCGCTGAGCGCCGGCCATGGGTGGCTCGCGCTCGCCGGGGCCATCCGAAACGACCCCGCCAGCTGCTATTAATAGCGTCGCCATGGTCCCCACCGATGCAGTTCCCAGGCGCATCCTCGCTCTCGACGGCGGCGGTGTCCGGGGCATGCTCACCCTCCAGTATTTGCGCGCCGTCGAGACGATGCTTCGCACACGCTACGGGCGACCTGACTTCCGGCTGCACGAATACTTCGATCTGATCGGCGGCACGTCCACCGGCGCCATCATCGCCGCCGGGCTCGCGCTCGGCAGGAGCGTTGACGAGATCGAGTGCCTCTATCGCGACCTCGCGACGCGGATCTTCACGAAGCCTTGGTACTCGATCGGGGCCTTCACGCCAAAGTTCGGGCACGCCTCGCTGGTGCGCGCGCTGCAGGACGCGTTCGGCGCCGGCACGACGCTCGGGTCCGATCGCCTCAAGACCGGGCTCCTGGTCATTGCCAAGCGGATGGACTCCGGCAGCCCGTGGGTGGTCACCAATTCACAGCGCGATCCGTATTTCTTCCCCACGGCAGGCCAGAAACGGGTCGGCAACTGCAACATGCTGCTCTGGCAGGTCGTGCGCGCTTCGACCGCGGCGCCGCATTACTTCCGGCCGGAGGCCCTGGTGGTCGGGTCGTGGCTGGACCCCACCACCGGCAGGCAGGTGAGCGCGTCGGGTGAGTTCGTGGATGGCGGCGTCACCCCTTTCAACAACCCCGCGCTGCAGTGTCTGCGCGCAGCCCTCATGCCGGCGTACGGATTCAATTTCACGCCCGGAGAGAAAACGCTGTTGCTCGTGTCCGTCGGTACCGGCTTGCGCCGTCGCGGCGCCGGCAAGGCGGCGGGCCTCCAACGCCTGTCCAGCGTGTATGCGTTCAACGCCCTGATCGCCCTGATGGACGACTGCACGACCGACGTGGAGCTCGCCCTCCAGTGGCTGTCGCGCAGTGACACGGCGCGGCGAATCGACAGCCTGGTCGGCACGGCCGAAGGTTACCCGCCCTTCGGGAAGCCGCTCCTCACCTACCAGCGCTACAATCTGCGCTTCGAGCTGGAGCGGTTCCGGGACGCGCTGCCGGCGAGGCTGCCGCAGGAGATCGCCGCCGCGATTGCGGAGCAGGTGAAGACGTCCTATCCGCAGGCGGTGCTCGATCGGTTGTCGTTGATGGACCAGCCGAAGAACATGCCGGAGCTGAAAGCGCTCGGCGAAATCGCCGCGCAGCTGGTCCGGCCCGAGCACTTCCCGGCGGATTTCGATCGCTGGCCCGCGCCGGCGAGGTGACCCATGCCCCGACGCGTCTTCATCAGCCTTACACACAGCGACACCCCGATCGCCGAAGCGCTCCGCGACATCATCCGCGCGCTCTTCGGTGACTTCCTCAAGGTCCACTTCTCGACGAGCAAGGAGCTCGAAACCGGCATCGGCTCCGGCGAAGACTGGTTCCAGTGGATCGTGGACAAGGTGGTCGACTGCGACTTCGCCTTGCTCCTGGTCACTCCCTCCTCCCTTCACAAGCCGTGGATTCTCTGGGAGGCCGGCGCCGTCGCCGGCGCGGCCCTGGCGTCGCAGGCGGGGCCGTCCCTTCGCAAGGTGCGGCCGCTGGTCTATCAGATCCCGACCGATCTGATCCCGTCGCCGATCCGGGACTCGAAGGTGCAGTTCCGGCGTGGCGACAGCCAGGCCGACGTGAAGCGGCTGCTCCAGGAAATTCTCAACCAGTACCGCAACGATCCGGAGCTGAGCGCCGACCGTGTCACCGAGTTCGGGGAGAACCTGAAGGACCAGATCAGCGGGTACCTGGCACGCGTGAACAAGGCGCTCCTCGACGCTCCCGCCGTCCCCACCGTCACCATGCTCGACGAATGGCGCCAGCGGCTCGACGATGTGCTGCGGCAGAACCGGGCGTCGGAGGTGCGGCACCTGCACGACTGGATGGATATCGCCTTCGGCCGGAGCGGCGACTCGAGGCCGCGGCCGCTGGACCTGCGAATCCACGTGCGGCTCGGCGAGATCTACATGAACGCGCGGGACTACGAACGCGCCGTCCTGCAGCTCGAGCAGGCACGCGAGCTGGCGCCGCGCGATCTCTTCGTGCTCCGCACCCTCGGTCGTGCCTACCTCGAGAACGGCAAACGCGACCTGGTGCAGGGCGTGCTCGATCGCATCGGCGAGCTGGACAAGGACGCTTTTCGCCACAACACCGAGTGCGCCGCGCTGCAGGGACGCTTCTACCGATCAGGGGGCGACTCCCGAAAGGCGGCCGACGTCTACCGCGGCGCGCTCGGCGTGAATCCCGAGTCGCACTATCTGGCGACGCTGGTCGCCGAGGCCAGCCTCGAAGCGGGGGATCGCGACGGCGCGACGATCGCTTACCGGCAGGTGCTGGACATCCTGTCCCGGCTCAACGAAGCCAATACCTGGACGCACGCCAGCGCCGCCAACGCACAGTTCTTCCTCGGGAACGAGACCGGGTTGGCGCGCGAGATCGACGCCATCCGCCAGACGAAACCAGGAGCCGACCAACTCGCCGCTGTCGAACGCGGGCTTGAAACGGTGTCGAAGCACGTGGACGGCGGCGACACGCGGCTTCGCCAGGTGCTGGCGACGCTCCGGGCATGAGCGCGGTTTCTCGCGCGCTGAGCGATGCGTGGCAGGCCCAGGCCGAGTGGTCGAGCCGCGCCAGCACGCTCAAAACACGGATCGCCGGGCAGCGTTCCAGGGTCCTCTATCTCGTGGCAGCGGCGGCCTTCTTCGGCGGTTTGGCCACGTGGCTCACGGCGGCCGGCACGGCGTCGGGGACACCGGTTCGTGTCGTGTCCGGCACCGCCGCGATCCTGGCGGCACTCGCGGCCACCATGCAGCGGGCCGCAGGCCAGGTGAAAACGGTGGAGCAATGGAACCGGGCCCGCTCGGTGTCCGAAGCGCTCAAGGAAGCCGTCTACCGCTACCGCACCGGTACCGGCCGGTATGCAGCCGACCGCGACAACGCGCTCAGAGCACGGGTGGAAGAGATCGTCCAGCGCGCGCAGGACCTGCTAGCGATCACAGTGCCGAATAAATCGCCGTCGCGTGAGCCCCCGCCAGACCTCGACGCCGCGGCATACGTCGAGCGGCGGGTGAAGCAGCAGATCGACGGCTACTACCTGAAACAGGTCGCGACGCTGTCCGCCAGCCGCGCGCGCTGGCAACTCGCCGAGCAGGGTCTGCTGTACTCCGGCGCCATCATCGGGGCGCTGGCCGCCTCCCTGCCTGCCGCCCCGCTGGCGCCGTGGGTAGCCGTCGCCACGA
The DNA here is from genome assembly GCA_035495795.1 of Vicinamibacterales bacterium. Taxonomy (GTDB): domain Bacteria; phylum Acidobacteriota; class Vicinamibacteria; order Vicinamibacterales; family UBA2999; genus VFZN01. The sequence continues at coordinate 17,182 of DATJFF010000103.1, forward strand.
CAATTGCCGGAGCGGTCGCCGCGCAGGCCGAGGCGTCACGTTTCAGCCACCTGATCGTGTCGTACCAGGCGACGGCGGATCGCCTCCGCGCCATCGAGTCGCAGTTCACGGACGATCGGGCTCGCGGGTTGACGATCGACTTCGATGCGCTGGTCAACCGCGCCGAGGACGCGATCTCGGTGGAGAACCAGGCGTGGATGGCGGCCTGGTCGCGGAATGCGTGAAGCGGATGACTACGGCGAGACCGCCAGCGACTGGTAGGTGAACAACAGGAGATGAATGGTGTTCAGCCCGGCGTGCGCCAGAATGGCCGCGGCGATGGAGCCCGTGGACGCGTAAATCCATCCGTAGCCGATCCCCGCGACCGCCGAGACCAGCACGTACACCGGCCCGCCGGCGATGTGGGCGACGCCGAACAACAGTCCGCCGACCACAATCGCCAGCACGCTCCGAGGATCGCTGCGACGCTCGGCCAGCGTGCTGTGAACGACGCCGCGGAACGCGGCTTCCTCCGGCAGCGCGGTCAGCACCAGCATGATGCCAAGCCACATCGGCCACCACGAGGGCAGCTTGGGATCCCAGCGCAGGTAGCCAGTCGCCAGCGCCACGGCGATGGCCGCCGCGACCACCACAAGGAAGCGAGCTAAAGACGCCAGCAGCGGCCGCGGCCCGCGGTCCTTCTGCACACGTTCGGGCACATACAAGCCCAGCAGGAGCAGTCCCGCGAGGCCTTTGTCGACGTTGAGGTACTGGGTGTAGGAAACGGCGCCGGGCGAGAGCACGACGTGGTCAATGACCACCGGATTCGAGAATCCAGGCAGCACGTGCAGAAACAAGCCGGTCGTCACGGCAAGGACGTACGCATGCGCCAGCCGCCTGGCTACTGAGTGACTCCCGTGGTGAGCGTATGCGGCAGCAGCGGCCAGCGCCAGGACGATTGCCAGGCCGGTGCCATTGATGAATCCCTCGACGACCGCGAATCCGATCGCCGCGAGCGCCGGCAGCGTCCAGATGTGTCGAGCTGCTATCCCGGCGAGATCGCGGGGCCACCACAAGGCTGCGGCGGCCAGGCTCAGGAACCAGAACGTCGCCGGCATCAGCGTGCCGGCACCGGCCTCATCATCGCGATCTCGATCGTCACTGTCGCGATGCTAGCACTCATGAGGTTGCTTCCAGGGCCGCTCTGATTGCACGATGCTTGCAAGGACACGCCCTCGTGAAACGCCGCCCTTTGCCGGTCCCGGACGCCGACTGGCCTCCGCCACCATCGTCCGACGAGCCGGAAGTCACGCTGTTCAACCTCCGTGCCTCGCGGCGACCAGGTGCCAACTTCATAGACGTCAACGGTGCTCCCCGCCTCACCATTGGTGGGAACTCCATTGCGCCGCCAATGCCGCAAGGTGAGGCACCGTCGGCAGATGAGGTGGCAGGCCTCCAGGATTTCGAATTCGAACCGCGCAACGATTTCCCGCTCGAGCAGATCGCGCCGCGTTCTGGGGTGCCGCGATCCGCGGATGCCGAGCTCACTAGGAACGACGGCCCCATCCGAGTGGAGCCGCAAGCGCCACCGACACCGGCAGCCGAGGCAGAGCCATCGCCAGTGCCGCCAGATGTGCAGCAGCCACATCCAACACTGGTGACAGCCGATCTGGACGCGTTTGTCGCAGAACTGGACGCGTTTGCCCCAGAACCTGTTGCACATGAGCTGGAGCGATCACGATTCACCGACCTGGATCTCGGATCGCGGGAATCGCACGCTCCTGTCGCTGTCGACATCGGTAGGCCGGTCGAGCCGAAGCCGCCCGTCGACGCGCCGCCCGTGGAGCATGAAGGCGACATGGCGTGGCCGGAGACCGGACCCCTGCCGACAATCACTTTCGGTGCGGGGCCTGAGGGCCGCACCGGAGCGAGGAAGATCGCGGCCGCCCTGGCCGTCGCGGCGCTCGCGTTGATCGCATTCGCGTTGCTGGTGATTCTGCTGGGTACGGCCGACGAGTTCATGGCGGGGAGATCAATGTCGCCGTCTTCCGACGATGAACCGGCGTCGGCAGTTGCAAGTGCAGACCGGGATGCGGTTCCACCACCCGACACTGCGTCGACAGCACCCCGCGCGGAGATTCCTGCCGCGCCAGTTGCCACTGCTGGCATCGCCACCTCGCGTGACAAGGACCGGTCGAAGGACGCTGCCGGGACGAGCAGTTTGGGGACCTCAGGGTCGAACACCACACCAGCCGCCGCTAGGCCGCCGGTGACAGCCCAGCCGAAGAGCACAGCGCCGGCGAGCCGTCCACGCGGCTCCGAAGCGGCGGCGCCGCGACCGGCGGTCCCACCGCCTGCGCCCGCCGTATCGGCTGCGTCACGACCCTCACCGCCGCCTGTGCCGGCCGTATCGGCTGCGTCACGACCCACACCGCCTGCGCCGCCCTCGACCCGAGTATCACCAGGCGCGCCGACGCCACCTCCAGCGCCGACCGCGAACCGGAGTTCCGCGGCCGCGCCCGCCGCGGCGCCGGCCCGAGAGAGCGCCCCGCCAGCGAACACCCGCGCGGAACCGCCTCGCGTCATCGCTGACCCACCGATCGCTGAACCAGTTGCGGAGGACACGGAACGGCCGCGGACCGAGCCGGCACCAGTCGCCCCTGCTCCACCGCCTCCCGCGGCAGCGAGAGAGCTGACTGCCAGCGAAGGCATGGCCGCGGCGCTCGAACAGCTTCAGATGGCCTACGCGCGGCGCGACGCGGCGATGGTGAAGGCAGTCTGGCCCTCGGTTGACGCCCGGGCGCTGTCCAGAGCGTTCGAGGGCCTGCGGGTGCAGACGCTCACGTTCGAGGCCTGCCAGACCCGTGCGGAGGCTCGCACCGGCGAAGTGGCATGCCGCGGCGAAACGACCTACGTGCCGCGGGTCGGCGGCCCGGACCTGAGGACCGAGTCGCGGCAATGGCGATTCCGGATGGCAAAGCGCGGTACAGGCTGGGTGATCGACAGCGTTACGGTGCACTAACGGCGCGACGAGACACGGGCCTCACCGCGCGAAGGCGTAGTCGAACCCGAACAGCACGGCCATGTCCGGCCGCAGGCCGCGGCTGGTCAGAGGTATGGCCACGTTGACGTTGGCCAGCCAGGTCCCGCCCACATTCCACTTCGCGCCAAGCACGACCGATGACGTATTCACGCTGTCGCCAGTACTGGTCAGGCGAATGGTATCGACTCCCGCGAGCTGCGGGTGCGGCACCCGCTCCTGGACGAGGCTGCCGACGTCGCCGATTCGCCGTCCGAGGAGCTCGGCCACCAGCGTCAGCGGGCTCAGGGGCGTCACGGTAAACGCCCCGCGATAATCGAGCACGTTCGCCAGGCCCCCGAACGACGTCCCGAGATTACCGTGCACGCCAATCGATCCCGACTCGGCCGACCCGATGAAGACGGTACGAAACGAGGTCTCGCCAGAACCGAGCAGATCTTCCTCACGTCCGGTCGGAAGCCTGACCTCCTGCACGAGGGACACGCCACTCGGACCGCGGCTCCAGACGTTGAACTTGCCGCGGAGCGCGATATCCCCGAAGCCGGATGCCTCCGCATTCGCGGTTGCCTGCAGCAGGCTCGACCCGCGATAGACGTTGATTCGCGACCCGTCCATCGTCAACGCGACGATCGGCACCGCCACCCCCATGTCGATGCGGTCGTGCAGGCCCACATTGCCGAAGAGCGTCAGCGTGGTCGAGCGCATGTCGAGCGTGAGGGTTTCGACGTCGAACGGCTGGGTCTCATCGCGAAACTGATTCGCGATCGTCACAAACGATCCGTCGAGCAGATCGTTGTCGTCGAGGTGGGAGTAGTGCGCCACCTGTGCCTGCGCGCCGACCGACACGCTTCGCGCGCCGATCGTGAGGCTGCGCTCGGTGAAGAACGGCCCGAAGTTGCCGCTGGCGCGCTCGACAGTGCCGATCGCCGGATTGAACCGATACGAAAAGCCTCCCGACGACGAGCTGAGCGGCGTGGTGGTCAATTCAACCAGCAGCAGCCGCTCGATGGTGTCGCGGGTGACCTCCGCCGACTGGCGGTCCTTGACGAAGTCGCCGGTCGCCACCGCCTGGGTTGTGAGCAGGAACGAGAGCGTATCGACGAGCGAGTCCTGGGCGTTGGCCGGAGGAACGCAGGCGAGTACCAGGACGGCGGTGATGGGGAAGAGTGCGCGCGTCATCAGCCCTCGCGTACGACCGACGCCAGCAACGAATTGTCGGACTGGACGACGCCGGTGACGGTGACGGTGTCGCCGTTTCTGATCCGATCGCAGCGGCTCTGGAAATCAGTCGCGCTGTTCGTGCGAACCAGCCTGCCGCCGACGGTGAACGTCAGCGCCGGGCAGTTGCCGCTCAGTCCCGAAACCGCGCCGGAGACCTCGATGGAGGGCGGAGGTGCCGCAGCCTGAGAGATGGCAACTCCAACGCCAGCTACGGTGAGGGTGCTGCTGCGCGCCGCTCCGGTGTTTTGCGCCACGGAATATCGGGCGGTCCCGTTCCCGGTACCCGCGCCCGTCGTCACCGTGATCCACGAGGCGGTCGTCGTGGCCGTCCAGGCACAGCTGCCTGCCGATGCGTTGACGCTGACGGTGCCGGTGCCTGCGGCATCAGTAAACGACTGCGACGTGGGGTTGACCGTGAACGTGCACGGCGGCGCCGCGGCCTGCGTCACCGTGAACATCGTGCCGGCGATGGTCATGGTCCCTGTTCTCGCGCCGCCGGTATTGGCGGCAACGGTGTAGCGCACGTCTGCGTCACCGGTTCTGCTGTTCCCGGCCGTGATGGTGATCCACTGAGCGTTCGAGACTGCCGTCCATGCGCAGCTGTTTGTCGACGCGTCCACGTTGACACGTTCGTCGACGCCGGCGGCCGCGACCGACTGGGAGGTCGGCGATAGCATGAACGTGCACGCGGGCGCCGCGGATTGGGTCACGGTGACGGCGATTCCCGCCACGGTGAGTGTCGCGGTCCGCGCCGCGCCGGTGTTGGCCGCAACCGTAAAGCGCGCGTCACCGCCGCCGGTGCCGGCTCCGACCGCGACAGTAACCCACGGTGCACCCGAGGTCGCCGTCCATGCGCAACTCGGCGCGGACGTCGTGACGTGAATCGTGACGTCGCCACCGGCGTTGTCCACCGACGGTGTGCGCGGCGACGCATCGAACGTGCAGGTCGGGGCGGGGGCGGCGGCTTGCGTGATCGTCACGGTGGCGCCTGCCACGCTCACGGTTCCGCTCCGTTCGGGGCCCGTGTTGGCGGCAACCGTATAGCGGAGGTCGGCGGAGCCGTTTCCGCTGCCGCTCGCGAGTGAAATCCACGATGCGCTGGTCGCTGCCGTCCACGTGCAGGTCGAGGACGACGCGTCGATGCGAATCGTTCCATCGCCGCCGGCCGCGGCGAACGATTGCGTCGTCGGCGTGACGTTGTAGCTGCACCCGGCCGGCGGAGCCGCCGCCTGGGTGACCCGAATCGTTGCCCCCGCAACGCTCAGATTGCCGGTGCGCTCGCCCCCGGTGTTCGCCGCGACGGTGTACCGCGCCGTGCCGTTGCCGTTGCCGGCAGTCGTCACCATGGTGATCCACGGAACGCTCGAGGCCGCCGCCCATACGCATGAAGAAGAGGAAGCGGCGACGGTGACCCCGCCTTCCCCGCCGCTGCTGCCGTACGATGCCGCCGTAGGGGTCGCGTTGAACTGGCAACCCGGCTGCGGCGGCTGAGGATTGGTGGGTGAAGTCGAGCCCGCCGCCTGGGTGACCGTGTAACTTTGTCCACCGATGAGAACCGCCGCCTCCCGAGATTCGCCGCCGTTGGCCGCGACGGCAATCGAGACCACGCCGTTGCCGCTCCCCTGCCGGCCCTGGCTGACCTGGATCCACTCGACCGGGCTGGTCGCCGTCCACGAGCATCCGGTGGGAGCGGTGACGGTCACCGCGAGGGCGGCCCCTTGCGCCGGTGCTTCCGCGCCAGGGGCGCTCAGCGCGAAGCTGCACGCCGCGGCTGCCTGGACAACATCCACGCGCTGGTCGTTGACGACGACGGCGCCGCGCCGCGACGACACGGCGGTATTCGCCGTGGTCGTAAACCGCAGGGTGCCTTCTCCTTGTCCGCTGGTCGGCGGCGTCAGGCGGATCCAGTCCGCATCGGCGCGCGCGTCCCAGGTGCAATCGCGATCGACCGTGATGTTCACCTGGCCGCTGCCGCCGTTCGCGTCGACGGTCGAAGGGGAAGCGGCGAGGGTCATGCCGCAGCGGCCGCCCGCGGTCGGCGATGTCGTGGTTTCAGACTTTGACGAACAAGCGGCGCCGAACAGGGCGAGGCAGATCAGCATCGCCACCGAGCGCCGTGTGCGCGCAAGGCTCAGGTAGTAACTCGGGCGTACACGCATCTCGGTTGAGCGATGCAAACTGCCAGCCACGCTCGGGTGGAAGCGCGCTACACACGCGCCCGGGTGCCATGGCCGGCCAGCTACACACAGGCTGCGCGAGCGGTGCGAGGCGGCGCAGGCTCGCGACGAGGGTCAGTCAGAGCGATGCGATCAACGTCCTCAGGCTGAGCAGTACGATCAGCACGCCTACGGCGATCATGAGGCGCGTGGCATCGAGCCGCCGGGCGAGGGTCGCGGCAAGCGGGGCGGCCAGAGCGCCGCCCAGGCACAGTCCGAGTACCACCGGCCAGTTGCCGATGCCGATGGTCAAGATGAACGTCGCGGACTGAACGACGGTCACGAAGAACTCCGCGCGATTCACCGATCCGATCGCCATGCGCGGCTCGTGCCCGCGCTCGACCAGCGTCGAGGTGACGATCGGTCCCCATCCGCCGCCGCCAATCGCGTCCATCAAGCCGCCGACGAACCCGAGTGCTTCCATCTGCCTGCCAGAGACGTGAGCCGCCGGCCGCTCGCTGAACGCCTTGCGGATGATGCGCACGCCCATGATCGCGAGATAGATCGCCACCCACGGCTTCAGCGCGTCGCCCGACAGGGTCGATAAGAGATACGCGCCGATCGCGCCGCCGATCATTCCGGGCCAGACCAGACTGCGGAAGAGCGCCGGATCGACGTTGCCCAGCCGCCAGTGGAAGTGGCCGGAGATGCCGCTGGTGACGATTTCGGCCATGTGCACGCTGGCGCTCGCGGCCGCCGGCGAGTAGCCGAAGGCCAGCAACATCGACGTGCAGGACACGCCGTAGGCCATGCCTAGCGCGCCGTCGATGGTCTGCGCGACGAATCCAGTGAGGGCGAACAGGAAGAAGTCCAACAATGGACCTCAGGCGGAGCGCACGGAGCGCCATCCTGCTGCGATGACACCTGGAGGGTCGGCTACAATCTGCGGCAGCAACCCAACCATTCTAGCCGCGACGAGCGGAACATCGCGCGGCTGTCATGGAGCCACCCATGCGCCCCACCCGTCGGAAGCGCTCGATGATCGTGAGCCTCGTCGTGCCGATCGCGATGAGCGCCGCCGTAACCGGCGCGATCGTCCAGCCCGGTCCGGATCCGCGGCGCTTCGAGTCGGAGGTCGCCGAGTTCGAAGCCGCCGACCGGGCGACGCCGCCTCCCGAGGGCGCGGTCCTCTTCGTCGGCAGTTCGAGCATCCGCTATTGGGACGTCGCCGCAGCGTTTCCCGGCCGGAGCGCGATCAAGCGCGGGTTCGGCGGCTCGCACGTTTCCGACAACATCTACTTCGCCGATCGCCTCATCTTCCGGTACAAGCCGCCCCTGATCGTGTTCTACGCCGGCGACGCCGACGTCGCCGCCGGCAAGCAAGCGGAGCAGATCGCGGCCGACTACCGCACCCTTATTGAGGCCATCCACGCGCGGCTGCCTGCGACTCGCGTCATCGTCATCGGCACCAAGCCAAGCCCGGCGCACTGGGCGCAGATGAACACGATTCGTGGCGCGAACGCGTCGGTGAAGGCGCTGGCCGATGCCGATCCGCTCGTCGAGTACATCGATGTGGAATCCGCGCTCCTCGGCGCAGACGGCAAGCCACGCCCAGAGCTGTACGCGGAGAACGGCCTGAACCTGAACGAGCGCGGTTACGAGCGATGGAACGCGGCCGTCAAGCCGGTTATAGAGAAGAACTGGCCGCCGAAGAAGTGAGTTCCGAGAGGTGAGACGCAGGCTCCAGGCCTGACGCCTGGAGCCCGGCATCTGAAGCCTTACTGCATCGTCGTAGTCGGAGTCGGCCAGCCCTTGTCGATTGGCTTCGCGGGATCGGCTGTGATCTGCAGGTCCGCGCAGTGGTGATACGAATAGCCACCGGGCTGGTTGTAGCCGTGGTCGGCCATGAACTGGATTACCTGCAGGGTGCAGCGCGGGCAGGCGATGTTCGGCAACTGGACGTCGGTCTCGAAAGTCTGCGGGTTGGCCGGCTTCGTGTAGTGCGGAAACAGGCCGTCGGCCAGGACCGGCAGTTGCGGCGGGCTCTGGATCACGCCCCAGACCGAGCGAGGCCCTTTCTCCGTGGTCCGCTCGAAGGTCATCGGGTCCGGCGGCAGCTCCTCGCGTGAGTTCACTGCGAGCGCCACGCGGTAGTGGCCGGGGTGATAGATCGTTTCGGTCACCTTCAGGTGCAGAGCCGACCCGCCTTTGACCTGCGTCAGGGCCTTGCTCATTTCCGCCTTCGGATCGGCGCCGCACGGAGCTGCCTTCTGCGGATCGCCGCGCTCGTTTTCAACGATCCAGGAGGCTGGCTCGAGCAGCTTGAAATGGGCATCGGCGACGACGCCGGTGCCGACGGCCAGGGCTGACGCAAACAGGGTGGCTATAAGAACGCGCATGGGGACTCCTCGTGCCGCCCATCATATTCGCTCCGGCACCGCACCTGCAGCGCTGTTTCCGTATCAAGTCAGCGCGCCGGGAGGACTCGCCCGCGGACCTCGCCCAGTCCGATCGGAGCGAACCCGTGGCGGCGTGCTCTCGCGCGCATGATCACCTCGTCCCCGTCCTCGAGGAATGTCCGGGTGGCGCCGGTTTCGAGCTGGATAGGGCGCTTGCCGCCTTCGCTGATCTCGAGGAGGCTGCCGTATCCGTCGGGGCTCGGGGCCGAAATGGTGCCCGAGCCGAGCAGATCGCCGGGGCGCAGATTACAGCCGTTGCTCGTGTGATGCGCGATGAGTTGCGCGATCGTCCAATACAGGTGCTTCGTGCTCCCGGACGAGAGGCGGTGCGGCGGCAGGTTCTTCTCACGAAGATCGCCGGTGAGCAACAGTACTTCGAGCTCGATGTCGAGCGCGCCGTCACGCTGGTCGGCGGCGTCCAGCAGGTACGGCAGCGGCGCCGGATCTCCGTCCGGCCGCGGCTCGGGCGCGACCCGGAACGGCGCAATCGCTTCAGGGGTGATCACCCACGGCGAGATGCTGGTCGCGAAGTTCTTCGCCAGGAACGGGCCGAGCGGCTGGTACTCCCACGCCTGGATGTCGCGCGCCGACCAGTCGTTGAGCAGGCAGACGCCCGACACGTGGTCCCACGCGTCGCGAATCGGCACGGGAGCACCGAGCTCGTTGCCTGGGCCCATCCAGATGCCGATCTCGAGCTCGTAGTCCAGGCGCCGCGAGGGCCCGAACGTCGGCGCCTCCTCTGTCGGCGCCTTGCGCTGGCCGTTCGGGCGATGAATGGAAGTACCCGAGACGCAGATGGACGATGAGCGTCCGTGATAGCCGATCGGCACGTACTTGTAGTTGGGGAGCAGCGGGTTGTCGGGGCGGAACTGGCGGCCGACGTTCAGCGCGTGGTGAATGCCGGCGTAGAAATCCGTGTAATCGCCGATGTCCGCCGGCAGGAGCAGGACGCACTCCGCGGCGGGACGCAGAAGCGGCTCGACCATCGCCCTCTCCGCCGCTCCTTCGGTAAGCAGCTCGCAGAGTCGCGAACGCAGAGCCCGTCGCGGCGCGGCACCGAGGCCCATGACGCCATTGAGGTGGCCATCCCCCGCCAGCGCCGCGGCGCGCGCGGCGTCCTCGGCAAACAGGTGCGCGCGATACCCGGCCGCCAGATCGAGGATGAAATCGCCGATCGCAACCCCCGCGCGCGCCGCCAGCGGGGACAGTCCCCCTACAGAATTGTCGATGGCCTGTCCCCTTACAGAATTGTGGGGGGACTGTCCCCTGTCCGTCAGCGGGGTGAAGACGCACAGTGGCAGATTCTGAATCGGGAAGTCGGGATGACCGTTCGCCGAAGCGACCCAGCTTCGACGTTTCGGGGCGTGTGTGGCGTCGAGCTCCATCACCGGGACCGCGCTACGGCCTGGTCGGGTCGAAGTGTTTCTTCAGCTGCCGGCCGTATCCGCGATACGCGTCCTGGCGCGCGTCCACTTCCGCGGCGTACTTCGTAACGCGCTGCGGGAAGCGGGTCTCGAACATGAACGCGAGCGTGCCTTCGAGCTTCTTCGGCTTGAGCTCGACGTTGCTGTTCACCTCGAACGCCTCGACGTCCGGCCCGTGCGGCAGCATCATGTTGTGCAGAGAAATGCCGCCCGGCACGAATCCCTGCGGCTTGGCGTCGTACTGCCCGTAGACCAGGCCCATGAACTCGCTCATGACATTCATGTGATACCAGGGCGGACGGAACGTGTTCTCGGCGACGAGCCAGCGGTCCGGGAAAATGACGAAGTCCACGTTCGCGGTGCCTGGCGTTTCCGACGGCGAGGTCAGCACGGTGAAGATCGACGGGTCGGCGTGATCGAACAGCACCGGCCCGACTGGGGAATAGCGCCGCAGATCGTACTTGTACGGGGCGTAGTTACCGTGCCAGGCGACGACGTCGAGCGGCGAGTGATCGAGCGCCGACTCCCAGAGCGCACCGCCCCACTTCACGTAGAGCCGCGACGCGACGTCGCGATCCTCGTAGGCAGCGACCGGCGTCAGGAAGTCGCGCGGGTTCGCCAGGCAGTTCGCGCCGATCGGACCGCGCTCGGGCAGACGGAAGCCGCCGCCGTAGTTCTCGCAGAGATAGCCGCGCGCCGGCCCGCCTCGCAGCTCGACCCGAATCTTGACGCCGCGCGGAATCACCGCGATCTCGCCGGGCTCGATGTCGATGATCCCGAACTCCGTCCAGATCCGCAGCTCGCCGAGCTGGGCGACGAACAGCAGTTCGCCGTCGGCGTTGTAGAAGTACTCGTCCTCCATCGACCGGGTGACGAAGTAGACATGCGCGCCCATGCCCGACTGCGTGCCGGCATCGCCCGCGGTCGTCATGGTGCGGATCCCTTCGAGGAACGACAGCGGCTCGTCCGGCAAGGGGATCGCACTCCAGCGCATCGGCGCGATCGGCAGCTCCACTTCGTGGCACGGCGCGGTGCGCCAGAGTCCGATATCTGTCCTGGCGAAGTCGCCGAAGTGAAACACGGTCGGCCGAATGCGGTACAGCCAGGTGCGCTCGTTGTTCGCCCGCGGCGCGGTGAAGGGCGATCCGCTCAGCTGCTCGGCATACAGGCCGTACGCGCATTTCTGCGGCGAGTTGCGGCCGATCGGGAGTGCCCCCGGCAGCGCCTCGGTTTCGAAGCCGTTGCCGAAGCCCGACATGTAGCCCGGCGTCACCAGCGGCTGCCCGGCTCGGGCCAGGTCTGGTGTCGCGGTGGGAAGGTCAGCCTTCATGTGCGGTCTCCTCGAGGCCCGACAGATCCACGTAGATATCGTCCTGCTCGACCTTCGCCGGCACCGTCCTCAGCCGGTTCGTCGTCACCGCCCCGTCGGGTGCGCCGGTCCTGATGTCGAACAGCGCGTAGTGAACCGGGCACTCGATGAGGCCATTGACGACGCATCCGTGGGACAGCGGGGCTCCGTGATGCGGACAGGTGTCGGTCGAGGCGAAGATGCCGTCGGCGAGCCGATACAGCGCGAGCCGCCGCCCCTCGCAGACGACGCCGAGCACGTCATGGCCATCGAACGCGGCAAGCGCCGCAACCCGCACCCACGACCTGGGCTTGTCGCCACTCACGCGTTGTTTCCAATTCGCACGTGCCTTCTGCCTTCTGCCTTGTGCCTTGTGCCTTGTGCCTTCCTACTTCGCCGCGGTCGGCGACAGCACGCCGCGGCGTATCTGATCCTCTTCAATCGACTCGAACAGCGCCTTGAAGTTGCCTTCGCCAAATCCATCGTCGCCTTTGCGCTGGATGAACTCGAAGAAGATCGGGCCGATCGCCGTCTTGCCGAAGCGTTGCAGCAGGACCTTGGTGAAGCCGCCCTCGACGACCCCTTCGCCGTCGATCAGGATGCCGTTCTGCTCCAGCCGCACGAGGTCCTCGCCGTGCTTCGGCAGCCGGCGATCCACCCGCGCATAGTAGATCGGGTTCGGGGCCGGCATGAACTCGACACCGCGAGCGACGAGCGCCTCGATCGAGGCGTAGAGGTCGTGGGCGCCGAGCGCGATGTGCTGGATCCCCTCGCCGCCGTACTCCGCGAGGTACTCCTCGATCTGCCCCCGGTCTCCGGCGTCCTGGTTGATCGGGATGCGGATCTTGCCGTCAGGGCTGGTCATCGCGCGCGAATGGAGGCCGGTCAGCTTGCCTGCGATATCGAAGTAGCGAATCTGCCTGAAGTTGAAGATTCGTTCGTAGAAACCCGCCCACTCGTCGAGCCGGCCGCGATAGACGTTGTGGGTGAGGTGATCGATGTACCAGAGGCCGAGCCCTTCGGGTTTCGGATCGCGCTCACCAAGCCACTCGAAGTCCACGTCGTAGATCGAGCCTTTCGCGCCGTAGCGATCCACGAAGTAGATGTGAAGGCCGCCGATTCCTTCGATAGTCGGAATTTCGAGCTCACCGGGATTGGTCGCGCGTTCGATCGGTTTGGCCCCGAGCCGGACCGCGCGCTCGAACGCGTACTGCGCGTCGACCACGCGGAACGCCATCGCCGGCGCCGACGGCCCGTGCTCCTCGGCAAACCGGGCCGCAAACGAGCCCGGCTCGGCGTTCAGAATCAGGTTGATGCCGCCCTGCCGGTAGAGCGTGACGTTCTTCGTCCGGTGCCGCGCGACCGCGATAAACCCCATCTGCGTGAACAGGCGGTCCAGCTCGGCGGGGTCGGGATGGCAGAACTCGACGAACTCGAAGCCGTCGGTTCCCATCGGGTTGGCGTCGCTGATGATTGGCGGTTCGGCGTCGTGTGGAAACGGACCCATGCGGGATCTCCAGTATCAGGAAACCGTCAGCGCCTGCAGCTCGCCGACGGGCTCGGTAAACGAACAGGACCCAAAGCTCGCGAGGGTGTGATCGCGGACGGCGCGAAGCGCCTCGACGGGCAGCTCGACGCTGCCCCAGCGGACGAAACGCTCGCCGAAATCGAGCCCGGCGGTGTCGGTCAGCTGCAGCAGGCGCTCACAATCCGACAGCGGCAGACCGGCGCGCCGGCCCGCAGCGGCGAGCAGCAGATTGAGATAGCCGTACATCGGCGCCACTGCCGATCCCGTTTCGTAAGTGAGGCGATAGGTCCCGCGAACCGCATGGTGGAGACCCGCGGTGGCCTTGAACGCGACGTCAAGGCGCACGGCCTCGTCGATGAACGCGATCAGCGACGAGGCGCTGGGAAACGCGTCGGCCGTCAGTCCGCCGGTCCGGAGCTTGGCCTTCAGGCCGCGATCGCGGACCCGCTCCAGCCAGCGGCCCGCATCGTCACCGGCGGCCACTTCCACGTAGACGTCGAACTCGGACCCGAACCGGTCTGCGAGCCGGTCGATCCCTTCGAGTGCCTGCGGTTTGGATTCGATGGTGTCCACGACCGCCCTGTGGCGCGCGGAGTCGCGGTTGAACACCGTCACCGCCATGCGATCTTCGTCTGCCCCATCCCGGACGATCGCGCTCAACCGGACGACCTCCGCTCGCTCAGCCGGTGCTGACTCGGCCGCGAACTCACTTAATCGCGAGACGGGCAGGACGAAGCGCCCCAGCATCCAGGCATCGGGGCCGGACCGCGCCGCGATGTACTCGGCCACGGCGGCGGCCATCGCCAGCCCCGCCGGCGGAAACAAGCCTGCGTAGTCAACGACCTGACCCAGAAGCGCGAGCGCCGTTGCCGGCCGGGCCTTACCCGAGGTCGGCGCTTCCGGCTGGGAACCGCGGTGCATACCACCACGGTAGGCCCCCTGAATCAATATGTCCAATAGCGTCTGAGGCCGTGATCGATAATCAGCACCTATGAACGAGCCCGGTCGACCCGAGTTACGCCACCTTCGGTACTTCGCCGCGGTCGCCGACGAGCTCCACTTCGGCCGGGCCGCCGCTCGCCTCGCGGTCTCTCAGCCGGCGCTCAGCGTCCAGATCCGTCAGCTCGAATCGATGGTCGGCGCGAGGCTGCTCGACCGCCATAGCCGCCTGGTCGCGCTGACCGAGGCCGGCCGCACGCTGGCGGCCGCGGCCGAGCGCATCCTGCTGGAGGTGGACACTGCCATCGAGGCGGCCCGCCGTGCGAGCGCGGGCGAAGTCGGCGTGCTCCGACTTGGCTTCGGTCCGACGCTGATGCTCTCGACGCTCGCCCAGGTCGTGCGCGCCTACCGGCAGCGCTATCCGGACGTCCGCATGGACCTTCGTGAGCTCGCGACCGGGGAGCAGATGGACGCGCTTCTTCGCGGCGACCTGGACCTCGGGTTCGTGCGCGGCGCGGAAACCGACCCCCGGCTGCACGTCGAGCTGTTTGCCCGCGAACCGCTTCTGATCGCCCTGAACCGCGATCATCCGGCGGCGGCACAGCGCCGAGTCCCGCTGGCCTCGCTCGCCGGCGAGCCCTGGGTGCTGTTCCCCCGCTCGATTGCGCCCCAGCTCCACGCGCAGGTGCTGCGGCTGTGCCACGACGCCGGGTTTGCCCCCAACGTCGTTCAGGAGAGCCGTGAGGTCTACACCACCGTCGGGCTGGTCGGAGCCGGCGTCGGCGTGACGATTGTTCCCGCGGCTGCACAACGCATGTCGTGGAGGGGCGTCGTTTACAAATCCATCCCGCGCACCTCGGTTCGGCTGTCCATGGTCCGGCCGAGCGGGCCGGTCCGGCCCGTCGTGGAAGCGTTCCTTGCGATCGCCCGAAAGGCGACGTAGCATCGGGATAGGAGACCCACATGCGCCGCTGCCTCATCCTGGCCTGTGCCCTTGTTCTCCTTCCTGCCCTCGCCTTCGCCGACGAGGTCCTGCTGAAGGGCGGTGGAAAAATTTCCGGCCGCATCATCTCGCGGACCGACACGGCGGTGCAGGTGGACGTTGGCGCCGGCATCATCACCGTGCCGATGGCCAGCGTCATCTCGATCGAACAGAAGCGGTCGATCGTCGACGAGTACGAGGAGCGCGCCGCGCGCTTGAAGGACAGCGATGTCCAGGGATGGCTGCAGCTGGCGCGCTGGTCGTTGACGCAGGGATTGGGCACGCAAGCGCGGCGCGCCTACGAGCACGTGCTCGGTATCGAACCTCAGAACGTCGAGGCCAACCAGGGACTCGGCCGCGTCCTCATCGATGGCCGCTGGGTACCGGAACCCGAAGTCCATCGCGCCCGCGGCCAGGTGCAGTTCGAGGGCCAGTGGATGACCCCGGCCGAGCGCGACGCAATTCTCGAGGAGCGCGACGACCGGTTCAACGAGTTGCTGCGCCTCGACGCCGAGCGCCGCGCCCGCGACGCCGAACAGCGCGCTGCCGAGGCGGAGGCGCGAGCGCAGTCGACGCTCGACGCGGCCGGCTACGCGGTCGGCGGAATTCCGCTCTATTACGGTAGCGGCTACGTCGTCGGCGGCTATCCGTCGTATGGATACGGCTACGGATACGGCTATGGCCGGCCCGGGTACGGCAACAAGTTCAGGAACCCGCCGGGCAGCGTGTGGCCGCCAATGGGGATGTACCCGAACACTCCGTTAGGAGTGTGGCCGTCCTATCCAATCGGACCGGCAGGCAACTTCCCGATTGGCGGCGGCACGTTCCCGGTAGGGCCCGCACCTCCTGGCAGCATCCACCCGGGCGGCGGGGGCAGACATCCGGGTGGTGGTCCGCGCCCCGGTTCACCGCCGGCCGCGCACGGGCCCTCAGGCAAGCCCTCAGGCGCTGCGCCTTCGGCGCCGGCCGGACGCGGCGCTGGCGGCGGTGCCGCCGCCCCACGCCCCTGACGAGACAACGTCAAGGCACAAGGCACAAGGCAGAAGGCAGAAGGCAGAAGGCAGAAGGCAGAAGGCACAAGGCAGAAGCAGAAGCAGCATCGCGACAGCAAGGCGCCGAGGCGCTGTGTCAGGATGAGTCGACTTGCCTCGCCTGCTTTGGTCGGTCGTGCTGATTGCAGTCTGCGTCACTCCCTCTACCATCGCGCAGAAGGTGCGTGGCTGGCGGCTCGCCAGCGCCGACGTTGCCGCCATCACGCTTCCAACCTCGATAGACCTCGACGCGCTGGACCTCGACTACGACGATAGGGAGTCTGTGCTGGGACGGACTGTCGTGTTGAACGACGACGCCATTGCCGACTTCTTCGTTCGCGCCGCGCCGGCGCTCTGTGGAGCGACCGGCAACTGCCCGTTCGTCATCATCGATGGCCGTTCAGGGCGCCTGCTCGGCCGAATCGGCGGGAACTCAATCGTGGTGTCCGAGCGGCGCGTGAATGCCTACCCGGTTCTCGAAACGTGGTGGAGCATCAGCGGGGAGACTGGCGAGCACTCGACCTATGAGTTCGATGGCCGTGCCTATGAGCTGACCGCCAGAGAAACGCTCAGCAGCGCGCGGCGACAGCGGCTGATAGAGGAATGGCGCGAACTACCCAGGCTTCCCAATCCCTGAAGTCCAGACGCCTGCCTCCTGACTCCTACTCGGCGCGTAGCGCGACAAGCGGATCGACAAGCGTCGCGCGACGGGCCGGCAGGTACGCCGCCACGGCGGCCACGAGCAGCATCAGAAGGACCACGCCCCCGAAGCTGACCGGGTCGGTGGGCGTCACGTTGTAGAGCAGGCTGCCGATCACCCGCGTAATCCCGAAGGCGCCGGCAACGCCGAGCAGGATGCCCCAGACCGCCAGCATCACACCCTGGCGCATCATCATGCCGCGTACGTCGCGCGGCTCGGCGCCGAGCGCCATGCGGACGCCGAATTCCTGGGTCCGCTGCGACACGCTGTAGGACAGCACGCCGTAGACGCCGACGATGGCGAGCACCACCGCGAGCCCGCCAAAGACCGCGAACATCTGGCCGAACAACTGGAACTGCCAGAACCCGAGCCGGCGGATCTCGTCCATCGAGCTGGCGGCGAAGATCGGGATCCCCGGATCGGACGCGCGAACCGCGGCCCGAATCGCCGGTGTGAGCGCGGGCGCATCGATTGCCGCGGTGCGGACGATCAGCCCGGTGTTGGGCGTCTGCTGATAGGCATACGACACGAAGGCTGCGGGCGTGACTTCGTTCGCCGCGATCTCCTCGGTCATCACGTCGCCGATGACGCCGATGACCGTGAACGTCTCCGCGTCCGGGTCCTGCAGCATGGTGAATTGCCGGCCAATTGGATCGAGCCGATCGAGCTCACGGGCACCAGCGAGCCGGTTGGGGCTGAGCCGCGGCAGCGCCGCGTTCTCCTCCGCGGACGCCAGGAGCGTTCGCGCCATGCTCACGTTCACCACGGCCACCCGTGAGCGGGTTGCTGATTCCTGTTCGGTGAGGCCGCGCCCGCGGAGCAGGGTCGCGCCGAGCGCGTCGAGATAGTGAGCAGTGACCCCGGCGTAGAACAGTCGCGGCTCGCGGCCGGCGTCAAAGTTCTTGCCCGGGACTCGAATGCGCGTCGTCGTGCCGCCGCCGTCGAGCGGGATCAGGTTCGACGCCCCGGCCGCGAGGATTCCGGGCGTTCCCTCGAGGCGATGCAGGATGTCGTCGACCCGATGCAGACGCGAATCGGGCTCGGCGTGTGTCTCGGCCGGCATGTAGATCCGGGCAGTCGTGATCGGGCGCGTATCGAATCCCGCGTCGGCACGCTGGAGCTGCAGAAAGCTCCGGACGAACAGGGCCGCGCCCACCAGCAGGACGATCGACACCGCGACCTCGGCAATCACCAGCGCGTACCGCGCCCGGTTTCGGGCGCTGCCTTCGCCGGTTCGCCCGCCTTCGCGCAGTGCCGAGACCAGATCGCCCCGCGCCGCGTGCAGGGCCGGCGCGAGGCCGAACACGATCCCGGTCGCGATGCTGATGAGCAGGGTGTAGAGCAGCGTCCGGCCGTCGACCTCGAAGTGAATCACGTACGGGATGTCATCGGCCTGGACACCGGCGCGGACGCTGCCGACGCCCGCGTAGGCGAGTGCGATGCCGATTGGGCCGCTGACCAGACCGAGAACTACGCTTTCGGTAATCAACTGGCGCACGATGCGGCCGCGGCCGGCGCCGACGGCGGCCCGCACCGACATCTCGCGAGCGCGGGCCGTGGCCCGAGCCAGCAGCAGGTTGGCGACGTTCGCGCAGGCGATGAGCAGCACGAGCGTTACGGCGCCCATTGCAGTGAGCACGAAGAGCCGCGGCTCGCCCGGCATGTAGTACTCGGTCAGCGGATTGACGAGCACGCTCCATCCTGCGTTCTCGGGATACTGACCGGCCAGTCGCGCCGCGACGCCAACCAGCGATTCGCGCGCCTGCTCCAGCGTACGGTCTGGCGAGATGCGCGCGAAGACCTGGAGGTCTCGCGCCTGCCGCGGCTGCTCGCCCGCAAGCGGCACCAGCGGCACCCAGGCCACCTCCTGGAACGGGAACTTCACGCGCGGCGGAAGCACGCCGATCACGGTGTGAGGACGCGCGTTGACCATGAGGGCGCGGCCGATGATTCCCGAATCGGCGTTGTAGCGCCGCCGCCACAGTTCGTCGCTCAGGATGACGACCGGAGCCGCGCCGGGCCTGTCGTCCGATTCGGTGAAATCGCGCCCGAGGGCCGGGGCGACGCCAAGCATCGAGAAGAGCCGCCAGCTCACGGCCGCGCCCTGGACGCGCTCGGGTTCGTCGGTATCCGAGAACGTGAGGCTGCGGCTCTGCAGCCCGGACAGCGACTCGAACGCCGTCGCCTGCTCCTGGTAGTCCCGCAGGTCCGGGAAGGAGACGTTGCCTCGTCGCACGCCGCCTTCCGGTTGAGTCGACCTGACGGTGACCAGGTGACTGCTGTCGCGGAACGGCAGCGAATCGATCAGCGTCGTGCTGACCACGCTGAACATGGTGGCGTTGGTGCCGATGCCGAGTGCCAGGCAGGTGATGGCGAGGATCGAAGCCAGCGGCGCGCGGACCAGTCCGCGCAGGGCGAGGCGCAGGTCGTGCAGCATCGGGGAATTCGACGATTGCCGGCGGCCGGCGGTTCCCGAGTATCCGCCGAACCGCGCTGAGAGTACACTAGCGCCGCCCTCACACGGAGGCCGGATGCGGGTACTGCTGTTGTCGATGCCGGACTCGTTCGAGCACATGGCGCCGATCGCGATTCGGATGCCGAACGGGGCGCTCGCCTCGCTCGCGGGCAATCTCGATTCGCACCACGAAGTCGCAATCGCCGACCTGGTGCTCGTGCAGGGACGAGTCGGCGCGACCGTCACGCGCCTGATCGGCGAGCTGGAGCCCGACGTAGTCGGGCTCTCGGTGATGACGTTCCAGCGCGCGACGGCCTTCGCCGTGGCCGAGCTGGTGCGGCGCCTTGCGCCGAACGCCCACATCGTGGTGGGCGGCTACGATCCCAGTCTCGCTCCCGACGTCTACTCCCCTGCCACCGCGATCGACATCCTCGTGCGCGGCGAAGGTGAGCACACGTTCCGCGAGCTGATCCGCGCCCTGGACGGAGGGTGCCAGCTCTCGGCCATCGCCGGCCTCTCGTACCGCCCCACCGCCGGCGCAGCTCTGGTCCACAATCCCGAACGCCACGTGAGCCGGCTGGCGGCCGAACCGCTCGGACTGCCCAGGCGCGCCGCCCGCGTCCTCGACGGCTACACGCTGCTCGGCCGGCGCGTCGACGTCGTCGAGACATCGCGCGGCTGCACGTTCGACTGCAGCTTCTGCTCGATCATCGAGATGCGCGGCCGCAACTTCCACCCGTATCCGATCGAGCGGGTGCTCGACGACATCGCCGACGCGCGCCACCACGGCGCCGAGGCCATCTTCCTGGTGGACGACAACATCACGCTCGACGTCAAACGGTTCGAGCGGCTGTGCGAAGCGATCGTCGAACGCGGGCTCGAAGGGCTGGAGTACTTCGTGCAGGCGATGACCGCTCCGCTCGCGGAGCACGGCGCGAAACTCGCCCCGCTGATGCGCCGAGCCGGATTCCGCTACGTGTTCCTCGGCATCGAGAACATCCTCGCCGACGATCTCGCGTTCCTCAAGGCAACGGCGAAGAACGCGCAACGGGAGCACGGCCGGACGGTCGGCAACGCATCGATCTCCGCAATTCAGCACCTGCACGAGAACGGCATGTACGTCGTCGGCGGCCTGATTGTCGGAAATCCGGACGACACACGCGAGTCGATCGAAGCCAACCTGGCGTTCGCGCGCGAGTACGTGGACTGGCCGTATATCCAGCATCCGACGCCCTATCCGCGGACGCCGATGACTGAAACCTTCCGGCAGCGCGGGCTGATCGTCGAAGACGACGTGTCGCGATACGACGGTACGACCGCGGTCGTCCGCACGGAGCACGTGACCGCCGACGAAGTGGAATTCATGCGCTGGCGTGCGGAGCGCTGGATGAAGGTCCGCCACATGCCGGTGGCGGTGGTCCACAGCCCGGGGTTCGTGCTGCGGCACGGCCTCTCGATGCTGCGGCATACCTTCGCCGGCACGTCGCTGCGATCGCTCCTCGGTCTCGAGGACGAACATGTGAGCTTCGAACGGTTCCGGGAAATCCGACGCCGGGAACGCGCGGCCGCGGTGAGCTGAAGAGTCAGAAGATCTCGCCGAACAGCGCCCAGAACTGCTCGAGCAGCCGCGACCAGAGCGAGCGCTGGCGCCACTCTTCGAGCGTTATCCGGCGGGCATGCTGCCGATCGCGGTCGAAGTCCTCGAGAAGGCGCGCCGCCAGCTCGGGACTGGATACGGCAACATTGAGCTCGTCGTTCAACTCCAGCGACCTGTTGTCGAAGTTCGCGGAGCCCACGATGTTCCAGGTCCCGTCGACGACAAACGTCTTGGCGTGCATCATCGTTGGCTGGTACTCGTAGATCTCCACGCCCAGCTTCAGCAACTCCTCGTAATAACGCCTGGACGCGTACTTCACCGGCTTGGCGTCGGTCTTGTCCCCCTCGACGAGCAGGCGGATCTGCACGCCACGCTTCGCTGCGTCCTGCAGCGACCAGCGGCTCGATTCGTCGGGCATGAAGTACGGCGTGGTGATGTCCACGCTCCGGCGGGCGGCGGCGAGACCGAGGAGGTAGAGCCGCTTCATGTCGTTCGCCCCGCCGCTCGGCGAGCTGCGGACCACGAACGCCGCTCCCTGATCTCCGCGGACCGGCCCCACGCCGTCGAGCTCGGGCATTGCCTCGGCGACAGCCTCGGTGAAGTTCTCATAGAAGCCGCCTTCCAGCAGGCGGGCCGCCGGGCCGGTCACCTGGACCATCGTGTCGCGCCAGTGATCTTCGTCCTGAGCGTTTCCCTTCCAGTGATCGGCGATTCCGACGCCGCCGGTGAACGCGACGTCGCCGTCGACGACCAGGACCTTGCGATGGGTGCGGTAGTTCGCCTCTTCCAGTGAGTACCACCGGAGCGTGTTGAAGCGTACGACACGGCAACCCGCATCCTCGAGCTGCTTCACGTCGTCGCTGTTGATGCCGCTCCCTCCCACAGCGTCCACGACGAGATTGACGCGGACCCCGCGGCCGGCCGCCTCGGCGAGCGCCCGCGTGAACGCGCCGGCGACCTCGCCGGACTCGTAGATGTAGGTTTCGAAGCTGATCCGTCGCTTCGCCTGCTGAATGGCCTCGAGCATCGCCGGGAAGATCTGGTCGCCGTTGGTTAGGACAGCGAAGCGATTCCCGTGCGTCAATTGCGCACCGAGCAGGCCTGCAACGTATTCTGCGTGGTGAGGGTCCCCCGCGCCGGTCTCGCTCCGAAGCTTCAGCGTGACCTGATCCTGGGCGAGCAGGAGCAGCGAGGCGACCACGGCGGCCGTGATCAGCACCCCGAGTGCGACCTTGCGGAGCCTGGGCAGCCGCATACGGTCCGGTTTCAGCAATTTCCGGGCCGAACCGCACGCGTCGGGCGTGAGCTGCGAGATGATTGCCACGATGGCAACGTCGAGCGACGACGAGCGCTGCGCGGAAGCGCGGCGGCTGCGGCGGATAGACGACGCGTTCGCCGCCGGCGACCTCGAGGCGCTGCGCGCCGCGGTCGAGGATCCGGCAGCAATCCCGAACGGCGTGATGCCCCTCACCGTCGGGTCGTGCCTGGTCTACGCGGTCTATCACAGCCCGCTCGCGTTCGTTCGAACCCTGCTCGACATCGGCGCCGATCCGAACGCGCCGGTGGACGATGGATTTCCGCCGCTGGTCGCGGCGCTCAGTGCCCTGCAGCGCGCGCCCGGTTCCACTCCGCGCGACGACACCCACGATGTGCTCCGGCTGCTGCTGGCCCGCGGCGCGGACCCCAATCAGCGGGGAATCAACGACTACACGCCCCTCCACATGGCGGTTGCAGTTCGCGATGCTTTTGCGGTGCAGATCCTGCTCGAGGGCGGCGCCGATCCCGAGCTGCGCACGCGGATCGACGACTGCGACACGCCGCTGGAGATGGCCCGCGCTGCCGGGCTGAGCGAAATCGCGGCCCTGCTCGAGCGTCGCGGCGTGCCGCTCCGCCAGCGGCTGCGTTCCGGCCTCATCCTGTTATCCGAGGTGACGGGCACAGGCGAGCCCGTTCACCGCCAACGAAACTATCGCGTCCGGCTTCGTACCTGGTTGCAAGACGGCACGCCAGTCCGCTGGTCCACTGCCTGGGGACGGGTAGATGACGCACGCCTCGAAGACGACGGCGGGACGCTCGTGACGACCATCTTCGTGAACCGCGGACAGCTCATGAACGGCCTCTTCTACGGTCTGGACGGCATGCGCGTCGGGGGCTTGCGACGGATCGAGATCGCGCCGCACCTCGGATACGGCGACCGCGGCGTCCCCGACGTGATTCCGCCCAAGGCGACGTTGACGATTGAA
>DATJFF010000104.1:0-29785 GCA_035495795.1 Vicinamibacterales bacterium
TGGGGCTGCCATCCGGTGAAATAGCCGGTGTGCTCGAGCGCGCGCAGCGTGTCGCGGCCGCTCTCGTCGGCCGTGAACCGCCGCCCGGGCCGGTGCTCGTAGATCTCGCCGGCCACCACATCGTCGAAGAAGAGACCCATACGCTCCCGAAAAGTGTCGGAGTCGACGTCGATATGCGAGCGGTGACGCGAAGGTATCTCTTCGCCGGTATCCGCGCCGGCACTCCGCGCCGGCACGAACAGGTCGTACGCGAACGTGCCGACAATGGCGCTGTCCTGGTTACGGCCCATGGTGCGGACGCGGAGCCGGCCGCCGCCTTCGGCCGGCTCGCAGGCGACGATCTCGGACTCGGCATAGAGGGTGTCGCCGCCGAACACCGGCCCGGTCAAGGCGATCTCGTCGAACCCGATCAGCTGCGTCTTCTGCGCGAAGGTTTTCCACGTCATGCCGATGACGACCTTGGTGGTGAGCGTGGAGTCCATCAGGCAGCGGTCCCACTCCGTCGCTGCCGCGAAGCGCGCGTCGAAGTGCAGCATCTGCTGGTTCAGGGTGTCGAGACACTCGTCGCGGTTGTCCTGCTGCGACAGGGTCAGGCCGGGACGGTGCTGAAAGCGCTGCCCGGCGCGGAACTGGTCGAACCACAGGCCGAAACGCTCACGGTATCGATTCAGGCCGAGCGGTTCGTAGGCCGCCCACGCAGCGGATTCGGTCATGGGCAAATGGTAGACGATGGGGGCACAATGGGGCGGTACTCGATGCTGAACCGCTCGCGTCCGTGGATGTGGCCGCTCGTGGTCGCGGTGATCGCGCTGGTCATGTACGTCGCGCGGGTGCGCACGGAGATGGTGGACTTCGAGGTCTATCACACCGCCGCGATTCGCGCGGTCGATGCCGAGCCGTTGTACCGGGCCGACGACGGTCACTACCAGTTCAAGTACCTTCCGGCGTTTGCGCTGGCAATGGCGCCGTTCGCCGGGCTGAGCTCGCAGGTCGCCAAGCCGCTCTGGTACGGGCTTTCGGTCGCGCTGCTGTGGCTCTTCGTCTCGTGGTCGATCGAAGGGCTGCCGGCGCGGCGGCGCTCGACCACCGTTCTTGCGTGGCTCACCATCCTCCTGATGGCGAAGTTCTACGCTCACGAGTTGAACCTCGGGCAGACCAACATCCTGCTCGGCGTGATTCTCGTCTCGGCGGTGCTGGCTATGCAGCGAGGCCGGCCGGCGATGGCTGGCGCGCTGGTTGGAATCGGGGTCTTCGTAAAGCCGTACGCCGCGATCCTCTTGCCGTGGCTGCTGCCGGGAGCGGGACTGCCGGGCGCAATCGCGGCCGCCGCGGTAATCGGCTTTGGCCTGGTGCTGCCCGCCGTCGTCTACGGCTGGCAGGGAAATCTCGATCAGTTGCTCGGCTGGTATCACACGGTGACCGACACCACGGCGCCGAACCTGCTGCTGCCTGAGAACGTGTCGCTCGCCACGATGTGGGCGAAGTGGATCGGGGTCGGACCGCTGGCGACCAGCCTGGCGGTGTTCACGATTCTCGCCGGTCTCGCGGTGGTGGCCTGGGCGACGTGGCGAAGGCGGCAGGTCGCAAACCCCGCCTACCTCGAATTCGGCCTCCTGATGTTGCTGGTGCCGCTGATCTCGCCGCAGGGGTGGGACTACGTGCTGCTGCTCGCAACGCCGGCCATCGTGTGCCTGGTGGATCGGTTCGATCTCACGTCCACGGGCTGGCGTGTGGTCACCGCCCTGGCGATGGCGGTCACCAGTTTCACGATCTACGACCTGCTCGGACGCTCCCTCTACTCACGCCTGATGTCGATCAACATCGTCTCGGTGGGCGCGCTGGCACTGTTTCTCTGCCTCGCCCACCTCCGCCGCCGCTCGCTGGCGTAGCGCGGCCGCGCTGCCCGCGGCATCCTCCCGGCGCAGTCAGCCGCTACGGTGTGACCAGGAAGCGGTGAGTACCCGAATTGGCGATGACCGCGTCACCTTTGAGCGCGGTGATCGTCCACACGTGGGCTTCGGGCTCGAGCGCGATCGTATTCGGGAGGTGCGCTTCGGTCGTGGTCAGGACCGGGCTGTCCCAGATGGTGCGGCCGTCGGTAGCGGCCGCGAGGTGCATCCGGTAGCCGGTGGCGCCGTCCACAGGGGACCAGCGGAACAGATCGATGTGGCCGGACGAGGAGCCCTCGGCAGGTTCGAGGATGGCGACGATGCCAGGTGCGGCGGCCGGAGCGGCGGGCGCGGTGGCGGAGGGTGCCGGAGCCGGACCGGCTGCGGGTGTGGCCGGTTCGTTGCCACCGCAGGCGGCTGTGAACACGGAGATTGACACGGCCGCAATCGCGGCGGAGATGACCGGGGACCAACAGAGATTCATACCGAAATTCTAGCAGCACGAGGTGAGCGGCGCCGGGCTGCGCAGTCCGTGGTCGCGGGCAAGGCGAAACGCGGGATCGACGGCCAGCCGGTGGAATAAACCGCGACAGCTCGAGGTTTTCCATGCGAAGCGATCGCGCGTCGCCGCCCGGCCGAGCGATTGCGTGACACCGAGGCGCTGGTATTGTCCGCTCGGAACGACGTCTACGAGCAGGAGCTGGTCGTCGACGGAGGGCACCCCTTGTTCGGGTTCGAGAAGGTCGTCTGCACGCCGCACATCGGCTACGTCACACGCGACGAGTGCGAACAGCACTCTCCGATGTCTTCGACCAGATCCTCGCCTTCGCCGCGGGAGCTCCAACCAACGTCGTGAATCCAACGGCGCTGGCCAGCCCCGCTTACGTTAGCGCGGCCGGCCCAATCCGCTCCGGTGTGAGCGGGCATGGAATATCTGATGCCTCGAGCCAGTCAAATGCGTGTGCGAACAGCGCAGACGACGCGTGCGCCCATCAGTCGGATTCTGGAGGCAGCCAGGTTTGCGGTGCGCACTCCTCATCTGGCTCCGGCCCGCCACGTGAACTACCACGAAAGCGACGCGGCGGATGCTGCGAAAGTGGCCTACGGACCAAATCTCGACCGGCTGCGCCAGCTCAAAGCCAGGTGGGACCCGGATCACATCTTGCGCCGGAACGTGAACACCCTTCCGCAATAAGAGCTTCGGTATGCGCAGGCCTCGGGTTCCGCTGGTTATCGTGTTGGGCGTCTTGCTTGGTGTCGGCGCGGCGGCCGCGGGGTCGCTCGGCACATTCCAGTGGCCTGGGGCCGCGGCGCTGGTCCGCTGCGTTTTGGCCGATCGTCAGAGCCGCGGCGTCGTATCCGATGCCGAGTCGAAGGAGGACCTCCGGGATTTGGACGGAGACGAGGTGCTGGCGAAGATTGCGCGGATGCCGATTCGCCAGTGGAACTACACAGCAGACGACCCCGCGATCCGACACCTCGGGCCGACGCCTCGTGACTTCCACGCGGCGTTCGGTCTCGGGGCCGACGCGCTGGCAATCGACGCCCTCGACGCTGCCGGTGTCGCGCTGCGGGCGATTCAGGCGCTGGAGGCTCGAAGCCGGACCCAGCACGAGAACCTGCTCGAGGACACGCAGGCCCTGGCCGACGAGAGCGCCAGCCTGGTGCAGGAGAACACCGATCGCGTCGCGCAGCTCGCCGCCCTGACGGCGGAGATTGCTGCGTTGCACGCCGAGGTGGCAGTGCTGCGGCAGGGGTGCCGATAGTCGCCCTGGCAGACTCCCATGAAGATCAGCAGGGTTCCGTTCACGACCATCGACTGGTCGGTGTTGAGTCGCACGACGAGAAGACTGGCAACATGCACAGTCACCTCTTAAGGAACAGCCGCGGAGGCGCCCCCCACTGGCCCTAGGTGAGCAAAGCCCGGGAGTGTGCCGAAGAAATTCCTGGTCAGCGCTTCGGCTGCCGAAAGCGGAGTGACAGCCGTTCACGTCGAGGGACGCTCAGATTCCGATCGGGTCGAACGAATTTCTCGACGACCGGCACCCACACATGCACGTCCCGTTGCCGCGAGACCTTCCATTTGCGACGAGCCGTGCTTCTTGAGCAGATCACCGGCAGCATCCCGAAACCGGGCGCGCGCGCGCGATAGCGTCGACATGACGGTGCCCATCGGCAAGCCCATCACGTCAGCGATCTCTTTGTATGAATAGCCTTCCAGTTCGCGGAGGATCAGAATTTCCCGGAACCGAACCGGAAGCTGGCTCATCGCCTGTTCGACAAGTCGTCCGTCGGCCTTTTGGAGCAGTTGCTGCTCAGGATCAGGCATCTCGACGCCGGTGGTAGCCATTTGCTCATCGAACTGGGTGACCGGCTCGAACGCACGGGTCTTCCGGAGCCACGTGTACGCGGCATTCCGCACAATCGTCAACAACCATGCGCGGGCATCGCCGCCGCGGAAGCCGTCGGAGTATTGAAACGCTCGCAGGTAAGCCTCCTGGACCACATCCTCGGCGTCTTCGCCGTTACGCACCAGCCAGCGCGCCAAGTTGTACGCGGAATCGAGATGGGAATGCAGGATTTCGGCTAGCCCGCCGACCTCGGCCCGGACCGGTATTCTCTCGCTCATTCGGCACCTTCTCCTCAGAACTGGCGGCTCGTATTCGAGACACCGTTGTCTGAGCGTTCAAATGTGCGGGTCGCGAGCGACGGGAACAATGGCACGGCAATCCTGAGCCACTGGGTTATGGGTCCCGCGGTAACTTATTCAAAAAAAAGCTGGTTGCGCGAGAACATCCTCCGCACCGTCTTGGAAGTGGAGTGGTGGTAGACTCGGCGTCCATCAGTCGGTCATTCCATGCCTGAGCCCAGCACGCCCGTCGGCCTCCGGTTCGGCGTGTTCGAGCTGGATCTTCGAGCCGGCGAGCTGCGGAAGCAGGGCGTGAGGCTCAGACTTCAGGAGCAGCCGTTTCAGGTTCTGGCGATGCTGCTCGAACGCCCGGGCGACATCGTTACCCGGGAAGAGCTTCGTAACCGCCTGTGGACCGCCGACACCTTCGTCGATTTCGACCACGGTGTGAACAAAGCCGTCAACCGGATTCGGTCGGCGCTCGGTGATTCGGCGACGAGCCCACGATTCGTGGAGACCGTCGCGCGGCGGGGGTACCGTTTCCTCGCCGACGTGACAGTCGTCGAAGCAGCTCCCCTGGTCGGACTTGAGAGCAGCCCTGGCAAACTCCTTCCGGTCGAGCATGAATCGATCGCGCCCACGGCCCTAGCGCCATCGTCGCCGAGACGGTTACCTGCCTGGCTTCTGACTCTCACCGGCGCCGCGCTGGTTCTCGCCTCGATCGGCGTCGTCTTGTGGCTTCTTCAATCGAGGGCGCCGCAGCCGACGCGGATCCGCTCGCTTGCCGTGCTGCCGCTCGAGAATCTGTCGGGCGACAGATCACAGGAATATTTTGCGGACGGGCTGACCGATGAGCTGATCGCAACCCTCGGACAGATTGGCGCGTTACGTGTCATTTCACGGACCTCGGTGATGCCGTTCAAGCGTGCCCGCAAGCCGCTGCCGCAGATCGCGCGTGAGCTGAACGTCGATGCCGTCGTTGAGGGCACCGTCCTGCGATCCGGCGGTCGGGTTCGGATCACGGCGCAGTTGATCGAGGCGCGAGCCGACACGCATTTGTGGTCCGAGACCTACGATGGCGATCTGCGCGACACGCTGACGCTGCAGAACAAGGTGGCTCGCGCAATCGCGGCGCAGATCCGGATCAATCTCAACGCCCAGGAACAAGCAACTCTGGCGCGCGGGAGAGTCGTCGAACCGCAGGCGCACGAGGCGTACCTCATGGGTCGATACTTCTGGAATAAACGAACGGGCGCCGACCTTGAAAAGGCTTTGGAGTATTTCACGCAGGCAACCGAGCGCGACCCGAACTACGCGCAGGCGTACAGTGGCCTGGCCGACACGTATGCCTTGTTAGGGGACTGGCAATATGGAGTGCTCGCTCCAAAGGACGCCTTACCCCGAGCGAAGGCTGCGGCGATCAAAGCGCTGCAGCTCGATAACACGCTTGGCGAAGCACATACCTCGCTTGCATTCTGCCTGGAAGGCTTCGACTGGGATTTACAGTCGGCCGACCAGGAGTTCCGGCGAGGTATCGCGCTGAACCCCGGCTACGCGACGGCTCACCATTGGTATGCCTGGCACTTGAGCTTGCTCGGCAGGAACGACGAATCTATCGCAGAAATGAGAAAAGCGCAGAACCTCGACCCTCTCTCGCTCATCATCAACGCCGATCTGGCGGAGGTTCTTCTCATTGCGCGTCTCACCAATGAATCGATCCAACAGAGCCGCAAGACGATCGAGATGGACGTGAATTTTCCCTTCGCACACAATCAACTGGGGCTCGCGTACTTGCAGCAACAGAAGCGCGAAGAAGCGATTGTAGAACTGCAAACAGCGACCCGGCTGTCCGCAAGCAGCCCGACGTGTGCAGCGAATCTCGGGCGTGCCTATGCGGTGACGGGCAGAAGAGATGAAGCGGTGCAACTGCTCGGCGCCCTGAAGGAACGCGCAACCGCAAGCTACTCGAATGCTGCGGAGATTGCCATCGTCTATGCGGCTCTTGGCGACACGGATCAGGCAATTGCCTGGCTCGATAAGGGTTATGAAGAGCGGTTCAATCCCGGCGTTCTTCTGCGACCGGGATTCGATCCGCTCCGCGCCGACCCGCGCTTCCAGGATCTTGAACGTCGGGTTGGCCTCGGTCGATGAGCGGTCAGTTCGCGCCCGTGGAGAGATCGGCGAATAACGCTTTCATCGTGCAAGGGTGACGTCAGCGAGGCGGTTACTCCCAACACCCGATTGCCGACCCGGTAACGGGCCTCGAGCGTTGGGAGTCGCCATGCTACTGATCGTCGTCCACGAGCTTTGGAATCCCGGCTGCGAACCACGTGCCATTGCTGCTGCTACGAATCAACAGCACCGGACTGGCGCATTCCGACGGCGCGGGATTCAGCGTATCGTCGATCAGAAAATCGCCGTTCGGTGTCAGCGGAACACCCGACAACGTGGTGCTGCGCTCGACGAAGGGAGCTGCGGGTTCGCAGATCAACGTCGCGAAGACGCGTTGGTTTGCGGTTTGCCCGATCGAATTGCCGGCCGCCAGAAGCAAGCCGCGGCCTCTGACGGTGATGTGGCCGTCATTATAGACATTCGCCTTGAGGCCGGCGATTGTCCACGGTCCAGCCGGGATGACTCCTCTCACGGTGTTCAGCCTGACATTTGGAAATGTCCCATCAGCGTTCACGGGTGCCGCGACGTTGGCCACTGGGTCAACGCCAATCGCACCGTCGAATCGCGCCAGAAGTGTCCGCTCCTGCGCGCTGACGTGACCGATCATGCCAATTGCCACTGCAATCACTGCCATTCTCTTCATCATGTGTCTCGCCTTTTCTCGTTGGGTGGTTGCCGGCCGCACTGCGCGAATCGCAGACGCTCCGCCGCATTCACGTAATCTGTGGTCCGATCGATGACGCGACGCCGAAGTTCGGCGCGCTTGTGTATACAGACCAGGACTGTCACGAAAACATTCCCGCCCGAGGTGAATGGAAAGCGGTGAGATGGCGGAATCGAGCCGGGAGAGTCCTTACAATGCGTGGAGCGCGCTGGTGAATTCGCCCAACTCCGCACTGTTCAAGTCCGACACAGCCCAGAACGACATGCCGTTGTGGATCCAATGACGAAGGTTGAACCCACGAACGGCCCAGACGACATCGGGAGTGGACGAAGCGACGCCATCCGGGGAGACGAAGACGTTGATGGTATGTTTCTGCCGCTGATAAACCAGCGCGGCAACTGGCCGGCCGCCGACGTAGTCTAGTCGGCCGCCGACGAGCGGGAAGCCATTCGAGGCGAGGTCAACGACCGGCGGAGAGAAATCGAGTTTGCCAAGGAACCACGGTTTCACCGTGTGCAGATCCGCGGACTGGACATCGAACAGGTGATTCGCCATCAGCGAGCGCACATGGCTGTTGACCACTTCATCGGCGATGGCGTCCGCGCGGCTTGATGCCGGCCGCCACAGCGTCATCCCAGCGCCGACTGACAGGACGAGCACCGCTGCGGCTGCCCATGTGAGGACGCGACGCGCCGAGTTCGACCCGGTGGACTGTCCTAACACTCGCGCCCGCAGGCGATCTGGAGCCGGGTAATACGGCGCGCCACGCACGAGCCTCGACACCGTCTCGCGTTGCGCGAGCTGTCGGCGGCAGTTCGCGCACGTTCTGACGTGCTCGCGCACGGCTGCCGAAGCCTCTGCATCGAGCTCGCGATCGAGATATGCATCGAGGTCGCGTTCGACAAGTTCGCAACTCATCGGAGAGCCTCCCTTGGTGCGTTGAGCTTCAGGATCGTCTGCAGCCGCTCGCGTGCTCGGGCGAGTCGCGACATGACGGTGCCGATCGGCACGCCAACGACGGCCGCCATCTCCTTATAGGAGAGGCCCTCAATCTCGCGCAGCACGATCACCTCGCGGAAGTCGGCTGGCAGTTGCTCCAGCGCCGCGCGGACGAGCGCGACCGTGTGCTGCTGAAGCAGCCGTTCCTCCGGATCGAGAGCAGTATCGGGCCGTTGGTCCTGTCCGTCGTTCAATCGCGTCCTCTCTGCCACGGTCGGTTTGCGCGAGACCCGGCTGTACCACGTATTCCGCACGATCGTGAAGAGCCAGGCGCGCGCGTCGTCGTCTCGCAGCGACGAAAAGAAGCGCATCGCTCGCACACAGGCATCCTGGACGACATCCTCGGCGTCCGCATCGTTCCTGGTGAGCCACCGCGCGTAGTTGAATGCCGCGTCGAGGTGCGGCAGAACGGTTTCCTCGAATACTCGCAGACGCATCGATTCATCTCATAGACACACAACCGGTCTGCTTTATTCCGGGGAATAGCTCTCGTGGCGGCGCGGTCTCTACCGGCAGATGGCATTCGCCGGTCGGCTCCGCCCGCTGCTGATTCACTTTCCGATTGCGCCCGTCGTCGCGGCGGCCTTAGCCGAGGTCGCGGTGATGGTCACAGCGGACGAGCGTTGGCGGACCGTGGCCGTCGCGAACGTTCGCGCCGGTGCGGTGTTCGGGTCGTTACCGACCATCACGGGTTGGTGTGGCTCTGGCGCCCGAAATGGAGGTGTCGCCGCTCATCGAATGGCATCGGTGGCTGGGAACCGTAGCCGCCGGGGCGGCGGTTGGGGCTGCGCTCGCGACGGGAGGCGTTCGCGTGCGTTCGGCGCTGGAGATGCGGATTTCCTGACTGCTTTGTTCGCCGCCGGAACGCTTGTGGCCGTGACCGGGCATTTCGGAGGACTGCTGGTGTGGGGTGCGAACTGTCTGCATCCATGAAGGAGGTATGTGTGTCCGGGACAGAAGACGAGAAGAACCTCGGTCGGCGGAATTTTCTGAAATGCATGGCATGGGTGGGAACGGGTGCCGTCTGGACGATGTCGAGTGGCATCCTCAAAGGGTCTCCACTGGGCCCGTCGGCCGGCGCCGAGATGATGTCCCACCATGACGGTGCGCTCCGCTTCGTCCAGATCAGCGACAGCCACATCGGATTCGATAAACCGGCGAACACCGACGTCACTGGAACGTTGCGTGCGGCGGTCGCGAAGATCAAGGCGACGCCCGAGCCGCCGGCGTTCATCCTTCACACAGGAGATCTGACGCACCTCTCGAAACCGGCGGAGTTCGACACGCTGCAGCAGGTACTGTCGGAGTTGTCCCTTCCGGTGTTCTACGTCCCAGGCGAGCACGACGTGCTCGAGGACGATGGCAAGAGTTATCTCGCGCGGTTCGGTAAAGGAACACAGGGCGCCGGGTGGTACAGCTTCGATCAGGGCGACGCCCACTTCATCGGCTTGGTCAACGTAGTCAACCTCAAGGCGGGTGGACTCGGCGCGCTCGGGACCGAACAACTCGAGTGGCTCGAGAAGGACGTCAAGCGCCTCAAGAGCAGCACGCCCATTGTCGTGTTTGCGCACATCCCGCTGTGGTCCGTGTACCCGGAGTGGGGATGGGGCACGGACGACAGCGCACGCGCGTTGTCGTACCTAAAGCGGTTCGGGTCCGTGTCGGTGCTCAACGGGCACATCCATCAGGTCATGCAGAAGGTTGAAGGCCATGTCACGTTCCATACGGCCATGTCCACCGCGTTTCCGCAACCCGCGCCAGGCACGGCTCCATCGCCTGGGCCGATGAACGTCGCCGCCGACCGGCTCCGGAAACTGCTCGGCCTGTCCCGGATGTCATTTCACGGGGTCAATCACCCGATCGCGATCACCGACGTGCCGCTCGGCGCCGAAATGCAGACCGCCGACGCTCACCAGGTGGTGATGGACAATTTCAGCTTCATACCGGCCGCTGCATCGGTGCCCGTCGGCACGACAGTCGTGTGGACGAATCGCGACGACGTGCCGCACAACGCGGTGAGCACCGATCAGACGTTCAAGTCGCCGGTGCTCGACACCGACGAACAGTTCTCCCATCGGTTCGACGCGCCGGGGACGTACAAGTACTTCTGCTCCATGCACCCGAAGATGACCGGTCGCATCGTGGTCGGGTGACGCAGGCGACGAATCATCTGGGTTGCGTCGCCGTCGGGTTGGTCGCGGTCTCCTTCGTGGTGAGAGCATCGCCGTCGCGCGCAAACCCCGGGCATGAAGTGCAGGTTGTGGCGAAACAGTTCGCATTCGGGCCGGCCGTGATCCGGGTGACGGCAGGAGAGCCGGTTCGGCTCGTGATTCGCTCCACCGACCGCCTGCA
Organism: Vicinamibacterales bacterium; assembly: GCA_035495795.1. Taxonomy (GTDB): domain Bacteria; phylum Acidobacteriota; class Vicinamibacteria; order Vicinamibacterales; family UBA2999; genus VFZN01. Next base: position 10,706 of record DATJFF010000104.1, read on the forward strand.
CGGGTGTGCGATACGCGAGTGAACATCGACGTTCAGATTCGCAGCGGGAACGTCGTCGTTGAATTCACAGCCCCGCGGGCGGGCCGCTACGAAATCGCCTGCTCCGAGTTCTGCGGGAGCGGGGCACGGGCACATGAAAGCGGCCATCGTCAGCGTGGCGGCCACGTCGACGGCTGGCAGCTGATTATCGAAAGGATCAATGTCATGAACAGACTTCTTCTTGCGGCCGGTCTCGCTACGTTGACGCTCGGTGTCGCTGCGTGTGGCGGCGACGGGTACGGCAGTTCGTCGCCTTCTGCTCCCAGCAACACACCGGCTCCGGCCGGCGCAATCACCATCAACGTCGTTCGCGAGAATGGCAACCAGTCGTTTTCGCCGAATCCGGCGACAGTACCAGCAGGACAGACAGTCATCTGGCACAACATCGATACCACGACGCACCGCGTGGTGCTCAACGACGGCACGCTGGATACCGGCAACCTCGCACCAGGTGCGTTCAGCCAGCCCATGACGCTCGGTGCGGACGGCGCTTACCACTGTTCGATTCATCCGGACATGGTCGGCTCCCTTGTCGCTCAGTGACGCGATGCATTTCCGAATTCATACTGCGAGGTTGTCGGGGGCCGCTATTTCGCGGTGAACACCGATCCGGTCCGCATCAACGACTTCGCGCGAACCGTCGCGCGGCAGGTCCGGAGAGCGTCGACCAACGCATCGACCTGTCCTGCCACCAAGGGGCAGGCTTCGGCAGCTGCCGCCCGGAGAATGCGCACGTCGTAGACACCCCAGATTGCGGTGGTCTCGCGCTGCAGCGATCGAACGAGCGCGGGAGGCGGCGCCGCGCCGGTGAAGCGCAGATCCACGTCGAGGCAGATCTCGGCGATGGCCGGCTGCGCAATGTATAGCAGGACGATGGCCGACAGGACGGCGCGCATCACTGCGCCGGCGGGAAACAAGATGGACATGGATGCCGTGCAAGACCGCCAAACGTGGCCGTGAATTCCAACGACGCGATGGAGCGACGCCGACGGAATAATTGGCGTCGGAGTCCGGTCTTCACAAACAAGAGGGCCGCATCCGATCCGATGCGGCGCAAGTTGAATGTCGCTGATTGGACGGCTCCATCCGCTGCTCGTGCACTTTCCCATTGCGCTGGTCCTGACCGCCGGGGCGGCGGAGATCGCCGAGACCGTGACGCGGGCAGGGCACTGGCGGGCGATCGGCGTCGCCAACCTCCGGGCCGGCGCGCTGATGGCGGTTGCGACGGTGATCGCCGGCCTGGAGCTTGCGTCAGCGTCGTTCGAGGAAGTGGCGTCCTCACTCGTCTGGCACCGCGGCGCCGGTGTGGTCGCGACGCTTGCGGCGATCGTGACGGCGCTCATCGCAGACCGACAGACCGGCCGATCCCTCCACACCTACCGCGCGATGCTGCTCGTCACCGTGGTGCTCATGACAATCACCGCGCACCTGGGCGCGGCACTCGTGTGGGGCTGGTCATTCCTCTGGCCGTGATTCGGTACGAACAGTCGGCAACGTGAGCGAAGAAAAGGAAGAACCCATCGATGAGGAGATTCATTGCGCTCGGGGCAATCGTGGCGGTGGGGCTGGGCCTGTGGGGCTGCAGCGGAAGCAGTGACTCGGACGGGGGGAGCACCCCGACGAGCCCGACGCCGCCATCAACCAGCGACACCGTGACGATCGATATCGTCAGGACCAACGGCGAGCAATCGTTCTCGCCAAACCCGGCGACGGTGCCGGACGGACGGATGGTCGTCTGGCACAACGTGGACAACACCACGCATCGTGTGGTGCTGGACGATCGATCAGTGGACACCGGCAACCTCGCGCCGGGCGCGTCGAGCCAGCCCACGGCCATCGGCAGCGGGTCAGGCGGCCCGTATCACTGCACCATTCATCCCGAGATGGTCGGACGCATCGTCAGGTGAGCCCAATTCTTTCCAGGAGACCGGCATGCGTCATCTGCTGACAGCTCTGGCTCTCGCAGCCGTCGTGTCGGCGCCCGCCGCCGCGCAGGCGGCGGATCCACCGGCACCTCCCGTGACCGCCGACGACGCCGACCCCGACGCGTCGATCAGTCCAGTGGAGCCGGACTACACGATCATCAGCCTGCCCACGGCGCTGCGTTTGCCGCGCCACGGCAGCGCCATTCGCGTGACGCACAGGTTCGCGCGGCCGCTGGATGGCGGCTTCGGCGATCTCGCCGCTGATCTCTTCGGCCTCGACTCCGGAGCGCAGATCGGCCTTGAGTACCGGTTCGGCGTCGTCCGAAACGGACAGATCGGGTTTCATCGGACGAGCGACAAGACAATCGAATTCCTCGGACAGTACGGCGTGCTGAGGCAGTCGCCGCGGCGGCCCGTCGATGTGACCGTGCTCGCGACGATCGAAGGCGTGGACAACTTCCAGGATCGCTACACGCCGTCGCTGATGGCCATCGTGTCGCGACGATTCGGAGACCGAGTGGCCGTGTACGCCGAGCCGGCGTGGGTACACCTGGCGCGGCGCGACCCGGTCGATCCCGAGGCAAACGACATCCTGGTGTTCGGGATCGGAGGGCGGGTCCGAATCTGGAAGACAGTATCGACCGCCGCCGAATTCAGCCCCCGTGGCGGCGCCGAGCGGCTCGGCACGAGCCACGCCGCCTTTGCCATCGAGAAACAGGTCGGGGGCCACGTCTTCCAGCTGAACGTCTCGACTACGCAGGCGACCACGATGGGCCAGATCGCACGCGGCGGCGCGGCCGATCGGGAGTGGTCGCTCGGCTTCAACATCTCGCGCAAATTCTTCTGAACCAGCGCGAGTTGGCACCTGCCAGCCCCGCGAGACGCTGTCGTGGTGTGTTTGGCGACAACGAAGGAGTGTCTGTGACGAAGGTAGTACTGTGCACTGCATCCAGGGATGACCGAAAACGTCGTAGTCGGATGAGCATGACGCTGGCCGTGGTGGCACTGTCGGCCGGGTTGAGCGTCGCGACGGCGGCACCGGCGCCTTCCCCATCAGACGCCCACGTCATCGACGTGGCGGCGAGCCGCGGCCATTTCGAGCCGCCGGTCATCGACGTGGTCGAGGGCGAAGCCGTGCGGATCGTGATTCGCTCGCGGGACGTGGCGCATGGGTTCTCGGTTCCGAAACTGAAGATCGATCGGCACGTCCCCGCCGGGGGCGGGCCGGTCACCATCGAGTTGACGGCGCCGGCGCCGGGTCGCTTCGAGATCGTCTGCTCGGAGTTCTGCGGTCGCGGCCACGAGGTGATGCGCGCGGCTATCGTCAGCCGATCGACGCAATCGAGCCGGTAATGCCATTCGTCGAGGCAGACAGGATGGACCAGCAGGACGGCGTCACGATCGCGGCAATCTGCAGCAGCCGGTGGCCGGCGTCGTCACTCGGCGCACTGGTGACCGCGGCGGAGCGGCTCTCGAGCGCGAGTGTAATGGTGTGCGCATACCATCAGCTCCGGGATCTGCCGCTCTTCGAGCCGGCGCTCGACGGCGTGTCGATTCCCGCGGTGGCCCGCTGGCGGGCTCACGTCCACGCCGCCGACGGCCTCCTCATCTGCTGCCCCGAATATGCCTACGGCTTGCCCGGCCTGCTGCCAACCGCGTTGGACTGGTTGCGTGACAGCGGGGAGTTGGCCGGCAAGCCGGTGGGGCTGGTGAACACCTCTCCGCACGCGACCCACGGCTGGGCGCCGCTGATCGAAACGCTCTTGAGGATGTCGGCGTGCGTGATCGGAGAGGCGTCGATCGCCATTCCGCTGCGTCCCTTTTCCGCGCTGACGGCGGACGCGATTGTCGGCGACCATGAGTTGTCGAGCGCGCTGCGGACCGCCAGTGCGCGGCTCGCCGACGCGATTCGCCGCGGGCGGTGCCCACGCTCGCCCGAGCGAGTCGCGGGCAGCCTGCAGACAAGTGGACCGGCGGAGCACGCCGGGTTGACGCCGGCCTGAGAACGGAAACGCCCGGGGTCAGGCGGTGCCGCCTGAGGCCGGGCGTCTCACAGCGTGTCGGAGACACGCATCCTGGCGAGAGCCAGGATTCAACAATCGACGACGCGGTTGCTTCACAGGTGCTGGCGCACCGTCGAGGAGCGCTCCGGAGTCGCCCCGACGGCGATGCGCGTCAGAAGTCCGGCGGTACCTCCATGCGAGCTCCTTGCGTGATGGTCCCATGGATACGCCGGGTATCGGGACTTGTCAAGCCGGACACGAGCGCCGAGCCCGGATTGTGCCGGCTCCGGACAGGTACCGGCCTTGCAGCGCCGCTGTTCATGCCCGACGCAACATCCCAGGCGGTGCAGCCTTTGAGTCAGCGCACGGCGAAGCTGGCTGCGCTCGAACCCAGTTCATTCCCCGTCCTCAGCCTCTATCTCAACCTGTTGCCGGACGAGACCGGCTAGGACGCCTACGACCAGTTCATCCGGAAGGTGCTTGCCGAACGCGGCCGCGCCTATCGCGAGGAGTCGCCCGAGCGGCAGAGTTTCGACAACGACGCAGAGCGGATCCGAACGTTCCTCGAGACCGACCGTCAACCGGCCTGGAACGGATTGGCGATCTTTGCGTGCGGTGGCTCCGGCCTGTTCGAAGCCATTCCGCTCGATGCCGCCATAGAAGAGCACTCGCTGTTCATCGGTTCCGTGCCGCATCTATATCCCCCGGCAAAGGTGATTGACACGTTTCCGCGCTACGCCGCGGTGATGCTGGATACCAACAAGGCGCGGGTCCTTGTCTACAGCGTCGGAGGCAAGCAACGTGACGAGCGCGTCGTCAACGAGAAGACGCGGCGCAGTTCACAGGGCGGCTGGTCGCAGGCCCGCTATCAACGCCGAGCCGAGAACTTCCATCTCCACCACATCAAGGAAGTAGTGGACACGCTCGAGCGCATCGTCCGCGCCGATCGCATCGAGCAGATCGTCGTATCAGGTGACGATGTGGTGGTGCCGCTCCTGAAGGAGCAGCTGCCGCAGCATCTCGCAGAGAAGCTCGTGGACGTGGTCAAGCTGGAACGCCAGCCGACGAGCCCGATTTCTTCGACCGTACATTCCTCGCGGTGCGCGAGAAAGACGCCGAAACCGACGCTGAACTGGTCATCACCAGCTCCCCTGACGCGTTGAAGCCGGTTCAGAAACTACCCGACGATGCGGCGCCCGGCCCCGTCCAGGCGGAGACCTCCGCGGCGCAGCCTGCGCCCGACGAAAAGCAGCTGAAACTCGCTGGTGAGCCCGTCGCGCGCGCCCGGCAGACGTCCGCGCGCATCCGGTTCATCGAGGATCCGGCGTTGCTGGCCGACATTGGTGGAGTCGGGGCACTCCTGCGATTCCGAATCTAAGAGACGGCACGAGGTCGTCATGGCAAGGAGAACGAGTTCAATCCGGGCGTCTATACGCAAGCCGGAAGGCTCCCCCCGGATGAAGATGCGAGGGAACTGAAGAAGCAAGGCACGGGTGTCGGTACGAAGCCCTCGTCCGACCGCAAAGCCGGCGGAAGAAGAAGCGGGGGCTTCCGAAGTAGGCGAATCTGGCGATCTGGCGATCTGGTGATCTGGTGATCTGGTGATCTCGCGATCGATCTGATCGCGGTCATCGGCCTCAGCCTTTGCGAAACGCGCCCAGCGTCCACTCCCCGGTGTTCCCGTCGTGGCGCAAGACGTAGAAGTCGCCATCGCTGGCCACGATTCTAAAATAACGATAGTCGGGCCCGGCCCAGCGGTCCTGCACCTCGCGAACGTCGAGGCGGCGCTCGCCCAGCGTGAATGCGCGGGGCTCCTGGTCGCCCCGATAGCCGGCGTAGCACTCGACCTGAATTCTCATGCGCCCTTCAGCAAAAGGCTACTGCAGCGAAGTGAGAAGGTAGGATAGGGGCCGCATGAGACGGCTGACGCACCACCTGTACTTCTGGGTGCTCCTGGCGATCCTGGCCGGGGGCACGATCGGCTACCTGAGCCCCTCAACCGGCGTTGCCCTCAAGCCGCTCGGCGACGGCTTCATCGCGCTCGTCAAGATGCTCATCGCCCCGATCATCTTCTGCACCGTCGTCCTCGGCATCGCCGGGGCCGGCGACATGAAGAAGGTCGGGAGGGTGGGCGGCAAGGCGCTGCTCTATTTCGAGGTCGTGTCCACGTTTGCGCTCGCCATCGGCCTGATCATCGGCCGGACGATCAAGCCGGGAGCCGGCTTCAACGCCGACGTCGCTTCCCTCGACGCGCGGGCGGTCGCCGACTACGCAAAGGTCGCCGCCGGCCAGAGCACCGTCGACTTCGTGATGCACATCATCCCGCGCACGTTCTTCGACGCGTTCACCGGCTCGGGCGATCTGCTCCAGGTGCTGTTCGTGGCCGTGCTCTTCGGCTATGCCATGACCCACATCGGGAAGGAGAGCGCGATCGTCCACCAGGTGATCGCGACCAGCTCTCACGTGTTCTTCCGGATGATGAACGCGCTGATGAAGCTGGCGCCGCTCGGGGCCGGCGGGGCGATGGCATTCACGATCGGGCGCTACGGCCTCGACGCGCTCAAGCCGCTGGCGCTCCTCATGGGCAGCTTCTATCTCACCTGCCTGGTGTTCGTGCTGGTCGTGCTCGGCAGCATCGCCGCGTACACCGGTTTCAGCATCGTCCGGTTCATTCTCTACATCAAAGAGGAACTGCTCACCGTTCTCGGCACGTCGTCGTCGGAATCGGCGCTGGTGCCGCTGATGCAGAAGCTGGAGCGGCTCGGCTGCTCCAAGTCGGTGGTCGGGCTGGTCGTGCCCTCCGGCTACTCGTTCAACCTCGATGGCACGAACATCTATCTGACGATGGCCACGCTGTTCGTCGCGCAGGCGCTCAATATCGATCTTTCGCTGCGGGACGAGCTGACGATCCTCGGGGTTGCGATGCTGACCTCGAAAGGCGCGTCCGGCGTCACCGGCGCGGGTTTCATCACCCTGGCGGCGACGCTGGCGGTCGTGCCATCGATCCCGGTGGCGGGCCTGGCCTTGATCCTCGGGATCGATCGCTTCATGTCAGAGGCGCGCTCGCTCACGAACTTCATCGGCAACGGCGTGGCGGCAGTGGTCGTTTCGCGGTGGGAGAACGAGCTGGACCTGGCCGTGCTCAAGCGCGAGCTGTCCGGAGCGCCGGACTCAATCGATGCCCGAGAGGTCGCGTAACGGCGCGGGAGTCAGGGAGCGCTCGCGGTTGTCGGCCAGGTCGGAGAGCTCGCGGTACATGTCCGGGTTGACTGCCTGGGCGTAGGGGAGCACGTAGGCGCGCGTCTCGTCGATGTACTTGCGGACGAACGCCGCGTCGTGGACGAAGCCGAGCGCGGTGAGGTTGCTGATGCGATCCGCGAGCTTCAGCAGCCGGGCCCGGCTGCTGCCGTGCTGCATGATCCGGAGCAGGTACTCGGACTTTGGTTCGCGCACGCTGTTTACCGTGCGGATCGTCACCTCCATCACGAGGTCGTAGACGGCCGGCCCGTCGCCGTCGATCTGCTCGATCTCGCCGCGCGTGACGCCCGGCATGGTCGGCGCGTCCTCGAAGAGGTCGTGGATGACCGCGGCCTTCAGCAGAATCGGGTCGAGCACCTTGTAATCGAGCAGGATCGCGAACGTGCTCAGCTGGTGCCGGAACATGTTGCTCCCGCCGCGCCGCTTGACGCCGATGAGGGCCATCGCCTTCACCATGTAAGGCGCGAGCGTCAGGCTCCGGAGGGATTGTTCGATGTCGGCCATGGGGACGTACGGGGCATTCTACGTGGCCTTGGCTCCAAGCTCGACCGAAAGCAGCGAACCTCGCGAACCGGCTTTGCCTTATGCTTCCCGGTAATGCGCAACCATCTTCTTCCTTCGACGTTCGGCCTTGCGGCGCTCGCATTCGCGGTTGCTTTCGCCCAGGCTCCGGCGCCGGGCGTCGGCGGCGACATGCGCCCACCGGCCATGGCGCTGACCACTCCCGCATTCCCCGACGGCGATCCGATTCCGGCCAGGCACACGCAGGCTGGCGACCAGATCTCGCCGGCGCTCAACTGGACCAACGTACCGCCCGGGACGCAGAGCTTCGTTCTGCACATGCGCGATCCCGACGTCGCCCGCAACAAGGGCACCGAGGATCAGGTGCACTGGCTGGTCTGGAACATCCCCGGCACGGCCACCGGGCTGCCCGAGAACGTGCCGAAGGGTGGGGACCGGCCGGATGGCAGCCATCAGATCAGCGCCAGCGGTCCGGTCTATCGCGGCCCGGGCGCGCCGGCCAACGGGCCGCAGCATCACTACACGTTCGAGCTCTACGCGCTCGACACGAAGCTGGACGTGCAGGCCGACGCCGACGCGTGGGTGACGCGCACCGCGGTGTGGAAGGCGATGGAAGGGCACGTCCTCGCCAAGGCGGTGTACGTCGGACTGTTCCGACGCCCGCAGTAGCGGACCGCGAACGCTGCCGGCCGGCATGACCGTCGTGTCTTTCGCGCTGTGGGCAATGCTGGCGACCGCCGGCCTCGGCTGGCAGGGTGGAGCGCCATCTGCGACCGCCGCTTCGGACCCGGCACCCGTCCGCCGAGTCGTGGACGAATACATCGGCCTCTACACGCGCGACCGCCTGACGGACTGGAAGCAGCTGTTCCTGCCGTCGTTCACGGCCTCCTTTACGAACGCCGATGGAACGGTGAGTACGCGGACGCTCGATGAGTTCTACGACAGCCAGCGGGCCGGCTTCGCCCGCGGCCCGATGAGCGAAACGCTGCACGACGTGCGAATCACCAGGGAGGGGCGTCTGGCGCACGCATTCGCGGGCTTCGAGTTCACCAGCAACGGCAACTCGAGGCGCGGACAGCTGATGCTGCTGCTGATTGAGTCGCAGGGGCAGTTCAGGATCGCGGCGCTCGCGTTCTCATACCACTCGCAATAGCCGGAGAGCCGAGCGTCTGCGGCGGCCTTGAGATTCCATGATGCGCATACTTGTCATCGGGGGCATGCAGTTCATGGGGCGGCGAATCGTCGAGCTCCTGGCCGAGCGTGGCGACGAAGTGACGGTGATGCACCGGCGCGGGTCGCACGATCTGGGGCCGAAGGTTCGAAACCTGCAGGCCGATCGCGGCGATCTGCAATCCGTTGCCCGTGCGCTCGAGGCCGGGCGGTTCGACGTCATCGTGGACACCGCATACGACTGGCAGCACGGCACGCCCGCCAGTCACGTCGAGGCTGCGGCTCGTAGCGCGGGGGCCGGCCTGCACCGGTATATCTTCATGTCGAGCGCGGCCGTCTATGTGCCCGGTCTCGGCCTGAACGAGGAGAGCCCGCTCGTCGGCGACGACGAGCCGAACCCCTACGCGGTGCACAAGGCATCGGCAGAGCGGCTGCTGTTCACGATGCACCGCGAATCCGGCTTCCCGGCCGTGACGTTTCGCCCGCCGTTCGTGCACGGCCCGCGGCAGCCGTTCTATCGCGAGCAGTTCTTCTGGGATCGCCTGCGCGACGGGCGGCCGATCGTCCTGCCGGATGGCGGCGACACGCCGACCCAGTGGGTGTTCGTGGAAGACATCGCCCGGGCGTGCGTGCGCGCGATTGACGTTCCCGAAGCCGCGGGACAGGCCTTCGGCGTCGGGCACGTGGAGCCGCTGACCCAGCGGACCTTCGTGGAGGCGCTCGCGCGCGTCGCCGGGATCACGCCCAGGTTCGTGCCGGTTTCGCGCGAGAGGATTCGCGCCGCCGGCGGACAGCTGATCGGTCCGCGAGGGTATTACGGCGATTACCTCGATCTCGCGCCGTTCTCGGCGGTCGTGGGCAAGGCCTCGCGGGTGCTAGGCATATCCCCGACGCCACTCGAGGAGGCGTTGCGGCAAGGTCACGCGTGGTATCAATCCCAGCCGCGGCGGGCTGTCGATTACACGTTTGAGGATGGGTTGATCGGCCAGTCCAGCACTGGGGCCGTTTCAGAGCTCACGTAGCGCGCGATCCAGCGCGTCGGCGACGCAGTCGGCGTCCCGTTCGGATAGAGGCATCGGGCCGCGAATCTTGATTACGTTGTGATGCGGACCGTCGGTCCCGACCAGTACGCCAAGCTCCCGCATCCGCAGCACTACGGCGGCCGCCTCGTCGGCGGCGGGATCGCGCGTTTCGCGATCCCTGACGAGCTCGACGCCGAGGAACAGCCCCGAGCCACGCACGTCGCCGATCGCCAGGTGTCGGGTGTGCAGCTCTCGCAGTCGCGCCAGCAGATGGTCCCCGACCCGAAGCGCGTGCGCCTGAAGACCCTCCTGCCGCGTCACCCGGAGGGTGGCCAGGCCGGCGGCGCAAGCGGCGGTGCTGCCGCCGAACGTGCTGAAGAACTCCATGCCGTTGTCGAAGCACTCGGCAATTGCTCGCGAGGTCACCACCGCGCCCATCGGGTAACCGTTCGCGATCGGCTTGCCGAGCACGACCATATCCGGCACGACGCCGTGGGCCTGGAAAGCCCAGAAGTGCGTGCCGATGCGTCCGAAGCCGGTCTGCACTTCATCGGCGATGCACAGGCCGCCGGCGTCGCGCACCAGCCGGTAGACGTCGGCAAGGAACCCGTCCGGTAACAGGATCTGTCCGCCGACGCTCGGGCACGTTTCGGCGATGTAGCCGCACAGCGATCGGCCGCGATCGCGGATTCGATCGATCACGGCGCCGACCTCACGCGCATAGCGGGCGCCGGGTTGCGGATCGCCAGCTCGATAGCGGCCTCGGTAAACGTCAGGAATGGGCGAGGCGTGGACCCAGTCGGGCGCGCCCAGTCCGCCGGGTCCGCCGTGCTTGTACGGACTGATGTCGATGAGCGTGGTGGTGTGGCCGTGATACGCCGCGCCCATCACGACGAGATCGCGGGCACCGGTCCAGGCACGGGCCAGACGTAACCCGAGCTCGTTGGCTTCGCTCCCGGACGCGGTGAAGTAGCAGACGTCGAGCGGCGCCGGGAACGTGGCCGCGAGCTCGTCGGCGTACTGCACTGCCAGCTCGTGCAGATAACGAGTGTTGGTATTGAGCGTGCCGAGCTGCGCGGCGACGGCCTCGGTCACTACCGGGTGCGCGTGCCCGACATGCGGCACGTTGTTGTAGCCGTCGATGTAGGTGCGGCCGGTCTCGTCGAACAGGTACTGCATCCAGCCGCGCACGATCTGCAGCGGCTGCCTCGCGTACGACAACCGGACGTTGCCGCCGAAGCGGCGTCGCCGCCGCTCGAGCAGGTCCGGGGTAGTCTCGTGGCGCGTGAATCGATCGGCGGGAATGCCGAGCATCAGGTTGGGATCGGGACAGAGCGAGAGCCAGGTGCGGCGCTGACTTGCCGGCGCCACGCCGTTGAAATTGCAGGGCACGTCGAGCATGTCGGCGATCACCTGGAAGTGCAGGTGCGGCCACCAGTCACCGTTCTCAGGAGCGGCGCCGATCGCCGCGAAGCGCTCGCCGGCCTTGATGGCCTTGCCGACCTGCAGGCCGTCCAGGCTCTCCCGCGTCAGGTGCCCGTAAAGGGTGAAGAAGGTGAGTGGCTCGTCGTCGGTCGTCTCGTGGCGGAGAACGATGACCGGCCCGTAATCCAGCCGCGTCGACGCATTCTCATATCCGTGCACGACACCGTCGAACGGTGCATAAAGCGGCGAGCCCGCCGGCATCGTGATGTCGATTCCGATGTGAACGGTCCGGCGCTCGTCGGTCGGCCGTCCCTCACCGAATGCCGGCGCGGCGTAGATGACGCGGGCCTCGTCGTATCCGCCGGCGCCGATCGCCGCACCGGCCTCCGCCAGCAACGCGAATACGCGGCGGGCAAGCGGCTCGGCGGCATTCTCCGCAGGGTTGCTCGAGATCAGGGGACTGCCGGCGCTGAAGTCGAGGCCGAGCACCGGCCCTGCACGCAGGTCGTGCCCGACGATGGGCGCGGCCCGGTGACCGTGGTCGCGGAGCCACGCGATGAGACGTGGAGACTCCGGCACCGGCGGCAGCCCAAGTGCATCGCGCAATCGGTAGTGAGCGAATCGGGGGTGAACATCGAGCAGGGCCGGTAACGTGCTCCGGATTGGTCCCTGGCTGATCCCGAGATACTGCTGGTCGGGTTTCTCGGCCTGCTGCGCGGCTGCGAGGGCGACGCTGAGCGCCAGCCGGAGCAGCATCAAGCCGTAGAGCGCCGCGATTTCGTCGCCGGACAGCGGGTTCACCGCGTGATACCCGGCGGCCACGTGCGCGGCGGCGCCAAGCGGATCCGGTTTGCCAAGCGCCGCGTAGGCCATCGCGATCGCAAGGTCGTTGACGAGGTGGCTTTCCACCATGTCGCCGAAGTCGACGATTCCAGCGATCCGCTCGGAGCGGGCGTCAACCAGCACGTTGTAGTCGTTGGCGTCGCCGTGAATCGCGCCGCGGCGGAGCCGGCTCAGCCGCGGTCCGACGTGGTCGCGGTGAACGGTCAGCGCCGCGGCGATCCACGCGCGGGCGCTGGGATCCGCGACCAGGGGCAGCCGCTCGGCAATCGTGGCCGGCGCAATCGCCAGGTCCCAGTGGAACCGGCGCTGGAGCGCGGGATGATCGAAACCATCGAGCGTCCGATCGATCGTCGCCACGGCCCGGCCAAGATCGCGAAGGAGCGCGTCCGAATGCCTGGGCGCATCGCCCAGCGGCTGCCCGTCGAGCGCGGTGATCAGCCGGACGAAATGGGCCCCGTGCTCCGCGATGACGCTTCCGTCCCGCGTGGGGATCAGCAGCGGCGTCAGCCGGGTGGACGCGAGGCGCGACATGACCGCGTTCTCGGCCTCGAGCATCTCGCGGCGCTCGGTTGCGTTGGCCACCTTCAACACGTAGCCGGCGTCTCCGGTCCCGCGCAGCAGGAAATTCTGATCCCGCTCGCTCGGCAGCGGCGATGCCGTTGTCTCGAGTCCGAACAGGCTCCGCGCCAGGTGCTCGGCGTCCCGCAGCGTCAACCGCGGCGCGTGAGCCAGCAGGGTCATATTCGCCCCATTGTCCTCTCCTTCTCCATCCCGTATGCTGAAAAGCTGCTGAGGAAACACGGTCATGGCACAGAAGAACCGCGCCGCCAAGGGGTCGGATCGCGACGAGATGATCGAGAACCTGCGGGAGCTCGTGAGGGCCATCGACAAGCGCAGGTGGCACCTGGATCACGAAAGCGAAGTCGACATCGCCCGTGACGCCGCGTCACTCCGGCAGAAGGCAATCGAGCGGATCGCCGAGCTCGAAGCTCGCGGCGACTGAGGCCGGCCGGCCCTTTCGCCTCAGGCCCGACGCTATGTCCCTCACGTCTTCCGAGCTTGCATCGCTGTTCGCCCGCGACCTCGCCCGCGTCGCGCGCCAGCTCGACGCGATCGACGACGCTCACCTGTGGCGGGTTGGCCCGGGAGTGACGAACTCCGCTGGCAACCTGCTGCTGCACCTGAACGGCAATCTGCGCGAGTACATCGGCCGTCAGATTGGCGGCGTGCCATATCAGCGCGACCGGCCGCGGGAATTCGCGGCGAAGGACGTCCCGCGCGCGGAAATCGCAGGTGCGCTCGCCGAGCTGGGCGAGCTGATCCCGGCCGTCATCGGTCGCGTCGAGGAGAACAGGTGGGACGAAATGTTCCCAGAACACGTTCTGGGCGAGCCGCTGACGAACCGGCAGTTCGTGATTCACCTGTTCGGGCACCTCAGCTACCACCTCGGGCAGATTGACTACATCCGCCGGATGCTCAGCGGCGAAGGCGCGCTTCAGGCCGCGCCTTCTCGGAGCCTGCCAGCGGGCTCTGCCAGACGACCAGCAGGAGCTCCTTGAGCTGAGTGAAGCGGGCCGGGCCGAGCTCGGCGCTCCACTCGCGCTCGATCTCCTTGAGGATCACCTGCACCCGGGCGTAGACGGCGCGCCCGCGCCGGGTGAGGCGGATGACGCGGGCCCGGCTGGTATCGGGCAGATCCGATCGAACGAGATAGCCGAGGTCCTCGAGGCTGCGGAGCAGCTGATTCATCGCCTGCTTGCTCATTCCGGCGCGCTCGGCCAGCAGCCCGGGCCGGACCCCCTCCGGGCCGGGGAACTGCAGCACCGCCATGTGCGGTTGGCGCAGCTCGTCGAAGCCGGAGGCGTTCAGCTCGCGGATGATCCGGCGCTGGATGGCCTGGGCCGGCACTCGCAGCAGCGCGCCGATGAGCATGTCTTTCGGAGCCACCCGGGTCGCGAACGGAAGCGATGGCGTTGACATCTGAGTAAATCGAGTTTACCATCAGCCATCGGTAAACTGCATTTACTCAAGGAGTCCTGTGATGGCGCTCGAGACCGCCCCCGTCCGCCTCAATCCCTCCGACGAGACCATCCGCCTCGGCCCGCTCGCGGTCCGCTTCCTGATCACCGGCCAGGACGCGACCGGCAGCGTCGCCGTGTTCGAGCTCACCGTTCCTGCCGCTCAGCGCCTGATCGCGCCCGCTCACAGCCACGATCACTACGAGGAGACGATCTACGGGATCGACGGCGTCCTCACCTGGACGGTCGACGGCCAGCCGATTGACGTCGGCCCCGGCCAGGCGCTCTGCATCCCGCGCGGCGCGGTGCATCGGTTCGACAACGCCGGCCCGCTGGACGTGAAGGCGCTCTGCGTGATCTCGCCGGCCGCCATCGGGCCAGAGTATTTCCGCGAGGCGGCCGAGATTCTGGGCGCGGCAGCCGGCGGTCCGCCGGACCGGGCCAGGATGGCCGACCTGATGCGCCGGCACGGGCTCACTCCGGCAGCCTAGACGGGGGAACGGACCGCTGGCCGAAGCAGCGGCCGGACCGGGGCGTAGGGTTAGAATCGCGCGCATGAAACGCAGAGAGTTTCTCGTCACCTCCGCTCTGGGTGCAGCCGGCAGCGCGATCGGCCAGACGGCGCTCGGGGCTGCGCCGAGCGGCGCGACGTCGCAGGCGCGAACGGGCGCCGGGACGCGCAAGGTTCTGATCGCCGGCGGCAACTACAACACGCTGTTCGTCCGCTACATGGCCCAGCTCACCGGCAAGCCGCGGCCGAAGCTGCTGTACCTGCCCACTGCCTCCGCCGATTCCCCGCAGGGGATCATTTCGTGGTACCAGACCTGCGCGCCGCTCGAGGTCGAAGCCTCGCACCAGATCAGCTTCATCGCCAGCACCCGCCAGAATCGCAGCTGGGAAGACGTCTTCCTCAACGTCGACGGCATCGTCTGCTCGGGCGGCAACACGCTCAATCAGCAGGCGATCTGGAAGGCGCAGGGGATCGACGTCATCCTCCGGCAGGCGTGGGATCGCGGCATCGTGCTGGGCGGCGCCAGCGCCGGCTCGCTCTGCTGGTTCGAGGAGGGGACCACCGACTCGCGTCCGAAGGAGCTCAGCAAGGTGGACTGCCTGGGGTTCCTGAAAGGCAGCCACTCGCCGCACTACGACGCGGAGAAGGATCGCCGTCCCACCTACCAGCGCCTGATTGCCGCCGGGCAGATGAAGCCTGGCTACGCATGCGACAACGACGCCGGCCTCTACTTCGAGGACAACGAGGTAAAGCGCGTCGTCTCAACCAAGGCCGGCTCGAAGTGCTATTACGTCAGCATGGTCGACGGCAAGGTGGTCGAGCGGGTGATGGAGCCGGAATCGATTGCGTAGACTCCGGTCGCGCCGGCCAGGCGTGCGGCTGCGCCGGGCGATCGAGGGGTTCGTCGGCGAGGCGTTTGACTTCGACGATCGGGCTATGCGATTGTCCGGCCGATTGTTCACCATCTGACCGCAGTGGGGACAGGACCCCAATTTGCGGTTTTCCCTGGAGGATCGACATGTCGCGCCGGATGCCCGCACTTGCCCTCGCCTTCTGCCTGCTCGCCGCCCCCGCGGCGGCTCAGCAGGGCGCGATGACCTCCGCAGATATCGCGAAGGTGAAGAAAGAAGTCACCGAGGCGGTGCACACCTACTACCGGTTGTTTACCGAGCACAACATGACCGCGCTCGGGACCCAGGTCTACCACACGCCCTGGATGCAGCTCGGCGCCAACGGCATCGAGGTGGACCAGACGTCGGCCGACGTGACGAAGCGCTTCGACGCGTCGCTGAAGCGCCTGCTCGAGCAGGGATGGGCGAAGTCCGAGTTCGCCAACCCGGTGGTCTGCGTGCTCAACCCGGGCGCGGCGATCGCGAGCGGCACATTCAAGCGCTATCGCAAGGACGGCAGCGTCATCTCCGAAAGCGGCATCACCTATCTGTTCGGCAAGGACAAGGACGGCTGGAAGGTTGTCTCCTACGCCGGGCACGCCACGAACAAGCTCGTCACTTGCAACGACTGACCGCGGCGCGGTTCGGACACGAGAGGCCCACGATGAGCGAGCGCAACGAGTTCCGCGATCTCGGCATGGACCGGCGGATCGACCGCCGCGATTTCCTGAACGGCGTCGCCGTCGGCATCGGCAGCCTGTATGCGGCGCGGTCGGTCGCGGCCGTCGAAGCCGCGGAAACGTCGCAGGCGGCCGCCGCAGACGCATACCCGCCACGGCGAATCGGGCTGCGGGGGCAGTATCCCGAGGCGATTCAGCATTTCGGCGCCATCGACTCGGGCAAGTACAGCCAGTACCCCGGCATCGACGTCGACACGAAAGAAACCTACGACCTGGTCATTGTCGGGGGCGGTCTGTCCGGGCTCTCGGCGGCGTATTTCTGGCAGCGGGCCCTCGGCGCCAACCAGAAGGTGCTGATTCTCGACAACCACGACGACTTCGGCGGCCACGCCAAGCGCAACGAGTTCGTCTACAACGGCCGCACCTACCTGTCGTTCGGCGGCACGATGAGCATTGCCACGCCGTATCCCTACAGCTACATGGCGAAGCGGCTGGTCGAGGATCTCGGCATCGACGTCACGAAGAACAGCACCGTCACCAATCGCGTGCTGTTCGAGACCCACAACCTTGGTCCGAGCACGTTCTTCGACAAGGAGCATTTCGGCGAGGATCGGCTGGTCGTCGGCACCGGGCGCCTCCCGTGGGACCAGTTCTTTGCGAAGGCTCCGGTCTCCGACCAGGCGCGCAAGGATTTGATTCGCCTGCACGGCGAGAACCCCGACTACATGACCGGGATGACGGTCGAGCAGAAGATGGCCAAGCTCGAGAGAATGAGCTACCAGGACTTTCTGCTCAAGCACGCGAAGATGAGCCCCGACGCGCTGCCGTATTTCCTCGGCCAGGGCGGCCGCAACAACAAGCGGGTGGACACGACCCCGGCGCTCGAAGCGGCGCGGCGCGGCTCTGTCGGATTCGACGGGCTCGGCCTGCCGAAGGAGGAGCAGTTCCGGCAAGGCAGCTACACGTTCCACTTCCCGGATGGCAACGCGTCGATTGCCCGGATGCTGGTCTCGCGCCTCGTGCCGAAGGCACTACCAGGGCCGCTCGACGTGAATACCGTCGGCAAGGCGGTAGTGGCCTACGAGAAGCTCGATGAGCCGTCGGCCGGCGTTCGCATTCGCTTGAACAGCACGGTGGCGCGGGTCGCTCACGACGGTGCGGCCGACAGCGCCACCGCCGTTCGCGTCGCCTACCTGCGCGACGGCAAGATGCACGAAGTGCGCGGCAGCAACGTGATCCTGGCCTGTTACAACGCGATGATCCCGAAGCTGATGCCGGAACTGCCGGACAAGCAGCGGCAGGCGCTCGCCTACTCGGTGAAGGTGCCGATGCTCTATACGAACGTGCTGCTCCGGCGCTGGTCCGCGTTCAAGCAGCTCGGCGTGGCCAGCATCAGCTCGCCGGGCATGTATCACCCGAGCGCGAGCCTCGATCCCGGCACGACGGTTGGCGGCTACCAGGGCGTCACCACACCGGACGAACCGATCGTCGTCCACATGGTGCGCAACCCGAACAAGCCGGGGCTGCCGCGCAAAGAGCAGAATCGCCTCGGCCAGCAGGAGTTGCGGACGATGACGTTCCAGGACTTCGAGCTGGCCATCCGCCGCCAGTTCGCGCGGATGCTGGCCGGCACCGGCTTCGATCCCGCCGCCGACATCGTTGGCATGGCCGTCAATCGCTGGCCGGACGGCTATGCCTACACCTACGACACGCTCGCCGACCCTGACGTGCCGCCCGAGCAGCGGCCGCACGTGATTGGCCGCCAGCGCTTCGGCCGCGTGACGATTGCCAACTCCGACGCGGGCGCGGCGGCGTTCACGAACCAGGCGTTCGACGAAGCGCACCGCGCCGTCCAGGAGATTCTCCTCAGCCGCGGACTGTCGTGACCACAGATGACGCAGATGGCGCAGATGACGCAGATAGACGGGGCGTGACGATGAATACCGATCGCGAGATTGGGATGACCAGCTCCATCAGCCGCCGGGACTTCCTGAACGGTGTCGCAGTTGGTGTTGGCGGCGCGATGGCGGCGCCGTCGCTGGCCGAGGCGGCAAGCCAGGCCGCCGGCGCGCAGACCGGAACCGCGGCAACGGCGAACCCTGCCTATTACCCGCCCGCGTCCACCGGCATGCGCGGCAGCCATGCCGGGTCGTTCGAGGCGATGCACCGCGTCCGCGACGCGCGCGGATGGAAAGACGCAGCCACCGACACCGGCGAACATTACGACCTCGTGGTGGTCGGCGGCGGGATCAGCGGCCTTGCGGCGGCGCATTACTTCCGTGCCGCGGTCGGGCCCAACGCGAGTGTGCTGGTGCTCGACAACCACGACGACTTCGGCGGCCACGCCAAGCGCAACGAGTTCAGCCACGACGGCCGGATGCTGATGCTGAACGGCGGCACGCTCAACATCGAGTCGCCGCAGCAGTACAGCGACATCGCGATGGGGCTGCTGCGGCGGATCGGCATCGACATCGATCGGTTCGAACGTGAGACCGAGCACGATCGGGGCACGTATCAGCGGATGGGGCTCAAGAACGCCGTGTTCTTCCCGAAGGAGAAATTCGGGGAGGATCGGCTCGTCGTCGGTTCACCCGGAGGGAACGCCACGTCCGAGCAGTGGCGCGAGTTCCTCGCAAAGGCTCCGGTGTCCGACCAGGTTCGTGGAGACCTCGCTCGCCTCCAGAGCAAGGACCAGCCGGACTACATGGCGGGCCAGTCCGACGTGGAGAAGAAACGGCAGCTCCTGCAAATGAGCTACCAGGACTTCCTGCTGA